>DUBD01000068.1:0-22460 GCA_012960515.1 Bacteroidota bacterium | reverse complement strand
CGCGCGCGCTCCACAAGGCGGTCTCGGAGCGTCGCGCCCCTTTGTTGCACCTCTGCCCGCCGCGCCGAGGCCGCCCGAAGCCGCGCCGCGCCATACAGTTCGCGCGCGAGAGTCGTGCCCTTAGCGGCGACCCGGTCGGGGTCGAGGCCCGCGTCGGTGAGGATCTCGCAGGCCATCTCGGGGTCGTCCAGGGCGGCCTCTCCCAAACGGTCGAACAAGCGCTGGAGCTTGATGCGGTCGGAGTCAGTCATGGACGTGAAGCGATTGTCATCATGGGGTGGTCCTCCCAACACTCGTGGTCGGCCATCGCTGTGTACAAGCGACGGCGCAGTTTGCGGATGAGGAGGTAGGCCTCCTTTACGTCTATGCTGAGCATGTCGGCGATTTCGGCAGGCCGCATCTCGTCTTCGAGCCCCATCGCGACTGTAGCGAGCCCCTCGTCGCCTTCCGTTTCCTGGTCCACGATGGCGCGCAGTACTTCGACGCACTCGTCCGACTCCGTCGAGGCCAGCGGGCTGGGCGCCACCGTGCCCTCGAACTCGTCTAGGTCGGAAGGCTCCCCGTCCGCTCCGTCTACGCGCCATGTATGGTCGGCTCCCGTGATGAGGTTGCTCACGAGGCTGCTCACGACGCCCGATAGGTAGCGGAGCAGGTCGGGGTGTGCGTTGGGGTCCCACTTGCGCTCGCCCTCGTAGACGAGTCGGACAGCTTCGTCGGCCACGTCGGTGGGCTCGTGCCCCTCCGGTAGCCGCCCACCGCCCTTCACGAGGTAGAGACGGGCCGACCTCGCGAAGGCGTAGGCGACCAGCGCGGGATAAATCCGCTTCCAGTCGGCCGCTCGAAGCGCCTTTAGAGCGTCAGGAGGGGCCATCGGAGAAAAATCCAAAGGGATGTGACGAATGTGCGGCCGACCTCAGCAAAGGAGATCGACCGCCTCTACACCTACGGTACGCACGAGCCACACCCCGTGCAGGCCGACGCCCCGCTTCCGAGTCGGCCGTCCAGGCGCAAGTAGGTCATGAGCGCGGACACGCCGCCGTCACCACCCTCTACTACGCTCCCCCCAATTCTTCTGCTCTACAACGTCTCATGCCGAAGTCTCTCCTCCTGATTCGCCAGCCGTCTCATATCCGCAATGTCACAGACGACGAGATCCGCGTCGTCGTGCCCGACGACCTTATCCGGTCCTACTCTGAAACGGTCGAGGTGGACATGCGTCCGTTCCAGAACGACACGGAGAACGGGTACTGGGAGGACGCGGAAGGGTACATCATCGACAGGGCGAGGGCGATCCGCGAGTGGGCGGAGGCCCAGGGCGACCCGGTGATCCACTACTTCGGGCTCGCCGAGGCGCCGCACGTCGTCGCCCTTGGGGCCTACGTGGGGGACGAGCGCCTCGTCCGCGTCCACGACTACGACCGGGACGCGGATTCGTGGGCGTGGCCGGAGAGCGAGCAGACCGTTACCGTCACGACGACAGGGACCCCCGCTGATCGGGTAGAGGCTCAGGGCGACGCCGTCCTTCGCGTCGCAGTCTCCTACGGCATCCACGACGCCGATGTCGAGGCTGTCGTGCCGCCAGGCCGGATCGCCGACGTGACGGTCCAGCTTGCCGATCCGCGTCCGACGGCCATCCGATCCCTCGCCGATGTCGCCGCCGTCCGCCAAGCGGTCCGTGAGGCCCTCGGCAAGCTCCGCGAGCTCCGGCCTGGGCTCGACCGCATCCACCTCTTCATCGCCGCTCCGGTCTCGGTCTGCTTCGTGGTCGGACAGGAGCTTCGGCTTCGGAGCGGTGTCACGGTCGTCACCTACCGATTCCGATCAAAGGCGGACGGCCCGAACAACCGCGAGGCCATCACGCTCACGCCGGGAGAGGCGTCCACGGCCGCGCGGCCCATCACGGACGAGCAGCGCGCTGAGGCGGCCAGCGTGCGTGAGGGCGCGTGGAGAAAGGCCGTCCGCGACATCGTTCGCTACGCCGCCACACAGGAGCAGAGTGCCCAGAAGCCGGTCGAAAGGTGGTACGAGCCGCTCCTCTTCGGAGGCCAACTCCGCGCCCCTGACCCCTTTCCTCCGCTCCCGCCGATCTGGGGCGTGGTCGAGGGCAAGATGGCCGTGTCCGACGTCCCGCTCGTGAGCACTGAGCCCTACGGGCTACCCAAAGAGAGCTGGGAGTGGCAGCTCACCGACGGCCTCCTCCTCAGCCAGCACGCCGCGGCCCTCAGCGCCGACCGAACGCTAGACGAGGCCCTCCTCGACCGGCTGATCCGTCTCTTCGTGTTCCACGAGAGCCTCCACGAGCACCACGCGCTCACGAAGTACACCGCCGCAGCCGTCGGTCGCTTCGCGAACTGCCTCGAACGGATCGATTACATGGCGGACCTCTACGCGGCCCTCCATGAGCTCGACTACGCCATCCGAAACGACACCACCGGCCAGGATCTCCGCTCCGACGAGGCGCGCCACGAGGCGTTGAAACAGATCCTCGACGACGTGCTCCGCTCCCACTGGGCGTTCGTCGAGGACCGCCCCGTTACCCGCTGGCAAGCCCGCCACGTCCGCCGATTCTTGAACTGGTACTGGCGACGGGTCCAGGTCGTGCGTGCGCCTTCGCTGGACATCGCGCTCCGCGTCCTATCGGAGCCACCTGCCATCGAGATCGCCGGGCTGGAGCACAGCGTGGGTGGTCGGCGCATCTACGTCCATCTCGACCGGCTCGACCCGACAACGGACCTCTCACTCGGTCTCGTGGCCGAGAACGCCCAACTCCTCAAGGTGGTGGACTCCACCAACGCCAACCTCCGAGAGCTCGCGCGCGCCCTCTCGAACGGCGACCACGAGGCTATCAAGACCTTTTTCCAAACCGTCTACGAGGAAGCCCGCCAGATCGACGGCGCCCTCCCCGCAGCCTAGTTATCGACTCCATCCATAACGTTCAGAACCATGATCGCCACCGCCTCATCAGACTCCATCCCTGCCCTCCTCGAAGCCATCGAGATCCCCGATTCGGCGTACGAGAAGGCGAAGTCCCGGTACAAGGATATCGGGGACTGGCTGTGCCGCCCGGAATCATCCCTCCGCGAGTTCGATCCACTCGTTTCACCTCAGGGCTCGTTCGATCTGGGCACCGTCACCCGCCCGCCAGACGCTGATGGGGAGTACGACTTGGACATCTCGGTCAAGCTCCAAAGTGGCGTCACGAAGTCGTCGCACACGCAGAAGGAGTTGAAGGAGCTTCTCGGGGCCGAGCTGGAGGCGTACCGGAAAGCTCGGGGCATCGAGCGTCCGCTCGACGAGAAGCGGCGGTGCTGGCGTCTCCAGTACAAGGACCAGATGAGCTTCCACATCGACGCTGTCCCCTGCATCCCCGAGGACGACGTGCGACGCGGCGTGATCAAGGAGGCCATGCTCGCCCGCCACACCGACGAGGTGTTGGCTGACGATGTCGCCGGGCTCACAGTATCGATCACGGACAACGAGCGCGCGGACTACGAGGTCGTGTGCGACGACTGGAACGTGAGCAACCCGCAGGGCTACGGCCGCTGGTTCCGGAGCCGCGTTCGGCTCGCCGTCCAGACGGTGCGCGACCGACTCCGGATGGAGAAGCGTGCGACCGTCGAGGAGCTTCCGACCTACAAGCTCAAGGCCCCGCTTCAGACCAGCGTTCAACTCCTCAAGCAGCACCGGAACGTCATGTTCAAGGACGACCCGGATTCCCAGCCGATCTCGATCATAATCACCACGCTGGCCGCACGGGCCTACGAGGGGCAAGAGGACGTGACCGAGGCGCTCCTCCACATCGTGGACACGATGGCCCACCACATCCAGCCGAATACGCCTCGGGTCCCCAACCCGGTCAACCCCGAGGAAGACTTCTCGGACAAGTGGGATACCCCCGAAGGTCAGGCTCTCGACCTCGAAGGCAACTTCTACCGCTGGCTGGGACAGGCCCAGGCGGACTTCCACCGCCTCGCGGACACCCAGGACCCTGATGTTCTGGAGAAGCGGGCGGAGCGAGCACTCGGGTTGTCTCTCAACCGACAGCGTCTACGCGAGCGCCTCGGTGTTCCCGCTGTGCCGAGCGCCCCTGTCGTCGTCGTCCCGACCCAGCGGATCGAACGTCCGTCCCGCCCGTGGGCTGCGGGATGAGACCGGAGGAGCGCATCGGACTCCGCGCGTTCCTCGACGCCTATCCGGGAATGCGAGTGTGCCCCTCTCCGGCCGGGGTGATTCGGCTGGAGGGGGACTTCGGCTTCCGTGCCGACCACGAGAACGGCCCCGTCATTGAGGATTCGTACCGACTCCAGATCGAGGTCCCCCATCGGTTTCCGGACGAGCTCCTCACGACGTTCGAACTCGGCAGTCGCATCCCGCGCGACCCCGATCACCACGTGCTCTCAGACGGGTCGCTCTGCCTGGGATCTCCGTTTAGGCTCCTACTTATCGCCCGCGAAGCGCGCACCCTCACCGCCTTCGCGCGACAGGGCATCGTGCCCTACCTGTACGCTGCGTCTTACCGAGAACGGACCGGCGGACCGTACCCGTTCGGGGAGCTCGCCCACGGAGCGGAAGGGCTGCTCGATGACTACGCTCAACTCTTCGGGCTCACAACGCACCGGCAGGCGCTCGCCGCACTCGCCCTCCTCGCGACCAAGCGACGACTCGCCAACAAGAAGCCCTGTCCCTGCGGTTGCGCCCAGCGCCTCGGGGTTTGCCGGTTCAACGAGACGATCCGGTCGCTCCGGGGAGAGTTTGGTCGGACCCGCTTCAAGCGTCTGTACGGACAGGTGTTGAGCAACTGGCCCTCCTCCGGCTTCCCAGCTGAAGATCACCCGTCGTAGGGCACGTCGAGCCGGGAGGCCGCCTGCTCCTTCGCCCGCTCGCCTCGCCGGTCGTACCCCGCCGTCGTTGTCAGACTTGAGTGCCCCGCGAGGTCCTGCGCCACGGAGAGGTCGGCTCCCTCGTCGAGCAAGTCGCCGATGTACGTCCGCCGGAGGTCGTGCGGGCTGAACGCCTCGACGCCCGCCTCGGCGGCCCGCTGGCGGAGGACATGGTAGACCGCCTGGCCCGTGAGAGCGTCCACATTCTGGTCGAGAGCGCCGCCCCGCCTTGCCCGGACGAAGAGCGACATCTTTCTATGTGAAGATCGGGAAGGGGAGAGGGAAGGCCACACCATCAATGCCCTCTACTCCTTCGAGTAGCACTCGGAGGTAGTCCTGGAGCGCCTGGAACAACCCAGGGGGCACGACGCGCTCCTTTCCTTGACGGCTTGGACGGCCGCCGCCCGGCGGTAGGTGTTCTTCGCCACGAGATGTCGGCCCAGTCTCATTCATCGGGTCGACCGTCCGTGGCGACGGCCAAACGTGTCGCCTCAGCATGCGCGACCGCCTCCGGGTAGAGACCCCGGTACCGTTCGATGCCCTCCTCATAGTTCCGCTCTAGGTAGGGGTCGACGACTGGCACGAAGACTCCCTCTATCCCTCCGATCTCGGCCGCTCGTGACATCACCGCGTCCATCATCGGCGCGCACGTCCCGCATCCGTGGAACTGATCGTTGGAGAGGTACGCCCCGACGACCCGCTCGATCTCAGCGGCCCCCATCGACGGGAGCGCGGCGCGCAGGGCGTCTCCAAGGTCGCGGATGTAGAAGTACGACTCGGGCCGTCCGAGACGGTCGATGAGTTCATCGACCAACCTATCGGCAGGATGCGTGTCGATGAGAGCTGCCAGCGTGTCCGCGTCGTACTCGGAGGCCCGATCAGTCACGGCCTCCGCCAGTCCCTCCGTCGCGAGCGCGGCGCGCAGGACGGGGGCGCCGGCCGGGAGGACCGCTCGCGCAACCAAGCTCCGCGCGTTGTCCTGGTTCGCCTCGTTAAGCGTCTCCCACACCACAGGCAACGCCTCCAGTAGCTCGAAGACGTGGCCCCACTCCTCGTCGGGGAGCCGAGCGATCACGTCGTTGACACGCTGGAACACCGCCTGCTCCACCTCGCCAGTGTCCATCCTGTGCATCGCGGCGAGCGCCGTCCGACGTCGCTCCCGCTGCGCCGACGTCGCGTCGTCGTCGACGAGCGTCCCCTTCATAAACACGATCGCCGCGTTCCGGACGAGCACGATCCGAGCGTGAGCGAGCGGACCCATCTGGAGCCGCCGAACAGCGTCGTCCACGTCCGTCGGGAACGAGGCCCGGTCCACGTCCCGTTTCAACTGATCCAGCGCGGCCCGCCCCTGGACCGGTGGGCGGCTTAGCAGGTGCTCAACGGCGTTGCGTATGTGAGCCCTTGCCTGCTCAGCCGTTGGCTGGTACGGTTCGCCGGCGTGGTCGTGGGACGGGTGCGCACACCGGTGCCGGTCCTTCTGAAGTCTCCCCAGATCGTCGTGCTCGATCTCGGAGAGGAGCTCGAACTGGTTCCGTGCCGTGTCCAGCATCTCGCGCTCCAAGTCGAGGAGCGCGCCGATCTCCGTCGAGGTGTGGGCCGCATCCCACCTCGCAATCTCCGCAGCAGCCTGCCCGTCCCCCGAGAACTCGAGCTCTCGGAGCTTGTCGAGGTAGTCGTACGCGACGGCAACCCAGGTGGCCACGATAGCCGCTCGGTATGCGCCGGCTCGGTAGCACGCGACAGCCTCGTCGAGATACTCGGCCGAGATCTCGCTCTCGCAGGCGAGCACGAGTTCATCGAGGTCGGCGAGGCTGTTCCAGGATCGAGCAGGCATGAGGGGGCGTGTCTGTTATTGCGGCACAACCAAATCCGACCGGTGTCGCACATCCAAGGTCGAGCACACCTTGGCCCTGATCAAGGAGCCCCATCATGTCTGAGACGCATGAACGCGACATAATGGGCCTTCTGTCGATTGGTACTCCGGGGGCTCCTCGGTTTGGATTCCCGCGTCGGTACTGACTGCTCGTGAGAGCGTCGCCGTTCGGCTCCGCCCCCTCCACGGTTGGCGGACGGGCGCCGCCAGCGCCAGCCGGAGGGGCACGGCGCCCGCTCTTGCCTCGCCGCGCTGCTACACGTTTTGGCCAACCCAGGACAGGGCGAGACACCTCGAGACAGCAGAAGACACCACGGGACACCCCGTCAGCGCGGACGGACCCGCGCGCCGACGATCTCTGTCGCCCTCCCGCCAGACCGTCGTCTCGCCGGCCTCGGGGGAGGCACGGCACCGCAGCATCCGGATGAGTACGGGCAGGGCCGCCGTGACGAGCCGTCAGCGCTCTGCCCCACGTTTACGACAATCCACGACAGCACGCGACACCGCGCGACACGGCGAGACAGCACGCGACAGCCCCCGGGAGAGGGGGGAGGGGCCTGGACGCGTCGTGCGGGGCCGCCTTACGGGCGCGCGATGGCCCCCTCGTGTCCTACGTGGCGGCCCGCTACCGGCCGACGGTGACGGGCCGCCTTGGCTATGGGTCGGCTGCAGAGGGGTCCGGACGGCTCGGGAGGGGGCTGGCCCCGAGGGTGAGGGCGTCCCGGACGCCGGGGGGAGGGGGCTCGACGCCTCCCACCACGCGAGCGCCGGTGGTTACCGCCAGCGGGGAAGCCGCCGAACGGCGTCTCGTCGGTACCCTCCCGGAGGCGGGCGCTGCTAGAGGCCCGCGTGTCGGCCCGCCCGGCGTCCACCACCTCGGCCGGGCGGGCCGTTTCCGGGCGGGCCGTTTCCGAGCGCCGGACCGTGGCGTAGCCTCCGGTCCCTCCGGGGGCGCTGTGGTGGGAGCCTCCGGATGACGGGACGGGTCCGCCCGTGCCGGGTTGTGGCCCTACGGCCGCCCCTCCCGAGACCCCGGGCGCCTACCGCACGACGGAGAGCCGCCCGCTGGCGGTCCCGCCCGGCGTGACGACGCGGACGACGTACGCCCCCGCCGCCAGACCCGACGCGTCCACCTCCACCCGGTGCTCGCCCGAGGGGCGGAAGCTGTCAGACACGACGAGCACCTCCCGGCCCCGCGCGTCGAGGACCGAGACCCGCGCCGCGCCCGCCGACGCCTGCCGCCAGCGCACGGCGGTTTGGTGCGTGGCCGGGTTCGGCTCCACTGCCAACGTGAGGCCCGGCGCCGCGGGAGGGTCCGGCGCGCTCCCCACCGCCACCACGGGCTCCACCGTCCGGAACACCCCGCCCAGCAGGTGCGCCGTGTCCGGGTCCCGGCCCACCGCCGACGCCCACAGCCGACCGTCCGGGCCCACCTCGATCTCCGTCGGCACCGCCGACCACGCCTCCCACACCGCCCCCACGTCCTCCCACGTCTCCCCCCCGTCCACCGTCCGCCACACCGCCTCCCCCCGGTGCACGTTCTCCGGCGGCGTCCGCGTCTCGTAGAGGTACACCGCCCCGTCCGGCGCCGCGAGGAGCCGGGACTGGTACCGCGAGCGGCCGGGGAAGTCGCTCACGCGCTCCCACGAGAGCCCGTCCGGCGTCCGCCACATCCCCGAGCCCCCCGCCGCCCCCTCCACGAGGACGAGGGCGTCGCCGCCGTGGCCGCCGTCGCGGGGCCCCGCGACGACCCGGGCCGCCGCCCACGCCGAGAACGCGAGGCCGCCCCCGCCCGAGAACGGCGAGGGCTTCCACGTCCGCCCGTCGTCGTCGGAGGTCACGACGCCGCCGAACCCCGCGGCGACGAGGCGGCCCTCGGGGGCGCCGGGCGAGGGGGGGAAGGAGACGATGGCGACGGGGGTCATCCCCGTGGGGACCTCGGGGCTCCCGTGGTCGGTCCACGTCCGCCCCCCGTCGGTGGAGCGGGCGGCGAGGAAGGAGTACTCGTTGATGCCGACGACGAGGGCTCCGGAGGGGGTGCGGTGGGGGACCATGTACGCGTCGTCGTTGACCTCGGCGCCGTCGCCGTCCCACGCCTCGAACCGCCAGATGGAGCCGAGGCGGTAGGTGAAGAGCGTGCGGTCGGCGTCGAAGTAGAGGTCGTCGAGGCGGGTGTACCAGTCCCAGATCTCGACCGGGGCCCAGTCGTCGTCGCCGGGTCGGAGCGAGACGATGGCGCTCTCCTGCCGCCCGCCGCTGATGTTGCCGATGCCGGCGTAGAGGGTGTCGGCGTCGAAGGCGAGCCAGTCAGCCTTCTCCACGGTGCCGACGCGCTCCCAGACGAGGGGCTCGCCTGCGAGGGACTCCGAACCGAGGGGCTCGGGCACCGCCTGCGCCCCCGGCGCCCGTGCGGGCGCCAGGAGCAGGGAGGCGGCGAGCGCCGCGAGGCGGGGGAGGGATCGCGTCATGGGGGTCGTCACCGGACGACGGTGAACCTCCGCGTGTGCGGCGCGCCGCCGAGGTCGGCGCGCACAAGGTAGGTCCCGGGGACGAGCGTCCGCGCGGCGACGTCGAAGCGGTGGGGGCCGGACCCCAGCGGTCCCTCGTGTAGGAGGGCGACCACACGCCCGAGCACGTCGTAGACCTCGATCCGCACGTCGGACGGGGATGCGAGGGTCACGGGCACGGACACCTGGCCCCGCGTCGGGTTGGGGTGTGGGTCCCCGAGGAGGTCCCGCCCGCCGGTAGCGGTCTGGCGGTACGCCTCAGGCGCTGCGACTCCTTGCGCTGGGGTGCCCATGCGCGCCCGCACGTCGCCAGGGGCCGCGAGGCGGAGCCCGATCTCTCGCCGCGCCATGGCTACATCGCGATCGCCAGGGGCGATCCGCTCCGCCTCTTCGAGGGCAGCCCACGCGGCTTCGGGCCGGCCCATCGCGCTCTGAGCGAGCGCGGAGAGCACGTGCCCCGCGACGGCGTGCTCGCCTCCCTCCGCGATGAGGGCCGTAGCGGACGCGAGGGCGTCGGGGTGATTCCCCCGCCCGGCGTCTGCGACGGCTAGCGCGCGGAGAGCCCCAGGCCGATTAGGGGAATCCAGGCGGGCTTGGGCGGTGAGGAGGGCGCGTGCCGCTTGCCCGGGCTCCGTAGCGGCGATGCGGGCGGCGACGCTCATCCCCTTCTGCTGCTCGGCTCGGTGCGCGAGTGGGTTCGAGAGCAGCGCAGTGAGGTGCGCGAGGGCCCCCGGCACGTCGCCGTGCAGGAGGGCGACCCGGGCGGCGGCGGCGGAAGCCTCCTGCGGCAGAGCGAGCCCCTTCGACGCGCTCTCAGCCGGTCCCGATGCGGCGCCTTCATCGCGGAGGGCGCGCTTGTTTCCGCAAGTCGAGGCAGCGCCGGAGAACGGGTCGGTAAGGAAGGGGCAGTACTCGAACGTGCTGCCCGTCGTGACGGAGGTCTGTGCGAGGTCGGGGCCGCTCGCTTGCCCCCACCAGTTGTAGACGGCGTCCACGTCGCTGTAGTACTCCGACGTGGCGAAACCGGGGTCCACGCCGCCCTTGTCAAAGAGCCAGTTGTTGTGGTGGCCCTCGGTCGTGCCGAAACGACTGGCGTAGGCGACGCCGTGGTTGCTGGCGGTGAGGGAGCCCGCGTAGGACGCTTCGGCCTCGAAGGTGTTGTTGGGCAGAGTAGGGGCGAATGAGAGATCGGCGGGCCCGAGCCAGACGGCTCCGTACGCCCCCGCCCGAGCGGGCGCGTTCCCCGTCACGTCCCAGACGAACGCATCGGAGGGGCCGCCGTACCCCCAAGCGTAGACGCCGTCTGCGATAATGGATTCCTCCGAAGCGGTGATGGTCGCGCCGGAGGCGGCGACGAGGCCGCCCCCAGTATGCGGGGTGAACTCCGACCCGTTTCGCACCGTGACGGAGGCGTTGCTGCCCGTCGCCCAGACGGCAGCCACCTCGAGGTCGTAATCCGCAGGCTGCTGTACACGCCCTTCGATAAAGACCCTGTCCAGCGTAACGTTCGCGTCGTTCACATAGACGGAAGCGTTGTTGATGCCCGCAACGTGTTTGATCTGTGTCTTCTTGGCTCCATCCGGGCCGAGGTCACCGGCGGAACCCGGCTCGAAACGGATCCCGTGCCAGCCGTAGGCGGGGTCACTGGCGGTGAACGTGACGCCTTCCGCGTCCATGGCGTTATGGACCACTAGCCTCTGGCCCGGCTCGAACTTCACCGCGGAGACGAGCGAGGAGGGGAAGCTCCACGTCGGCGCAAAGGCGAACGGGGGGTCCGTGGCCTCCGTCCTGACGTGGGAGATCGTGTACGGCGGGCCTGTCTGACGCGCCATGAACCACATGTCCGTGATTTCGCCCAGGCTCTGCCTGCAGTTCCCGGCCTGCGAGCACGCGGACCAGTAGCTCATGGGGAACGCCCACTCCGAGTCCGGGAAGTAGCTCTCGATCCGGTGCGTCGTTGGGTTCCCGAACCGGACGGAGCCCACCCAGAGGTCGCTCGACAAGTCGCCATCGGCGTAGAACAAGTAGTCCGGGAAGCCGCCAGTTGGAGGCCCGTAGGGGCAGTAGGGGGACCCCGTTGGAGGCGGCGAAGGCTCCCCCTTCTCAATGGCGGTGGTGCAGTAGAAGGTGTTGTACGTCGCGTTCACCTTCCCGAAGGACCTGAACTCGATCCGGTAAGGGACGTTCGGGATCATCCGGGCCCGGTTCGGCTCGTTCGGGTCGAGGTAATCGTCATCGTAATGCGCGATCCAGTTGCACCCGCCGCTACCGGGGACGTAGTCGCCCGGGGACAGGTTGTAGGACACAGAGGACCCGTCGCGAAGGTCGAAAACCACGATGTCCGATATGTAGTCCGTGGGGATCACCGTGACGGTCCCGTCCGGGTTCTCTACCTCTCTGGGGACGTTGCGGAAGCCGAGTTCGAAGTCCGCTGCTGTGCCGACGGAACACCCGCCGGCCTGGTTGTTCTGAGCGCTAGCGGGCGTTGCCGCGATGGCAACCACGAACGCGACGACGCCGAGGTAGGAGAGGAGCGATGGTCTCATCTGAGCAGGGAGTGGAGGGGGCCTAGCGTAGGAACCCTCCCGCCCGCTCGCATTGGAGCGGCGCCCTATGCGGGGTAGTACTCCAGTCCTACTCGCGGTGCCTACCGCTGCGGACGAGGCCCACGAGCGCGTTCGCAGGCAAACCACCCCCACTGCGGCGGCCGCCCACTAGCCGAGGGGGATAGCTTTCCGAAGAGACAGTGGTCCTCGCACTGTAATCCGGTCTAGCATGGGGTGGCGCTTGGCCCCGCCCACCGTCTGTGCGAGGACTACGCGTTCGCGGCACTCCCGACGCTCGTACGCCGTCGATGGGATCGGGAGGTGCTCCTCCATTGAGTTGGGGGGTGCGTCCGCTATTGCAACGGTCTCGCGCCGCTCCGGCTGTCGTCACGCACGGGGTGGGGTTCGGCTCTTTCTAGAGGGTCTGTTCTTGTCTTCCGCCCTCGTTTCCGATAAGGGGACGTTATCGGAAGACGACCGGCCGATCGGGCGTACCTTCTAGCTCCTCGACGGGTCTTTGTTGGGGAGTGCAAAATTGCAATAACAGCTATGCCCGACCTGCTTCGTGTCAACGAAGACCGCCAGTCGCCAGGACCGCTCGCGGCCGACCACGAGGCGGCCCGCCGGTTCGCCGCCGCCGCCCGGAGCGACGCGACGCTCCGGGCGTACCGCTCGGACTGGGCCGATTTCACCGCCTGGTGCGACGACCGGGGCCTAAGCGCGATGCCCGCGACGCCGGAGACCGTCTCCTTATATATCGCCTCGCGCGCCGAGGCCGGTCCCGACGACGACCGCGGCCGGCCGACGGCGCCCCTCAAGGTGGCCACGCTCGAGCGTCGGCTCGCCGCGATCAGCCAGGCCCACAAGCTGGCCGGGCTCGAAACTCCGGCCTCGCGTACCCGCGAGCCGCTCCACTCGGTGTGGGCCGGCGTCGTCCGCCAGCTCGGGGTCGCCCGGCGGAAGGTGGCGCCCGCGCTGGCCCAGGACGTCGTGGCGATGGCGGCCGTCTGCGATGAGGCCGTCCGGCTCGCGGCGGCGTTCCCCGACGACGCGGCCCCGGGCGCGGCGCTCCGGGCGAGGCGGGACAAGGCGATGGTGATCCTCGGGTTCGCCGCGGCCCTCCGCCGGAGCGAGCTGGCTGCCGTCCGCGTCGAGGACGTCTCGTACACGCCGGAGGGCTTGAGGCTCCTCATCCCGAAGTCGAAGTCGGACCAGGAGGGGGCGGGCCAAGTCGTCGGCGTCGCCTACGGCGACCGGGCCGAGACGTGCCCGGTCCGGGCCGTCCGGTCGTACGTGGCCGCCGCCAGCGCGGCGCTGGCGGATCAAGGGAGGCCCTCCCCCCTCTCGGAGCCGGTGTTCCGGGGCGTTGACCGGTGGGGCCGGCTGGGGCGGAGGGCGATTACGGGACGAACCGTGGCGAACGTCGTCAAGCGACTCGCCAAGGCGGCCGGGCTCGACCCCGCGCTCTACGCCGGACACTCGCTCAGGGCGGGGTTCGCGACCACGGCCGCCCGAGCTGGCAAGCCCGACCGGGCCATCCAGAAGCAGACCCGGCACCGGTCGACGAAGACGCTGGCCGAGTACGTCCGCGAGGGCCGGCTCTTCGACGAGAACGCCAGCGAGGGGATCGGGTTATGAACGGTGCTGTGACCTGGACGACACACCACCATGATGACTAGGGTGTGCGGCCTCCCATGGGCAGATCGCCACCCTTCGCTGCCGTCCCACTGCCCAAGGGTATCCTCCCGCTCCCCTTCACCTGACTCCGGGCGCTTTCAGGCCGCCGTCTCTATCTAATCCACTGACCTGCATGCCCAGACAGTCGCCCATCGCCTTTAAACACGATCGCCTCAGAGCAGGAGAGCCCCTTCGTGTTCTCGACCTATTCTCTGGGTGCGGAGGATTCTCTCTCGGTTTTGACAGCGCAGGATATAGAATTGTAGGGTCTCTAGAAAAGGATCCTCGTGCATCACAGACACACGCATACAACTTCTTCGGTATAACGGACCCGGACGACCCCCACGCTGCCGCCCGAGACGCAAAGAAGGTTCGGCCGGGTGAGCTAGTGCGCGAGCTGGGTCTTGACAAGGATGGGGCGAATCGGGCCGTCGACGTGATCCTGGCTGGTCCGCCCTGCCAGTCTTACGCGCGCGTAGGGCGCGCCAAGCTGCGCGAGATCGCGAACAACCCCGACGCATTCCTCCACGACCGACGGGGGCGGCTCTACACCGAGTTAGTCCGCTACGTGAGGGCGCTCAAACCGTTGGTAGTCGTCTTCGAAAACGTCCCTGACGTCCTGAACCAGGCTGGCGTCAACGTGGTCGAGGATATCTGTGCCGACCTCGAAGCGGCCGGGTACGTGTGCCGCTACACGACGCTGAATGCAGCGCACTACGGGGTCCCCCAAATGCGCGAGCGGGTGTTCCTGCTCGCTTACCACGAGTCGCTCGGAGTCGAGCCCTCGTTCCCCTCTCCCACGCACTGGATCGAGCTTCCCGAGGGGTACCAGGACGCCCGGAGGGCAGCGCTCGGTCCGACGCTGAGGACGGGGTCAACCGACAGCAACGCCCGGTACATGCCGACCCCTGGTCCGTCAGGCGAGATCCTACCGGCGGTGACCGCGTGGGACGCGCTGCGCGATCTGCCCGTCTACACGCTCTCGATGAAGGAGGCCATCCGTCCGGGGCCGAGACGGTTCACTCAGAACCTGCGCTACAATCAGGGCCGGCCGACGCGGTTCGCGTCTCTGATGAGGCACTGGCCCGGGTTCGAGGGCGACCGGACGATCCGCGACCACGTGATCCGCCGGCTCCCCCGCGATTACCCGATCTTCGCCCGGATGAAGCCGGGCGAGCAGTACCCTCATGCGCACCGGATCGCGACGGAACTGTGGAACGAGAAGATGGAAGCCCTCGGTCTCAAGGCTTCTGACTCCGACGCCTCCAGCCCTAACCGGGAGCGGTACGAGTCCGAGAAGGCGAAGGTGGTGCCACCCTACGACCCGGAGAAGTTCGTCGACAAGTGGCGGAAGATGGCGGCCGGCGAGCCGGCCCGCACGCTGACGGCCCACCTCGGCAAGGACTCCTACACGCACATCCACTACGACGACGATCAGGCGCGGACGATCTCCGTACGGGAGGCCGCCCGTCTCCAGTCGTTCCCCGACGGGTTCCGGTTCGTGGGTGCGATGAACGCGGCCTTCCGGCAGATCGGGAATGCGGTCCCCCCCCTCCTCGCGCGCTCGCTCGCGCTCCACGTCGCGGGTGAGGTCGGGGTGACGGCCCGGGACCGGTTCGCCCCGGCTGGCATGGCTCTCTCCGCCCACAGCGGCGACGGAGCGTCCGACGACCACGTCGTGGCCGCCAGTACGCCCTCGGTGGAGGCCGACGCATGAGCAGCGAGGAGGACCATCCGGACCGCTCCCAGATCGCCCACGAGGGCGTCGAGGCGGGGGGCCACCGCGTGGACGCGCAGGGGTTCCGGTCCCGGCTCCTCGCGTGGGGCCGGGACCACGTCCGGTCGTTCCCGTGGCGGGAGACCGACGAACCCTACCGACTCCTGATGGCCGAGGTCATGCTCCACCGGACCCAGGTCCGTCAGGTGCTCCCGGTCTACGAGCGGTTCATCGTGCTCTTCCCAGACGTCGCGGCCCTCGCCCGGGCCTCGCGCGAGTCGGTCCACGCCGTCATGGGACCACTCGGGCTTCACTGGCGGATCGACCTAGTGGCCGACATGGCCGCGGACCTCGTCGGCCGCTTCGGCGGCCGTGTCCCGTCCGACCGCGAAGCGCTCCTCTCGCTCCCCGGCGTCAGCGACTACATCGCCAGCGCCGTCCGGTGCTTCTCGTTCGGGCTCGACGACGCACTCGTCGACACCAACACGGTCCGGATCGTGGGCCGGGTGTTCGGCCTGCCCACGAAGCCCTCGTCCCGTCGCAACCGCCGATTCAGGGACCTCCACGTCGCGCTGCTCGACCGCGAGCGCCCGGCCGACTATAACTACTCTCTCCTCGACCTCGGCCACCTCGTCTGCCTGAGCCGCCGCGCGCCGGAGTGCGAGCGCTGCCCGCTCCTCGCCTCGTGTGCGACCGGCGCGGCCAGACTGGCGGTCACCGCCTGATCCCTCTCGATGCCTGACACACCCCCCGCCTCCCCGAAGGACCGCTACCCCGTCGAGCGCTCCGGGACTGCCACGATGCGGCCCCGCGCCCGCCTCATCAGCCTGATCGGCGAGGACCTGATCAGCGACGAGCCCGTCGCCGTCGTCGAGCTCGTCAAGAACGCTTACGACGCCGACGCCGACCGCGTGACGATCCGGTTCGAGGGGGACGACCCGAACGCGCCGGAGCGCGTCGTGGTGGAGGACGATGGCGACGGTATGACGCTCGACACCGTGCTGGGCGCGTGGTTCGAGCCGGGCACCGTCGCCAAGCGGGTCCGCAAGAGTTCGGACAGGGGGCGGGTCTACCAGGGGGCGAAAGGGATCGGACGGTTCGCGGCGGCGCGGCTGGCGGAGCTCCTGTTCATGGAGACGGTGGCCCGGGGGGAGAAGGAGGGGACGGTGGCTCTCGTGGATTGGGGCGCCTTCGATGAGGACAGCTACCTCGACGCCGTCACGGTCGACTACGAGGTCCGCCCGATCGGCGACCTTGACCACGGGACACGGCTGACGCTGGAGACGCTGAGGAAGGGGTGGGACGACGACGACTACGAGGCTCTGCACTCCCGTCTCTCGCGGCTGATCTCACCGTTCGAGGACGTGAAGGACTTCGAGATCGAACTGGTGGTCCCGGCCCACCCCGAGCTCTCAGGCCCGGTAGAGCCGCCGGAGGTCGTGCTCAAACCGATCTACTCCCTGGAGGGCCACCTCGACCGGAGGGGGCATTTCACGGGCGTGTTCAAACACCAGGGCGAGACCGTCCGGGAGTACGCGGGGGAGAAGCTCGGGAAGGAGGGTGAGAACCCCCTGTGTGGTCCATTCCAGGTAGAGATCCGGGTGTGGGACCGGGACCGGGACTCGCTCCAGCCCATCGCCGAGCGCCACGACCAGACGATCACGGACGTGCGGAGAGTGCTCAACAACTACTCCGGCGTGAGCATCTACCGCGATGGGTTCCGGGTCTACCCCTACGGACAGAAGGGGAACGACTGGCTGGGGCTGGACAACCGGAGCCGCCAGAACCCGTCGATGCATCTCGCCAATAACCAGGTGATCGCGGCCGTTCAGATCTCACGCGACGCGAACCCCGAGCTCCGGGACCGGAGTACGCGCGAGGGGATGGTCCTGAACACCGAGCACAAGGCGCTCGAGAGGTGGTTCAAGGAAGTGCTCGCGCTCCTGGAGCGCGAGCGGTACGAGATCCGCCCCCGCCAGGACGCCGACACCATCGTCGACCCCATCTTCGAGGTGTTCGACATCGGGGGGACGTTCGACTTCGCGCAGGCGGAACTGGGACGGGACCACCCGGTGACGAAGGAGATCTCTCAAACGCAGAAGCGGTTGCGGGAAGGGGTTGAGCGCGTCCAGAACGTGTACTCCCGGCTCTTGATGTCGGCGGGGCTCGGGCACATGGTGGACATCGTCATCCACGAGATCGGGGCGCCGCTCGGCAAGATCAACAGGAAGCTGACCCTCCTGGAAAAGCGGCTCGGAGACCGGCTCTCCGACGCCGACATGAAGGCTGTGTCCCCGCTCGTCCAGGACGTCAAGACGTGGCTGGAGCAGATCCACGCGCTCCGGGGCCGCCTCGACCCTCAGACCCCCGACAAGCGGGGTCGGGCGACATCGTTCAGCGTTGAGGACGAGGTGCGCGACACGTTTGAGCTTTTCGATGCCCTGATGCAGAAGCAGGGCGTTGAGACGCTGGTCGAGCTGCCCGACGGTCCCATCCAGGTCCGCATGTCGAGGGCCGTTCTGGGGCAGGTGCTCGCCAACCTGACCGACAACAGTCTCTACTGGATCCGGGAGTCCAAGGGGTCCGGTGCAGGAGGCAGGATCCACGTCCGCGTGGAGTCGCTCGACGGCGGCTTCCGCATCCTGTTCTCCGATGACGGCCCGGGCGTCGACGAACGGGATCGCCCCCTCATCTTCGACAGCTACTTCACGAGGAAGGCGAATGGAATCGGGCTCGGGCTGTACATCGCCCGGCTCGTCGTCGAGCCGTACGGGAAGATCTCGTATCGCGACGACTGCGCACTCCCCGGAGCCTGCTTTGAGATCGCGTTCGAGAAGAGCGTCGGCCGTTGAGCCCCATCCGCCGGAACACTATCAGCGTCAGCGCTATGGAGACACCCCCGCCAACCCTGCACGTCCTCCTCGTCGAGGACGACGCCGAGAACCTGGAGCTGCTGGAAGAGACGCTCCCCGAGGAGTTGTCGGGCTTCCGGCTGGAGTGGGAGCCCTGCGGCAGCTTCGACGAGGCGCTCCAGCGCGTGGCGCGACACCGCTACGACCTCGTCGTGACCGATGTGTACCGGGACCGCGACTCCGCACGCAAGAACATCGAGGCGGGGGATGTGCAGGCGAGCCGGATCATCGAGCAGCTCATCAACCGGAGGTTCTGCCCGGTCGTCATTTTCTCGGACGGTAGTATGCCCCCGAACATCGAACTGGGTCCGTTCGTCCGCTTCGCGGACAAGAGCAGCGGGAATGACGAGATCGTCGCCCGACTGGAGGAGATGATCGGGACGGGAGTCCCGGCCCTGGCCCGAGCGATCCACGACGAGATCGACCGGGTCGCCGGGTCCTACCTCTGGGGGTTTCTTGCGAAGCACTGGGACCGTCTCGTGGTCAGCGGGCTCGACGCCCGAGACGTCCTCGAGCGCGTGCTCCGTCGCCGCGCGGCGATCCAGCTCGCTCGCGTGACGCCGGAAGGCGGCGAGGTCGGCGTGGTCGAGGCCGCTGAGTTCTACGTCTACCCGTCCATCGCAGGCGACGAGTACCGGTTGGGTGAGGTCGTTCGGAGCAAGACCGACGAGACCTTCCGGGTTGTGCTAACGCCGCACTGTCACCTGACCGTTCAGCGTGGGGCAGACAGGCCGAAGACCGAGTTCGTGTTGACGGTCAAGGCGATTGAGGCGGGCGAGGCCATCCGGCAGGCTCACACGGACACCGATGGGAAGGTGGAAGACCCATGGCCCGGCAGACCCGCAAAGCTGCCCGACAAGATCAGGCGCCGAATCAACTCACCGGCGGCCATGATGGGGAGTCCAGACGGCCGGTACTGGTTTCTCCCGGGGTTCCTCGACATCCCCGATCTCTACTGCGACCTTCTCCAGGTCGAAAGCGTTCCGTTCGACTCGCTGCGGGACGACTACGACCGCCTAGCCGTGCTCGACACGCCGTTCGCTGAGGCATTGCAGTCGTGCTTCACGCGGTTCTATTCGTCCGTCGGCCTCCCCGCTTTGGACCCAGGACGATTCGAACACCTCCCGAGTCTGGGCACGAACGACAGAGGCGCTGCGCCCGCTGAGGGCGACGGTCTTTAGCAGGTGGCGGAGTCCGCTCTAGCGCTGCCCTCTTCCCACGTCCAGTAGCGCGCGCCGACGGGGTAGAGCGCGCGCGGGCCGTGAAGGGCTCTGTCGTCGATCTCGACCGGGCCGTACTCGTCCCACTCGCCCGAAGACGGGTCGTAAAGACGGACGAGGTCGCGGTCGGCGTCGTATTCCGACTCGGGCTGGCCGTCGAGCCCGGCGGGTTGAGCGGCGTAGTCGTCGGCGACGCGGCGGGCGACGGCCAGCGGGAAGTAGGGGACGGCGAACCCGTTCCACGTCTCGCCCCGCGTGAAGCCATCGTAGGTGCCCGGGAGCCCGTCGATCGTGAACCGGCCGGGCCGGAAGCCGGCCGGCGGGGGGTGGACGATCTCGTCGCCCGTATCGGCGTCGTAGGCCCGGAGGACGCGGCCCATCGGGCGGAGCGTCATCCGGTGGAGGGCGCGGGAGCGGGCGGCCCAGGGCGAGTCGGCCTCGACCGTGAGGGTCTCCTCGTCGTGGCCGAGGGGCGTCCCGTCGACCGGGTCGGGGCCGGCCTCGGCGACGAGGCGGAGGCGGTAGGTCGGCATGGCTAGTCGAGGAGGCCGGCGATCCAGTCGTCGAGGCTCGTGAGGCGTCCGGCCTCGACGTACTCCTGGACCTTCCGTTGCGTCTTGTGGGAGACGGCGCCCGAAGCCTCGCCGTAGGCAGCGAGGACGCCGTGCGGCTGGACGTGGACAACGTCGGTGAAGAGCGGGGCGTTCTGGGCGCGGCTCTCGCAGGCCCGGACGAGCCGGGCCGGGTCGAACTCGTTCGTCACCAGGACGTGCCCGAACGGGCGGTTGTCGGACTGGAGCCGGGTGTACGCCTCGAAGTCGGACCGGAACTGCTCCTCGCGATCGGACCGGACGCTCCACTTGGCGGTGACGAGCGCGCGGGCGCCGGTCCGGCCGTTCTCGACGACGAGGTCGATGAGCTTGGCCTTGTCGCCCTCGCGGGTGGGATAGAACCCGTCGAGGTCCCCGAGGCGGACCTGGGTCCGGGCGCGTACGTCGCGGCCGGCGCCGAGCCGGTTGACGAGGGCGACGACGACGTCCTCGAACCCCTCGCCCGTCAGGTTCCGGCGCTTGTTCTCCTGCGAGAGGTGGGCCTGGACGCGGGTGACGACGCGGGCCCAGACCTCCTCGGGGGGCGGCTCGCGGAGCCAGTCGCCGAGCTCCTCCTCGATGATCTCGGCCAGCTCAGGGTCCGCGCCGGGCTCGGGCAGCTCGCGGCCGTCGTAGGGCTCGCGCTGCGCGCGCGCCTTCTCCGAGAGCCCCTCGCGCTGCTGCGCGGCGAGGTCGCGGACGGCCTGGCGGAACATCCAGTCGAGCTCGTCGACGAGCTCCGTCGGCTCGACCCCGAGGCGGTCGGAGAGCCAGACGTGGAAGGCGAGGGACCGGGCGTACCAGGGCCGACCGGGCTGGGCCTTGTCGCTCTCGTAGCAGTGGGCGAGGCCGGTCGTGGCGTCGACCCAGAGGAGGAGGCGGTAGACCTCCTCCCAGGCGCGGCCGGGCTCGACGGCGGGGCGGTCGGCGAACCAGCGGTGGAGGAGTCGGGCGCGGTTCTCGGCCCCGAAGGCGCGCTGGGCGGCCTCGTCGAGCGCGCTCTTGCGTTTAGCCACGGGCGGTGGAGTAGTCGAGGGCGACCTCTCCGGCGGCGAGCCCGTCGCCTGAGGGGGCCGTCTCGCGGGATGGGTGGAGGACGGAGAGGAGCTCGGCGGCCACGGCGCGGGCGAGGAGCGGGGGGACGGCGTTGCCGACCTGGCGGTAGCGGGAGTGGGCCGGGCCGTTCTTCAGCCGGCCGGGGATGTCGCCCCGGCGGGGGTCGGTCGTGAACCGGAAGCGGTCGGGGAACGACTGGAGCCGGGCGAACTCGCGGACGGAGAGCGACCGGGGCTCGGCGTAGTGGTAGGCGGCGTCGGCCTTCGTGTTGAGGGTCCAGGCCCAGACGTCGGGATGGAGCCGTCGGTAGGCGTAGAAGTGGCGGCGCGAGAGCCGGCCGGACCCGTTGTCCTGGCCCCACTTCTCGCCCGTGAGGTAGCGGGCCATGAGCGCCTCGTCGAGGTCGCGGTAGTTCCCGCCGGGCGGGATGCCCTCCAGCCGCATCCGCGTGTCGTCGCGCATCCGGGGGACCTGGACGTTCGCGAGCACGTCGCCCGCGCCCTCGCGCATGGCGCGCTGGTAGGCGGAGGCGGGCGCGGGGAGCTCGTCGTAGGCGATCTCGTCGTCGCGGCGGCCCGAGACGAGGGGGCGGAGGTCGGAGAGGGCCTGGGCGGCGGTGACGGCCGAGGCATCGTCGGGGTCGGCGAGGGCCGTGGGCGCGCCCGCGAGGAGGTCGCCCTGGGCCGCCACGCGGTAGCGGGTCTCCCCTCCCCTCCCCTGCTCCCGGTTGAGCCCGAACACGGCGGCCAGGCCGGTGCCGGCCGGGAGCCGGAACGGGCCGTCCTCGCCGCGGCGGAGGCCGGCGAAGATCAGGCGGCGGCGGGACTGGGGGACGCCGAAGTCGGCGGCGTCGAGCACGCGGGCCTCGACCTCGTAGTCGCCCCCGAGCGAGAGGTCCTCGAGGACCTGGTCGCGGACGTCCATCTCGTCCATCCCCGTCACGTTCTCCATGACGAAGGCGCGGGGGGCGCCCTCGGCGACGGCGGCCACGAACTCGCGGTAGAGCGCGTTGCGGGGCTCGTCGATGAGGCGGGCGTGGTTGCGGACCTGCGAGAACCCCTGGCACGGCGGGCCACCGACGACGACGTCGGCCTCGCGGGCGAGGTGGTGGAGCCGCTCGCGGACGGGCTCGTCGCGGACGTCGCCCGTGAGCGCGACCGCGTCGGGGTGGTTGAGGGCGAAGGTGGCGACGGCGTCGGGGTCGGAGTCGGAGCCGCCGATGACGCGGAAGCCGGCCTGCTGGAACCCCTCGGACAGGCCACCGGCTCCGCAGAACAGGTCGAGGACGGTCGGCTGGTGCATGGGTCCGGGGGGTGGGAGAGCGTTTACAATATCGCCACGGGGTGACGAGGGAGGGTCGTACGCTATCCCGTTCTGCGCCCCTGTATCGTCCCTTCCCCGGTATCCGCCCAACAGATGGACGACCTCACCGATTCGCTACGTCAGAATGCTGCCGCGTTCGAGAAGGCAGTGGCTCGTCTC
>DUBD01000067.1 GCA_012960515.1 Bacteroidota bacterium | reverse complement strand
GAGCCGGGGTCGCGGCCGGCGGCCCAGCCGTCGCCCACTTCCACGGCCTTCTGCGCCTGGATGCTGAGGATGGCCTGCGCGAGGCGGCCGTCCAGGCGGCGGTCCCAGTGGACGTAGCTGCCGAGCCCCGGCGGGACGCCCGTCGCGATGACCTCGTAGACGCCGCCCAGCGTGTCGCCGTCCTTTTTCGCGGCCTTGATGTGCTCGATGGTCCGCTCGGTCAGATCGGCGGAGAGCATCCGGGTCTCACTCTGATCCGCGGCCTCGTAGAGCGCGCGGGCGCCGCCCTCAGCGAGGAGCGCGTCCCGCTGGCGGCGCCAGTCGGCGGGGGCGTCCGCGTCGTTGTAGCCCACCGCGCCGATGCGGACGACGTGGCTGCCCACCTCGATGCCGAGCGCGCGGAGCATCTGCCGCGCGACGGAGCAGCACGCCACGCGCATCGCCGTCTCGCGCGCCGAGGACCGGTCGATGACGGGCCGCACGTCTGGGCCGTGCGGCGGCCGGTCGAACCCGTACTTCTGCGCGCCCACCAGGTCGGCGTGGCCGGGCCGTGGCATCGTGATCTTCTCGACGTCCTCGCCCGTGCCCTCCGCGGCCATGACCGTCGGCCAGCCCGCGCGGTCCTTCTCGAACGCGGCGTTCGCCAGCTGGAGCGCGATCGGGCTGCCGAGCGTGTGCGAGAACCGGAGCCCGGAGAGCACCGTCACGCGGTCCCGCTCGATCTTCGCGCGGCCGCCGCGCCCATACCCGAGCCACCGGCGCGAGAGGTGCTCGTCGAGGTCGGCGGCGACGACGGGGACGCCGGCGGGCAGTCCTTCGACGATGCCGACGAGGGCGGGGCCGTGGGATTCCCCGGCGGTGAGGTAGCGAATCATGAAGCAGTCGGGTCGGGCGCGAAGCGCCGGCGGGAGCGTCCGCCAGCCGGGGAAAGATCGCGCCGCCGTCCCGTGCCGGCGCGAGCTTTCGGCCCGGACGCCCCTGCTCATGACCGTTTCCATCGCGCCGTACCCCGGCCTCGCCGTCGCCGCCCTCCGCACGCGCTTCCCCCGCCCTCTCGCCGAGGTGGAGACGCCGCCCGCCGTCCTCGACGGGCTGGCGCTCGAAGCCGACGTGCCGCTCTCGCGCGATGAGGCCGTCCGCTCGGCCGTCCGCGACCTCCTCCGCGTCCACGGATACAAGCCGACGGGCCGCGGCAAGCCCGCCTCGGAGTACCTCGTCAAGGCGGCAGAGGGCGGCTTTCTGGGCCCGATCAACGCCGCCGTGGACGTGTGCAACGCCGTCTCGCTCCACTCCGGCCTCCCCATCTCCGTCGTGGACCTCGGGCGTGCCGCACCGCCGTTCCGCATCGCGCCGGGCCGCGAGGGCGACGCCTACGTGTTCAACGCCAGCGGCCACGAGATCAAGTTGGACGGTCTGCTCTGCCTCTGGGACGCCGCCGGTCCGTGCGCGAACCCCGTCCGCGACAGCCAGCGGACCAAGACGCACGACGCCACGCGCGAGACGCTCAGCATCCTCTGGGCGCCCGCCGCGCTGGCGGACCGCCTCGCCGAGGCCGCGGCGTGGTACAATCGTGCGCTCCACAAGGCCGGAGCGAAGACAGAAATCATAACGACACAACAAACGGAACGATCGAATTAACCATTATTACAGACAATGAATAGACTCCTAGCAACTCTCGTCGCCCTTACCTTCTCGACTACTGTGTGGGCGCAGCCAAGCGTACTCGCGGACCCTCTTGTCGTCTCAGCGGGGTATGGGACGCTGCAGGAAGGCAGTCACAAGGCCTTCGCCACAGAGGCCTCTATCCAGTACGACTTCCTGAGAGCAACTCCAGCACAAACGGTACTCACGTCTTCAACCCATACCTTTGTCCTTTCCGGCGAGGCCGCGTTGGTCGTGAGTCCCGCAGGCGCACTGGAAGTCTCAGGGGGGCCCGTTCTGGAACTTGGCTATTCGAAGCCGGAGTGGGCCGTACACCCATATGTTTCTGCTTCGACAGCGCTTGGCTACGGAACAGGTCTCAATAACACTGGGGGCGAGGTCTTCTCTGTAGGCCCCGGGATCGGCGCCGATATTCCTTTAGGTAGCAGCAGAGTCAGGATCGAAGCACGATTCCGATGGAAGTTCAGCTCGAACGACAGGATTGGGTCAGGCGCAGCGTTACGAGTAGGCTACTCGTTCTGATCCCTAGGCCACGGTGCGAAGCAACTTGATCGCCCGCCGCGCTGGCGGACCGTCTCGCCGAGGCCGCCGCGTGGTACCGCCAGCTGTTGGAGCGCGCGGGCGCGGACACCGAGGCCGTGGAGACGGCGCGCGAGTAGGCGCTACTCCGCAGGCGCCAGCCGGCCGGAGGCGACGGTCGGTGCTTCGTCGGTGGCCCAGGCGTAGAGCAGCAGGCCGCGGTCGAAGCGGAGGAGGACGGTGCCGCCGGAGTAACAGACCTCCTCGCCGCTGGTGATGATCTCGCGGAAGACGGCGTCGCCGGGACGCGCGTCCGCCTCGGTGCTCTCGCCGAGGTACTCCAGCCGCCCGCTGCACGGGAACGAGGGATAGTCGATCAGTGCCGCGGGCTCGCCGGAGCGGGTGCGGAGAACCTCCACGCGCATCGGCCACCGGCCGTCCGGCTCCATCGCGCGGTCGCCGCTGTTCCACTGGCGCCCCTCGCCCTCCCACGCACCGTACATGGAATCGCGCTCGGGGGTCTCGGGCGTGCGCGAGCACCCGGCGAGAACGAAGACGGCGAGGAGCGGGAGAGCGAAACGCATGGCGCGAGGGGAAGCGGAACCGAAAGGTAGAGCCCTCCCCCCACCGCCGATTGGCTTGATTCTCCTAGCTTTGCCCCCTCACCTCACGTGCTGCCATGACCCGCACCGCTCTCACCCTCGCCCTCGTTCTCCCGCTCGCCGCCTGCGGCTCCGATGACGCGCCGCCACCGCCACCGTCCGCATCAGCCCCGACAGAAACGGCTCCCGCCGGTCCCGAGGAGATCACCGGCCAGCTTATCGGCGGCGACGACACGCTCCAGTCCGGCGAGCTCTACGACGTGCACGAGGTCGTCATGCGCGAGGGGCAGTGGCTCCGCGCGGAGCTGATCTCGCCGGACTTCGACCCGTACGTCATCGTTCGCAGCCCCACCGGCACGCAGACCGACGTGGACGACTCCCAGGAGGGCAACCTCTCGCTCTCCAAGGCCATCGTCCGCGCGACGGAGTCCGGCGCGTGGCAGATCGCCGTGACCACCTTCGAGCCCGGCGAGTCCGGCAACTACACGCTGAGCTACGAGGTGCTGGACGAGCGCCCCGCGGACGCCCACGAGGGCCGCCAGATCGACGCGCCGGCCGAGAGCGACGACGTGTCTGCCTGAGCCCCCGCCCGGCTGGCGGTCCCGGCTGGCAGGACGGCAGCCGGGCACGAGTCGCGCGGCGTTCGGAGATTGCGGGGTGCAACACCGCCGCCTGCCTCCCGTCGGGAGCGGGCGCCCTCTCCTGCCGTGGCCTCCTTCTCCGTCTCCTTCCGCGACCTCGACGCGCCCGACGACGGCGCGCCTGTCCACGTCCTCGACCTCCACGGGGAGCTCGACGCGCACACCGCGCCCGAGTTCGAGAACGCGCTCCAGTCCTGCCTGGACCGCGACCGCGTGCGCCTCGTCGTGGCGGGGGCGGAGCTCCGCTACGTCTCCTCGGCCGGGCTCGGGGTGTTCATGGCCTTCCTCGAGCCCGTCCGCCAGCGCGGCGGGGACTTGAAGGTGGCCGCCCTCACGGACGAGGTCCACGAGGTCTTCGACCTCCTCGGCTTCCCCCTCCTCTTCGACCTCGCGCCGACGGCCGAGGAGGCCGCCGCCCGGTTCGCCGAGGGCGACTAGCCATGCCGCGCGCCCACACCCTCCGGATCCCCGGCCAGACGAGCGAGCTCGCTCGCGTGCGCCGCCACGTGGAGTCGTGGGCGCGCGAGGCGGGGCTCTCGGAACGGGCCGCGCGCCAGATCCGGACGGCCGTGGACGAGGCCGTCGCGAACGCCATCGAGCACGGGATCGGGGACCGGGCGGCGGAGACCGTCACCATCCAGGCGCGCGCCGAAGCGGGCGGGCTCGCCGTAGTCGTCCGCCACCGCGGCGACCGGTTCGACCCCACCGCGCCTCCCGTGCCTCTCGCGGACGTGCGGAAGCGGCGCGCCGTGCACGGCTACGGCCTCCACCTGCTCCGCGCCCTCGTGGACGAGCTGGGCTACACCCACTCGCGCGGGACGAACGAGGTACGCCTGGTCAAGCGGAAGGCGTAAGCCGCCGTGCGCTGGCGGAGGCTCCGAACGCGCCGAACGCCTCCGCCAGCGGGACCGGCGCTACTCCGCCGAGGGCGGCGTGAGGCCGAGGACGCGGAAGAGCCGGCGGCCCACCTCGTCGTTGGAGAGCTGGCCCGTGAACATCGCCGCGCCGGGGCCCCAGGCGTAGAGGTCCACGTCCGCGGCGGTGTGCCCGCCCGTGGTCCAGCCGATGCCGGCGGGCTTCGAGATGAGGTCCACGAGGAGTTGGCGGAGCGCGCCCTGATCCTGCGATTCCGTGAGGCCGCGAATCGCGTCCTCCACGCCGTCCTCCAGGTCCATTGCGAGGCCGGCCTCGAACGTTTCCACCGGGTCCGCGCCCGCCGCGATGGCTGCGCCGATGGCCTCCTGGCTCATCGTCGCGTCCAGGAGCGGCTGCGGGTCCCAGGCGTAGACGCCGTCACGGCCGAGCGTCATGCCGCCGGTCTCGTGGTCCGCCGTGCCGACGACCAGCGTGGTGCCGTCTGCTTCGGCCCACGCGAGCGCCGCCGCGACGGCCTCGTCGTAGGCGAGGATGTCGTGCAGGTGCCCGACGGGGTCGTTGCCGTGCCCGGCGTGGTCGATGCGGCTGGCCTCCACCATGAGGAAGAAGCCGTTCTCGCTGCCCGCGGCGGAGAGCAGGTCCAGCGCCTTCGTGGTCATCTCCGCGAGGGAGGGCTCGTCGGTGCGGCCGCGGTCCACCTCGTAGGCGAGGTGCGAGTCCGCCAGCAGCGCGACGGCCGGGACGGCCGCCAGCGCGTCGTAACCGGCGCGGTCCGTGGCGACGCTCGCGCCCGCGGCCGTCATCTCCTGCACCAGGTCGCGCCCGTCCTCGCGGCCAGTGAAGAACCGCCGCCCGCCGCCGAACATCACCTCGACGCCGCTCGCCGCCAGCTGCGCGGCGATCTCCGCCTCCTCGCCCCGGCTCTCGACGTGCGAGGCGAACGAGGCGGGCGTGGCGTGCGTGATCCGGCTCGTCGCCACGAGGCCCGTCGCCATGCCGCGCGCTTCGGCGGCTTCGAGGACAGTCTCGCACGGCTGGCGGTCGTCCGTGACGCCGATGGCGCCGTTGTAGGTCTTGAGGCCGCAGGAGTAGGCCGTCGCGCCCGCGGCGGAGTCCGTCACGCGGCTGTCCGTCGGCGAGGTCTCGACGGAGCCGCGGAGGCCGGAGTCCAGCACGAACGGCCGGCCGAGCACGCCGCTGGCGGCGGCGCCCATCGTGGCCGAGGTGGGGCCGAAGCCGTCCGCGATGAAGAGGATCACGTTGCGCGGCGCGTCCGCCAGCGCAGCGGCCGGGGCCGGCGGGGCGACCTGCGAGCCCGAGGAACAGGCGGTCAGCGCGAAGGCAGCGAGGAGCGGGACGAAGCGTCGGAGCATGAGGGAGGCGGTGGGACTGCCCCGAACGTACTCCCGGACCCCGCGGGCAGGGGCGCCCCTACAAAGCGTTCACACGCGCGAGCGGCGCCCGCCCCGCGCCCGGCCAGATCCGCCCGATCCCGAACGCGGCACGCACGAGCACCCAGACCGCCGTCACGGCCCAGACGCCCGCCAGCGTCCCGCCCTCGGCCTCGATCCACATCAGCCCGAGCACGCCCACGCCCGAGGCCGCCGTCATCCCCACGGCGAGAAACCGGAAGTCGCCCGTGCCCCAGTGGATGCCGTCC
>DUBD01000066.1:12833-34813 GCA_012960515.1 Bacteroidota bacterium | reverse complement strand
AAAAAGGGGGTTGGAAGTAGTGCCTAGAATCAGTCACTGATTCCTACAGAATGGTACCCAACAGATGTGCCATAGTTACACCAGCGGTACATCTCAAGGCTGCACTCCGACGAAATGCTCTACCGCTTTGCCTCATTCTAGGCTCTTCATCGAACTTGCCTAGCCTGAACGGCTCGCTGCGTTTAGCAGGTGAGCCGCAAACAGTTGGGCGGCACACCCACACTCGGCATGGATGCGAACCGATTCGTAAAGGAGGGAAGCGACGCCGAGAGCTGGCGCAACTACGCGCGGAGTATTCGACGCAGCGCTGACGCTCTGTGGGAGTGCTGGGCTGAGGCTGTCCCGGATGCCGTAGTCGCAATGTCAAATGAGGCTCCCGATGCGGACGCCAAGTTTGAATCGGCATACGGGTATGTCGCCTCGGCGCAGATGCTGTATGGGCTCGCGTTGGAGACCGCCTTTAAGGCTTCGATCCTCGCGAACAGTCCTGAGACCGTAGAAATCCAGATCACGACTGACGGGCGGGGCGAGGTCACAGCTGCTGAACTGAAACAGCTCGGCGTACCAATGAGCAAAGGGCACGACTTGGTCGCCCTAGCCACCAAGGCCGGGGCCTTCTACCGTGGCGCCGGTGCCATCTACTCAGCAGACTCCGATTACGCAGCCCTCCAGGCCATTCTCGGTCATCTGACCGACATGGTTGTCTGGATGGGGAGGTATCCGATCCCGCGTCGCTCGGGACAAGGCTTCCAGCCGCCCGAGGGTGTTCCGTCGGTAGCCTTCGGTCATCGCATGATCGATTGGATTGATCCTGTGCTTGACTTTTTCCTACAATCGCCAGATGGCGAAGCCATGTTGGAGCCGGACACCGGGGCGACACTTTAGGCCGGTCACCGGGGTGACACGTCGTTTTCCGACGTGCGCGCAGTTGGGGAGCAAGCCGCGGTAAGCGGAGGCCAGACGACCTCTATCGCGCGCTCAGAGCCCCTCTGAGGGGCACTGACGGACGGGGTGACACAGGACAGGGACGATCGTTGCGTCCCATCCTTTCTGCTCTCCATGCCCGTCGTCCCTCCCGGCGAGCCTCCTCTCGGGGATTCTTCCCCCGAGCCCGGCCTCCGCGTCGTCGCGGTCGCCCGCGCTGCCGACCTCCTCCCGCTCGCGGCGATCCCCGTCGCGCTCTGCCGGGTCCCGGCCGGCTTCCCGTCGCCCGCGGCGGACTACCTCGACGGCCAGCTCGACCTCCACGAGCTCCTGGGCGTGGACGCCGCCAGCTGCTACTTCGTCCGCGTCGAGGGCGAGAGCATGACCGGCGAGCGCATCCTCGACGGCGACATCGTGCTCGTCAACCGGGCCCTCGAGCCCCAATCCGGCAACGTCGTCATCGCCTGCCTCGACGGGGAGCTCACGCTCAAGCGGCTCGTCAAGGACCGGCGGGGCGTCCGGTTGCTCGCGGGCAACCCGGACTACGCGCCCATCGTCGTCGGGGAAGAGCAGGAGCTCGTGGTCTGGGGCGTCGTCACGTTCTCGATCCACGACCACCGGATGCGGAAGGCGGTCACGCGCGTCGCGAGGGCCGCGTGACGATGACGGAGACGACCGCTGCGCCGCCGCGACGCCTCGTCGGCCTCGTCGACTGCTCGGCGTTCTACTGCTCGTGCGAGCGCGTCTTCGACCCCCGACTGGAGGGCGTCCCCGTGGCCGTGCTCTCGAACAACGACGGCTGCGTCATCGCGCGGAGCCAGGGGGTGAAGGACGCGGGCGTCGCGATGGGCGAGCCCTTCTTCAAGGCCCGCGCCCGCCTCCGCGAGATCGGCGCGGCCGTGCTGTCGAGCAACTACACCCTCTACGGCGACATGAGCCGCCGCGTGATGAGCACGCTGGAGACGTTCACGCCGGACGTGGCGGAGTACTCGATCGACGAGGCGTTCCTCTCCGTCCCGACGCCGCTAGGCTCTCCCGAGGAGGTCCGCCAGCGCGTCGAGGCGCTCGCGCGGGAGGTCCGCGCCCGCGTGCTCATGTGGACGGGGATCCCGGTGCGGGTCTCGTTCGCCGAGACGAAGACGCTGGCCAAGGCCGCGAGCGAGTACGCGAAGGTGCTCCTCGGGCGGGGGGAGGCCCCCTGCGTCTGCCTCTACGGGCACCCCGAGCGCGAGCGGTGGCTCTCGGAGATGGACGTGGCCGACGTGTGGGGCGTCGGGCGGAGGTGGGGGCAGGCGCTCCGCGGCCTCGGAGCCTCGACGGCGGCAACGCTCGCGGCCATGCCCGACGCGCTGATCCGGAAGCGGTTCAACGTCGTCCTGCTCCGCACGGTCCACGAGCTCCGCGGCCTCCCGTGCCTCCCGCTGGACGACGCCCCGCTCACGCGGCAGACGCTCGTGAAGTCGCGCTCGTTCGGGGAGCCGGTGACGGACCTGACCTCGCTCTCTCAGGCCGTGTCCACGCACGCCGCGCGCGCGGCGGAGAAGCTTCGCCGGGAGGGGCTCGTCGCCGGTCGGGTCTCGGCCTTCATCACGACGAAGCGCTACGGCGAGGGGCCGCACCGGAGCGGGGGCGGGGAGACCGCGCTGGCGGTGCAGACGGCGGACACGGGCGCGCTCATCGCCGCGGCGCGGGCGTGCCTCCGGCGGGGGTACGCCGCGCGGGACCGGGCCGGACGGCCGTACCGCTACCGGAAGGCGGGCGTGATGCTGACGGAGATCCGGACCGCCGGGACCGAGCAGCAGGCGCTCCTCCCCATCGGGCGCCAGCAGTCGGGCGCCGACCGCGAGCGGCAGGCCGCGCTCATGGAGGCGCTCGACGCCGCGAACGAGAGGTTCGGGAAGCGGGCCGTCGTGTTCGGCTCGATGGGGGCGCCGGAGATGCTTCGGCGGACGCGCGAGGAGTCCGGGGCACCGGGGTGGGAGATGCGGCGCCAGCGGATGAGCCCCCGCTACACCACGCGGTGGGGGGAGCTGATGGTGGTGCGGGCATTGGCCCCGTTCGTGACGCCGGACGAGGAAGCTGCGAGCTGAGCGCTGGCGCTGAGGGTGGGCCCGAACTCGGCACGGAGTGCGACCGGAGTCACCGTCCGACTGGCGACGCCGACGGAAGTCCAGGTGGAGTTGTACGATGCGCTGGGACGTTGCGTGGTCGCAACGAGGGTCATGCGCTGGTGCATCGGTGTAACCGCTCGACCTCTCGTAGCTGTCTGTGGGGGTCTACGGCCTTCGTGTGGGGTCGGAGCAGGGCGACACCGTGATCCGGCGCGTCACGGCTATGAGGTTGATGTGGGGGCTTCGGTGTGCCGCGCCCTCGGCCGACCCGGCCAGGAAAGAGAGACCGCCGCTGCCCCGGGCTTTACTACAGGTCTACTGTCTCGTAGTCGAGAGGGACACGCTCAACAATTACCCCCCCTGCTCTCGCCGAGGGCAGATCTGAGGATGTCTGCCTGGGTGTCCGGCGCAACGTGAGCGTACCTCATTGTTACATCGATGCTCCCGTGCCCCGCGAACCGCTGAACGACCGGGAGCGGGACGCCCCGCTCCACCAGCCACGTGATGCAGGAGTGCCGGAGGACGTGTGGGGTGAGAGCCGGGACGCCGGCCGCGACGGCGAACCGCTTCACGACCCCGCTGCACGTGCGCGGCGCGATGGGACCGTTGCCCCCAGTGAGTACGAGCCCGCTGGTCTCCGGTCCCAGCCGCTCCAACACGGCCCCTGCCCTCTCCGACAGAGGGATCCGCCGCTCGGCACCGGACTTCGTCGTGAACGCGTCGGTGCACGCGACCGTGAGGTGCCCGGCGTCGAGGTCCACGCGGTCCCATGTGAGGTGGAGCAGCTCGTTCCGGCGCATGGCGGTCTCGGCACCCAGCCGGATGAACGGCGCGGCCCACGCGCTCGACCGCTGGCGACCGTTTCGGCAGTGGGCCTCGGCGTACGCGGCGACGCGCTCGACCTCTTCGGGCCGGAGCGCCTTCGGGAACGACCGGGGCACGCGCTCTAACCCCACGTCTTCGGTCGGGTCCGATACGCGTAGGCGCTGCTGGATGCAATAGCGGAACCATGCGCGGAGGTGCCGGACGTAGTTCGCCTTCGTGACCGGCTTCACGTCCAGGCTCCCGATCCAGCGCTCGATGTCCCGGGCATCCACCTCCCCGACCGACCTCTCGGAGCCGGTGTAGTCCACGAACCACCCGGTCACGCGCTCGTAGTTGAGGCGGGTGTTCAGCGCGAGGTGGGACCGACTCGCCAGGAACTGGCGGCGGGCGTCCGCCAGCGTCGCAGAGCGGCGTGGTCGTGGCCGGTGGTCTGACGCACCCGGTTCGGGCGCGGGCTGCGTCCACGGGTCGTAGCGGCCTTCAGCGTACGCGACCTCCCAGCGCCGCCGCATCTTCTCGGCGGAGCGGTGGTCCCGTACGGAGGTGGCCACCCACTTCCGCTTCGGCGTGCGGGTGGCGTCGTAGAACTGGACGGCGTAGACGCCGGTGGGTCGCTTGAGCAAGGTTGCCATGTCATCGTGCCCAACAGGGCGGCTCGACGACGTGGCCGCACAGCAGCAATAGCGCAGCAGCGCGTGCACTCCTAACGGTATCAGATAGCAACCAGACGCAAGAAGGGGCTCCCAAACCTTCGTTTAGGAGCCCCTAGGGGTGCCCGAGACTGGAATCGAACCAGCACGTCCGCAAGGACACACGACCCTGAATCGTGCGCGTCTACCAATTCCGCCACTCGGGCAAGTGCGCGGCCAGAGGTCGAAACCTCCGGCAGACGGACCGCGAAGGTACGCGACGAACGGGCCCGTTCACAACGCCGAGCCCCTCCCTCACGGCAATCTCACGTCCGCCCCCACGCGCCCGCCCGATCCTCCGGCGTTGCCTCCCCTCACTCCCACCCCGCCCATGCCCCTCTCGATTCGCTCGGGTCTCCTCGTCGCGCTGGCGCTTCTCGCCGGCACCGCCAGCGCGCAGGACGACCGCCCTCGCCCCTACCCCGTCTTTACCCCGCCCGCGTTCCAGCGCGCCATCGAGAACGGCACGCGGACCGCGGAGGGACGCCCCGGTGACGCCTACTGGCAGAACTACACGGCGTACGACCTCGACGTGACGCTCGTCCCCGAGACCCGCACCGTGAGCGGCTCCGGCACGATGACCCTGACCAACCGCTCCGCGGACGCCCTCCCGTTCGTCGTGGTCAAGCTGCGCCAGAACGTACACGCGCACGGCGCGCTCCGGAACCGCCCCGCCGAAGTCACCGGTGGTGTCACCCTCAGCCGCCTCGCCATCGGGGGGACGGACCTGACGGAGCAGGCCGACGGCCGCCCGAGCCCCGGCCAGTACCAGATCAACGGGACCGTGATGTACGTCGTCCTGCCGGAGCCGCTGGCGCCCGGCGCGAGCGTGACGCTGGACGTGGCCTGGAGCTACGCCCTCGCGACCGTCGACGGTGGCACGTTCCGCGAAGGCACCGACGACGAGGTCTACTACGTCGGCTACTGGTACCCGCAGTTCGCCGTCCACGACGACGTCGTCGGCTGGCACACGGACCCCTACCTCGGCAACGGCGAGCACTACATGCCGTTCGCGGACTACCGCGTGAGCATCACCGCGCCCGAGTCCTTCCTCCTCTCCGCGACCGGCGCCCTCCTCAACCCCGAGGCCGTCTACACCGAGCGCACCCGCCAGCGGCTGGCGGAGGCCATGCGCAGCGACGAGATCGTCCACGTCGTGACGGAGGACGAGCGCGGCACGGCCACTGCCGACGCGCCGGACGACCTCCTGACCTGGGAGTTCGAGGCGCAGAACGTCCGTGACTTCGCCTTCGCGGGCTCCGACGCCTACGTCTGGGACGCCACGCGCGCCCTCGTGCCCGGAGGCGGCGTGGACGGCGTCGTGGGCATCCACGCGTACCACCGCCCCGGCACCGCCGCCTGGAACCGCTCCGCGGAGTTCTCGCGCTTCTCCATCGAGCACCTGTCCGAGAGCCACTGGGCCTACCCGTGGCCGCACATGACCGCCGTGGAAGGCATCATCGGCGGCGGCATGGAGTACCCGATGATGACGCTCATCGGCGGCAACCGTAACGACCAATCCCTCTTCAGCGTGACCTACCACGAGATCGCGCACATGTGGTACCCCATGATGGTGGCGCAGGACGAGAAGTCCTACACGTGGATGGACGAGGGCCTGACCTCCTTCAACACCAACGAGGGCATGGCCGCTTTCTTCGACGGCTCCGCCGAGGACCGCCCGAAGGTGGAGGCCTGGGACCGCAACCGCCAGTACCACTACTTCATCGCCGGGAGCGGCGCAGCCGTGGAGCCCATGCGCCACAGCGACCGCTACCCGCTCGGCTCGCCCGCGCGGACCGTCGCTAGCTACTCCACGCCCGCCGTCCTGCTCCACGCGATGGAGGACATCCACGGCGAGGAGGCGTTCTGGGAGGCCTATCGCGAGTACGGCCGGACGTGGTCCTTCAAGCACCCGTACCCGTACGACCTCTTCAACTCGTTCGAGGCCTCCCTCGGCGAGGACCTCGACTGGCTCTGGACGCCGACCCTCTTCGAGACGTGGACCGTCGACGTCGCCATCGCGGACGTGCAGCTGGCGGATGCCGGCGTGGTCGTGACGGTGGAGGACAAGGCCCTCGCGCCGATGCCCGTCCGCGTGACCGCCACCTACGCCGATGGCACGACGGCCGTCGAGACCATCCCCGTGCAAACGTGGCTGGACGGTGCCCGCACCGCCACGGTCCGGTTCGCCCCGGGCGACGTGCAGCGCGTGGAGCTCCCCGCCGACACGATCCTCGACGTGGACCCGACGAACAACGTCTGGACCGCCTCGGACGCCGAGTAGCGCGGGGTCGCGCCCGCCCGGAATTGCCGCCAGCGGCTCGGGACGGGCGCTCCGTCGCGAACGGCGGGTGAAAAGACGTGGCGGAGTGGCGTTCCGCGCCGCCGCGTCTTGTCCGCCCCTCCGGCGGGGCTGTACCTTTGGCGCCCTCCCGCGAGGGATTGCCCGCCTCGGTAGCTCAGTGGTAGAGCATCCGGCTGTTAACCGGACGGTCGTTGGTTCAAATCCAACCCGGGGCGCCCCGAACGCCTCCTGCCTTCCCGGTGGGAGGCGTTTTCCGTTCTGGCGCGTTCCACCGGCATGTCCCGCCGCTTTCAGATCCTCCTCGGCCTCGGCCTGATCGGCGCCGGCGCGCTGGCGTTCTGGTTCTGGCGCGGCCGCGACGCCTCGCTGGATGCCGTGGAGGCCGCCGTGCGCCAAGCGTACCCCGAGGTCCCGGTCGTCTCCACGGACGCCCTCGCCGCCGCGCTGGCGGATTCGTCCCGCGCCCCCCTCCTGCTGGATGCGCGCGAGCCGCGCGAGTTCGCCGTGAGCCACCTTCCCGGCGCCCGGCAGATCGCGCCGGACGCCGAGCCCGCCGAGCTGGCGGAGGCGTTGGGCGAGGTGCCGAGAGACCGTGAGATCGTGGTCTACTGCTCCGTCGGCTACCGCTCGGCGGGGATCGCGGAGCGGTTGCGCGTGGCCGGGTTCGCGAACGTCGCCAACCTAGAAGGCTCCATCTTCCGCTGGGCGAACGAAGGGCGCCCGGTCGTGCGAGAGGGCGAGCCCGCCCGCCTCGTGCATCCCTACAACGCGACCTGGGGCCGGCTCCTCGCGCCGGAGCGCCGTGCCCCGCTCACCGACTGAGGTTCAGCCTCGCGCCCGGTCCGCCGATACTCCGCTCCACCCTTGGAGCGCATGATCCCCGCGGACCTTCCCACCTGGACGTACTGGCTGCTCGGCTTCGTCGCGTTTGCGGCCGCGGCGGCGTGGTGGATCCACGTCGGGGACACCCTGAAACACGTGTTGCTGAACCCGTGGCGACGGGCGGGCCGCCTCCAATCGGAAGAGCAGATCCTGGACCGCACGCGCCGGCGCTTCCACGAGGGCGCAGACCCGACGTGGCAGGATGACCTGAACGACTCGCTGCGGAGCAGCGCCGGTTTCTTCGGTGAGGACGACGGCCCAGACCTCTACCTGCCGGGCGTCGAGTCCCTCCCGCCCGACCGCCGCTGACCCGCTGGAGACACGCGCCGCCAGCCGGACGGGATCAGGCCGCGAGCTTCTCCAGGTACTGCGCGCGGAGCTTCGCCACCTTCGGTGCGATGACCGCCTGGCAGTAGGGCTGCGCGGGGTTGTTGCGGTAGTAGTCCTGGTGGTACTGCTCGGCCGCGTAGAACGTCGTCAGCGGCTCCACCTGCGTCACGATGGGATCGTCGAAGATCTCCGCCTCGGTGAGTTCGCGGATGACGCGCTCGGCCGTCTCGCGCTGCTCGTCGGTTTCCGTCATCACGATCGAGCGGTACTGCGTGCCGCGGTCCGCGCCCTGGCGGTTGAGCGTCGTCGGGTCGTGCGTCGCGAAGAAGACCGTCAGCAGGTCCTCATACGAGATCTGTTCGGGGTCGAAGGTGACGCGGACGACCTCCGCGTGGCCGGTGCGTCCGGAGCACACCTCGCGATACGTCGGGTTGGGGACCTGCCCGCCCGCGTAGCCGCTCTCCACGTCGATCACGCCCCGGAGCTTCTCCAGGACCGCCTCGACGCACCAGAAGCAGCCGCCGCCGAGGGTCGCCGTTTGGTAGTTCGCCATGAGTCTGTCGGTTGGTTCGCCACAGGAACGGGGCGAGGGTGCCGCCGATCCGTCCGCGCGATGCGATTTGCGTGATGCCCCTCCGCGCTGGCGGATGCCCCCGGCGAGCGCCGCCGCCAGCCGGACGCGCTACGCGCCGCGGAGCTTCTCGGAGCGGAGTTGGTGACGCGGCGAGAACAGCGCGCGATAGGCCAGCGCCACCACGCCGCCCGTCGCGAGGGCCACGCACGAGGCGATCATGAACATGATCAGGACCTGATAGCGGACCGCCTGCGCCGGGTCCGCGCCCGCCAGGATCTGCCCCGTCATCATGCCTGGAAGGCTGACCAGCCCCATGATCATCATGGAGTTAACGACCGGGATCATCCCTGTCCGCAACGCCTCCGTCGCGACGGGCCGCGCGGCCTCCCAACGCGTCGCGCCGAGCGCCAGCCGCGTCTCGATCAGCGCGCGGTCCTTCGCGCAGCCCTCCATGAAGCGGTCCAGCCCGAGCGAGATGCCGTTGAGCGCGTTGCCGAGCAGCATCCCGTGGAGCGGGATGAGGTACTGCGGATCGAACCACGGGTCCACGCGGATCACGCCGAGGACGGAGACGCCCGTCACGAGGAACGACGCGCCGAGGATGACGACGAGCGCGTTCCACCAGATGCCGGGGTACCGACGGGCCGTTCGCTTCACGCCCGCCCGACCCGCCAGCGCGGCCATGAGGACGGCGATGCAGACGATGATCGCGGGGTTCTCCGTCGCGAAGACCCACTCCAGCACGAGGCCGATCAGCAGAAGCTGCACCGTCATCCGCGCCGCGCCGATCACCAGGTCCCGCGCGAGCCCCAACCGGAGCGCGATGCTCAGCCCGATGTTGATGGCGAGGAGCAGCGCCCCGAGCGCCAGCTGCCCGTACCCGATCTCGATGGCTCCCATTACGCGCTGGCGGTCTCCGCCGCCGGGCCGATCTCGACCTCGCGGTCGGTCACGCGCGAGCGTTGGTCTCGGCTGTGACTGGTCCAGACCACGGCCCGGCTCGCGTCCTCCGCCAGCCAGTCGGCCAGGAGGGATTCGGCAGCGTCCGTGGCGTCGGGGTCCAGGCTGGCGGTGGCCTCGTCCAAGAGGAGGAGCTGCGGGCCCGTCTGCATCGCGCGGAGGAGCGCCGCGATCTGGCGCTCGCCGCCGGAGAGGGTCTCCGTCCGTGCGCCGAGGAAGTCGGCTCCGCGTCCGAGCCGCTCCAGCCGCTCCGCCAGCCAGCCGGCGGGAGGCGGAACGGCAGTGGCGTACCCGAGGGGGGCTGCGAGCGCCTCGCGGACGGTCCCATCCGCGAAGGCGGGCGTCTGCGGGATGTAACGGACGCGAGACCGGAGGTCGGGCAGGTGCCACTCGCGGAGCGGTTTCCCCGCGACGATGACCTCCCCCTCGTCCAGATCGTCCAGCCCGATGATCGCGCGGAGCAACAGCGACTTGCCCGATCCGGACGGGCCACTCACGCCTACGCGCTCGCCCTCGCGGACCTCGAACGAGAGGCGGCGCCAGAGCCACCGGTCAGAGACGCGGCGGCCGGCATCGCGGACGGCGAGGAGCGGCATGGGATCGGGGGACGGCTCGGGGGCGTCAACCGACGATCTTGTGCGCCGTTTCCACCTGCCCCCTCCGATGGCTCCGAGCTTCGACCGCCTCCGCGTCCGCCTCATCCAGATCCGCGAGAAGCCCGCCGTGATCCGGGAGGAGCAGGCCTCGTTTCGCGCCCGCACGTCCCTCACGCCGGAGCAATTCGTCATCACCGACGCGCTCTCGGAGCCGCTCTCCCCCGCCCTCCTGGACGACGTGGACGCGCTGATGATCGGAGGCGCCGGCGCGTTCTCCGTCACCAAGACGTACGGGTGGACGCAGAGCCTGATCGACGTGTGCCGCGCCTGCGCGGATCGCGAGGTGCCGCTGTTCGGCTCGTGCTGGGGGCACCAGTTCATCGCGCGCGCCTTCGGCGGAGAGGTCATCCACGACCCGGAGCGGAGCGAGATGGGCACGGTCGAAGTGGAACTGACCGCCCTCGGCAAGACCGACGCATTGCTCGGGACGCTGCCGGAACGCTTCGAAACGCAGGCCGGGCACCAGGACCGCGTCTCCGTCCTCCCGCCCGGCGCCTCCGAGCTGGCGGCCAACGCGACGGCGCCGAACCAGGCCTTCCGTATGGACGGCACCGGCATTTACGGCACCCAGTTCCACTCCGAACTCGACGCCGAGACGGAGCGCCAGCGGCTCGTGGCCTACCGCGCCCACTACCCGGAGATGGCGGACGACGAGGTGTTCCGCGAAACGATCGAGTCGGTTCGCCCCTCGCCTCACGCCGACGATCTGCTCCGCCGGTGGCTCCTGCTCTACGCCGTGGAGAACGGCGCGGCGGAACTCGCCGCGGAGCTGGCGTAGGCGCTCGCGGCCTCCAGCCACCGCGTAGCGACGGTCTCGCTCCACAGCTCCGCGCCGAGCGGGAACCGCACGAAGCCGACGTGCCCGCCGCTCTCGGGCGCGAGGACCGTCACGAGCGGGTTCTCCACGTCGGGGAAGCACGAGGCCGAAAGGAACGGGTCGTTCTTCGCGTTCGCGAGGAGCGTCGGCACGGCGACGTGCTCCAGGGCAGGGAGCGACGAGGCGCGGGCCCAGTAGTCCTCGGCGCTCTCGTAGCCGTGGACCGGCGCGGTGAAGTAGCCGTCGAACTCCGCGAAGGTGGACATCGCGTGGACGGGCGTGGGGTCGGGCGCCTCGGGGAAGCGCGAGGCCTTCTCCTCGGACTTCGCGGCGAGCGACCGGAGGAACCGCTTCATGTACACCTTCCGGTCGAACGCCTCCATCACCTCCGCCGAGCCCGCGAGGTCCACGGGCACCGAGACCCCCACCGCCCCGACGACCTCCTCCGCCAGCTGGCGGCCTTCGTCGCCGACGTACTTCAGCGTCACGTTGCCGCCCAGGCTGAAGCCCACCAGCCCGATCTGCCGGTACCCCTCGCCTCGCGCCCACTCCACGACGGCCGCCACGTCTTCCGTGGACCCGCTGTGGTAGGCGCGAAGCAGTCGGTTCGGCTCGCCGGAGCACCCGCGGTGGTTCCACGCGACGGCGTCCCACCCGCGCCTCGCGAACGCCTTCGCCATCCCGCGCACGTACGCCCGCTCCGACGAGCCTTCGAGCCCGTGTGCGATGAGCACCACGCGAGACGGCCGGCCCTCAGCCCCCGCGCTCAGGCGCGCCGCCAGCCGGTCGAGGTCGAGGAAGTCGCCGTCGTCCAGTTCCAGCCGGGTGCGGCGGTAGGCCACGCCTTCGACCGTGCGAAACAGCGAGGGGATGACGGTCTGGAGGTGCCCCGCGCGGAATCCGGTGGGCGGGACGTACGGCGGGAGCTCGGGCGGGGTCCACATGCCGGAGGCACGCGCCAGCCGCGCGTGGGATCCTAGGCTCTACCCGGTGATTCGCAGCGAGGCCGAACGCGAGGGCCGGGGTCGGCCCGCGAGGAGCGTGAAGCAGACGTAGCGCGAGCTACGGCGATGGAGCGCGACGCGGGGGGACGGCTCCGGGGCCGCGTGTAGGCCGATCTGGAGTCGCCGGACAGAGCCTAGTCGCGCGGACCGGGGAAGCTCTCCACGTACCGGATGGTCACGTCCGGGAAGCTCTCCACGAACGTGACGGTGTAGTCCGGGAAGCTCTCCACCATCTCCCACTCCCCGGGCTCGTCCGCAAAGCTCTCGACCACCTGCACGCGGAGGTCCTCGAAGCTGTCTACGACCTCCACCTTGCAGTCCGCGAAGCTCTCCACGACCTGAATCTTGCCGTAGAGCCGGTCCGCGGCCGGGCAGTCGTCGGTGGGCGTCCACGAGGAGATCGCCGCTCCAACGGCGATGGCGAGGAGGAGAGACAGGCGCAACATGGCTCCAAGGGCGGGTCCACCTCAAGGTGCGGCACCTCGCGCTATCTCGCAAGGAACGGCACGTGGCAGACCCACCCGGAAGCTCCCGGCCCAAAACAAGCGACCATACTCCTCTATCTTTGTACCCCTGCCAGGACTCGAACCTGGACATTCGGCTTAGGAGGCCGACGCTCTGTCCTGTTGAGCTACAGGGGCGAAGAGCCCGCGACATGCACTGCTCGCGCTGCGACGAAGATAAGCCGGCCTCGGCCTTCTACTTTCGAAGGTCAGAGGGCCGCCATCACGCGTACTGCAAGGCGTGCCACAACGCGTACACCCACGAACGGTTTAAGCGGAGGAAGCAGCGGGCAATCGAGTACAAGGGGAGCCGTTGCGCGGACTGCGGCGGCTCGTTCCACTACTCCGTCTACGAGTTCCACCACCGCGACCCAGCCCAGAAGGACCTGAGCGGGAACCAGATCAAGCGGCTGGCCTGGGATCGCGTGATAGCGGAACTGGACAAGTGCGACCTGCTCTGCGCCAATTGCCATCGGATCCGGCATTGGGGCGAGTCCTGAGCGGGCGCTAGCTTCGCGCGGCCCCTCCCCTCCCGCCATGCCCGCACCGCCCGTCGCCCGAAAGAAAGAGGTCTGGGCGTGGTCGCTCTACGACTTCGCCAACTCCGCGTTCACCACGCTCGTCGTCACGTTCATCTATGGGACGTACTTCACGGGCTACATGGCGCTCGGGACGGACGCGACCGGCGCGCGGGTGCCGGACCCGGAGTTGGGCACCGTGCTGTGGTCGCGAGGCGTCGCCGTCACCGCGATCGTCGTCGCGTTGCTCTCCCCGTTCCTCGGCGCGCTGGCGGACCGTGGCGGCGCGCGCAAGCGGTTCCTCCTCGCGACGACCGTGATCTGCGTGGCCGGGACCGCCGGGTTGTACTTCGCGGAGCCGGGCGAGGTGATGCAGGCGCTGGTCTGGTTCGTGCTCGCCAACATCGCGTTCGAGATGGGGCAGGTGTTCTACAACGCCTACCTGCCCGACATCGCGCCGCAGAGCCAGATCGGGCGCGTCTCCGGCTATGGGTGGGCGCTCGGCTACGTGGGCGGCCTGCTCTGCCTCGCGATCGCGCTGTTCGGGATGGTGCAGCCCGAGGTGGCCCCGTTCGGGCTGGACAAGGCGACCGGCGAGCACGTCCGCGCCACCAACCTCCTCGTGGCCGGGTGGTTCGCGCTCTTCTCCATCCCCACCTTCCTCGTACTCCGCGAGGTGCAGACGGAGAACAAGCCTCGGCTCGGCGCGCTCCTCCGCCAGTCGTTCGGGGAGTTGAAGGAGACCGCGCGCGAGATCCGGCACTTCCGCCAGATCGTGCGCCTGCTCGTGGCGCGGCTGTTCTACAACGACGGTCTGGTGACGCTCATCGCGTTCGGCGGCATCTTCGCACAGGGCACGCTCGGCTTCACGATCGAGGAGGTGCTGATGTTCGGGATCGTGCTCAACGTGATGGCCGGGATCGGGGCCTTCGGGTTCGGCTTCCTGGACGACAAGCTGGGCGGGCGGACCGTCATCTTCATCTCGCTCGGCCTGCTCACGCTCGCCTCCGTCCTCGCCGTCGCCACGACGAGCAAGGCCGTCTTCTGGGCGTCGGGCCTGCTCGTCGGGCTGGCGATCGGGCCGAACCAGGCGTCCAGCCGTTCGCTCCTCGGGCGCTTCGTGCCGGACGACAAGGAGACGGAGTTCTACGGCTTCTTCGCCTTCTCTGGCAAGGCCACCGCGTTTATCGGCCCGCTCATGCTCGGCATCCTGACCGACGCGTTCAACTCGCAGCGGGTCGGCGTGAGCATCGTGATCGTGCTCTTCGCCATCGGCGCGATGATCCTGACGCGCGTGGACGAGGCCGAGGGCATCCGCCTCTCCGGCCGCGTGGACGCCCCGCCCGCCGCCTGACCCGCTGGCGGACCGTCTCGCCGAGCGCGACCGCCAGCCGGGCGCGCCCGTACGGGTGTCATCTTTCGCCTTTCCGCCTTTCTCCTTCTGCCGTGCCTACCGTTCGAGACATCGTTGCCGCCCTGAACCGCTGGGCGCCCGAAGCCCAGAAAGCCGACTTCGACCGCGTCGGGCTGCAGGTCGGCGATCCCGAGCGCGAGGTGAGCCGCGTGCTCGTCGCGCTGGACCTCACGCCGGAGGTCGTGGACGAGGCCGCGCGGACGGGCGTGGAGATGATCGTCACGCACCACCCGCTGATCTTCAAGCCCCTCGCGCGGCTGACGCCGACCGACCTCGTGAGCGGCCTCGCGTTCCGCCTCGCGCAGGAGGGCATCGCGTACGCCGCGATCCACACGAACCTGGACGCGCTCCGCGGCGGCGTCTCCTTCGCGCTGGCGGAGCTGCTGGGCGTGGAGAACGCGACGACGCTCGCGCCCGAGCGCGGGATGCTCAAGAAGCTCGTCGTCTTCGTGCCGCAGAGCCACGCCGAGGCCGTCCGCCAGTCGATGGCCGAGGCCGGCGCGGGGCAGATCGGCGACTACCGGGACTGCTCGTTCAGCGGCGAGGGCACAGGCCGCTTCCGCGCGACCGAGGGCACGGACCCGCACGTCGGCGCGATCGGCGAGGTACACGCGGAGCCGGAGGTGCGGATTGAGGTGCTCGTAGAGAGTTGGGCGCTCGGCCGCGTGGTCCGCGCGATGCAGGCGGCGCACCCCTACGAGGAGGTCGCCTACGACGTGTACGCGGTGGAGAACGCCCACCGGACCGTCGGCTACGGCGCCGTCGGCTCGCTCGCGGCACCGATGCCGCTCGACGCGTTCCTCGCGCACGTCGCCCGCCAGCTCGGCGCGGAGAGCCTCCGCTACGCCGCGGAACCCGGCGCGACGATCCACCGCGTGGCGGTCTGCGGCGGCTCGGGCATGAGCTTTTTCGGCGCGGCCCTCGCCTCGGGCGCGGACGCCTACGTGACCGCCGACGTCACCTACCACCGCTTCTTCGAGCCGATGGACGTGACCGGCCGCCAGCGGCTGGCGCTCATCGACGCCGGCCACTACGAGACGGAGTGGATCACGGAACAGCTCATCGCCGACCGGCTGGCGGGCGCGTTCGGCGGGCTGGAGGTCGCGCGGACCGAGCACCGCACCTCCCCGATGCGGACGTGGACGGGTACGGCCCCCGAAGCGCGCTGAGGCCGAGCCTATTCCCCGCTCGGCACTGGCCCCTCCCCCCTATAAATTCCGCCTCTCTGCAAAACAGACGGGGGCCTCCGGCGGTACCCTTCGGGTTCAACCTCGCGAGATCCTACCTGATGGCGACCGACACCACCTCCTCCATCGAAGAACAGCTCCGCGCGCTCGTCCGGCTCCAGGCCATCGACAGCCGCATCGACCAGCTCGACAAGCTCCGCGGTGACCTCCCGGATGAGATCCGCGATCTCGAGGACGAGAAGGCGGGTCTCGAAACCCGGCTCGGCCAGATCGGCTCCGAGAAGAAGGAGGGCGAGGTCCAGCGCAAGAAGCTCAAGCTCGACATCGCCGAGAGCGAGGGCCTCATCCGCAAGTACGAGGAGCAACAGCTCCAGGTCCGCAACAACCGCGAGTACGACGCGCTCACCAAAGAGATCGAGGCGCACCGCCAGCGGATCCAGAACGCGTTCGAGGAGATCGAGCAGTTGGAGGGCCGCGACGTGGACAACGAGGACATGGTCACGACGGCGGACGACCGCCTGAAGGAGCTCGACGACCTCCTCAAGGAGAAGAACGAGGAGCTCCAGCACGTCGAGAAGGACACGGAGGCGGAGCAGAAGGCGTACGAGCAGGCTCGCGCCGAGGCGGCGGAAGCCATCGAGGACCGCTACCTCCGCGCCTACGAGCGCCTCCGCGGCCGCATGCGCGACGGCCGCGCCGTCGTCCCCATCGAGCGCGGCGCCGCCGCTGGCTACATGGTCCCGCCGCAGCGCCAGGTGGAGATCCGCCAGCGCGACCGGATCATCGTCTCCGAGCACGACGGCCGCATCATCGTGGACCCCGAGCTGTTCCAGGAGGTCCAGGCCTCGCTGGACGACTAACCCCCGCCCGACTGGCGCTCGCCCCCGGCGAGACCGACCGCCAGCCCGCGCCCCGCTTCCGGCCCGGAGGCGGGGCGCTTTTGTGTCGCGGGCCGACGCACGTTCCTGTTCTGCAGTCAGATGGGACGAACGTCTCGCGGCACAAACTGACCCCATCATTCCAGCGGTAGCTTCCGCCTCATCTTTCCCCTACGGTATGCGAGCGACTGCTCTCCTTTTCGTTCTCTTCTCGATGGTCGGCTCCGCGTCGGCGCAGACCGGCGAGTACGCCCTCCTCGCTGCAGGCGACACGCTCCGCGGCGCGGTCGAACTCCGGTCTCCCCTCCTCAAACGCGCCTACGTGCGCGTGGACAGCCAGCGCGTCGAGATCGAGGACCTCACCGAGTTCCGAGACGACGGCGTCCTCTACGCCGTCGTGGACGGCCGTCAACTGGCGTCGCTCGTGAGCGAGGGGGACCGCGTGGACTTCTACGCCCGTTACGAGACGACCCACCACGCCGGCGCGATGGTGCCGACCGGCGCGCCCGGCGGCGGCATGCACATGACCGGAGGCGGCGTCTCCACGGAGCAGATCGGATACTTCCGGCTGGATGGCGGCCCGGTGGAGCGCGCCTCTGCGGGCAACCTCCGGACCGCGCTAGCGGACAACGAGGAGAGCATGGCAGCGCTGAGCCAGCACCAGACGCTGACCTACGCGCAATACGGGGGCACCGCGGTCGGCCTCGGCCTGTTTGGCGTCGGCACGCTGCTCACGCTCAACTCCGAGAGCGGCGGCGAGTACACGCCGAGCCCGCTGCTCTTCGTGGGCGCGGGGATCGCGAGCCTTTCCAGCCTCATCTTCCCCAGCCAGCGCCGCGCGAAGGTCCAGCAAGCCATCGACGCGTACAACGAGTAAGTCCCCCCCGATTGACGCTCGTCCTCGGTGAGACGGACCGCCAGCCTTACGCCCCGCTTCCGATCTGGAGGCGGGGCGCTTCTGTTTATCGCACCACGCTCAGCCGCCCGCTGGCGGTCCCGCCCGGCGTGACGACGCGGACGACGTACGCCCCCGGCGCCAGACCCGACGCGTCCACCTCGATCCGGTGCTCGCCCGAGGGGCGGTAGCCCTCCGAGACGACGAGCACCTCCCGGCCCCGCGCGTCGAGGACCGAGACCCGCGCCGCGCCCGCCGACGCCTGCCGCCAGCGCACGGCGGCCCGGCCCGCGCTCGGGTTCGGCTCCACGACCAGCGTGAGGTCTCCCGCGGGCTCGGGCGGCCCCGCCTCCCCCGACACCGCCGGCCACGGGCGCCCCACCGCCTCCACCGTCCGCCACAGGCCCCGGCCCGTCGCCGCGTACAGCCGCCCGTCCCGGGCCATCGCGAACTCGTTCACCCCCTCGCCCCCGAACCCGCCCGCCGTCACGTCCTCCCACGCCCCCCCGCGCAGGCGCAGCAGCACCCCCGGGTACGGCCCCGGACCTACGACCGTCGCCGCGCTCGTCCACACCTCCGTCCCCCCGCGCCCGTCGTCCACGACGAGGGCCCGGGCGATGATCGGGTTCTCGAGCCCGTAGTCCCCCGGCACCACCGTCAGCACCTCCTCCCACGTCGCCCCCCCGTCCTCCGAGCGCGCGACGATCCCCCGCCGCGGCCCGAACGCCCGGCCCGAGGCGTAGACCACGCCGCCGTAGGGGTGCGCGGGGTCGGGCGCGACCGAGAGCGCGTCCGCCACGTACCCCCCGGACGCGTAGAGCCCCGTCGGGCGCCACGTCTCCCCCGCGTCCTCGGAGGAGCTCACGCCGTTGTAGAGGCCGGCGAAGAGCCGGCCGGTGGGGATCTCCGCCGAGGGCCCGAGCTCGGCGAAGGAGGCGACGTCGCCGAGCGCGCTCCGCGGCGGCCCCCACGTGTGGAACGCGCCGTCGTCGAGGGAGCGGAGGACCTGTCCGATGCCGGCGAAGACGGCGGGCCCGCCGAGGCTGTCGCGGAAGGCGGCGAGCTCGGCCTCGAAGAGGACCTCGGCGCCGTAGTTCCGCGCGACGTCCTTCACCCACGTCCGGCCCCCGTCCGTGGAGCGGTCGATGTTCGTCGGGCCGGAGCGTGCTCCCATGACGAGGGTCTGCCGGTGGGTGACGAGGAGGTCATTGGCAAAGCACGGGAGGGAGCAGACCTCCTCCCACGTCCCGGTCGCCTCGTCGAAGCGGAAGGGCTGGGACCGGAACGCGAGGAGGGTGTCGGCGTCGGGGGCCGGGCCGCGGAGCCACGCGATCCCGTCGAAGCGGTCGCCGCCGGGGTAGAGGTCGGGGAGCCGCTCCCACCGCACCTGCGCGCTGGCGGGGCCGCCGAGCGAGGCCGCCAGCGCGGCGAGGGCGAGGGAGAAGAGCAGAGATCGCATCGCGAAAACCTACCGCACGGCGGGCGCGAGGCACAGGCCCTCGCGGCTACCCCGCGAGATCCCGCGCGCACCGGAAGCCCACGTGCGCCAGCGCGGACTCCGGCGTGGAGGAGCTTCGCGCGCTCACGCGGTACCCGTGGCAGTAGGACGGGTGGCACAGGTACGAGCCGCCGCGCTGCACGCGCTCCGGCGCGCCGCTCGGCCCCGGCGGGGGCGCCCCGTCCGAGGCGGTGAGCGGGTACGGCCGGTACCACGCGTCCGTCCATTCCCAGACGTTGCCGCCCATGTCCGTCAGCCCCAGCGGCGTCTCGCCAAACGCGCCGACGGGACTCGTGCCGGAGCGGTAGCCGTCCGCGCCATCGTCGCCGCCGGGGAAGGTGCCGGTCCACGTGTTGGCGCGAAGGCGCCCGCCCTCGTCCAGCGCGTCGCCCCAGGCGTAGGGGCTGCGGCTGTCCGTCGCGCCGCGGGCCGCGTGCTCCCACTCGATCTCCGTCGGGAGGCGGCCGCCGTCCCAGGCGCAAAACGCCTCGGCGTCCGCGAAGGAGACCTGCGTGACGGGGTGCGCGTCCGGGGCGAGACCGGCGGCGGGGCCTCGCGGCGTCCGCCAGTCGGCGCCGGGGACGAGCGCCCATCCGCCCGTCTGCGGGTCCATCACCGCGCCGTCCCCGAAGGTCTCCGCCTGCGTGACGTGGCCCGTGGCCTCCACGAACTGGCGGAAGCGCTGGACGGTCACGGGCGAGCGGTCCAGGAGGAACGAGTCCACCTCGGCCGCGAACGCCGGCCGCTCGTGCGCCATCCCGACCTCGTCCGCCAGCACGCCGATCCGCGTCGTCCCGCCGGGGATCACGAGCGCCGTGTCGAGGGGCGCCGCGACGGGCTCGGCGGGTGGTGCGGAGGGCTCGGGAGCGGGCTCACGGTCCGTGCAGGCGGCGAGCGCGAGGAGGGCGAGGAGGACGGTCGGGCGCATGGTCGGAACGTACCGCTAGCGCCGGTCCGCGCCGAGGCGGAACGCGAGGATCCCGAGCGCTGAGAGCCCCGCCAGCGCAGCGCCTCCGCCCCAGAGCGCGCCCTCCCCTACCCTCGCGAGGGTCAGCCCGCCGAGCGCCGGCCCCAGCATGTGCGCCAGCCCCCAGCCCGCCTGGCTCACGCCCTGGTACGTCGCGCGGAGTTCGTCCGGCGCCAGCCGCGCCACCGCCACGGGCACGAACGGCAGGAAGGCGACCTCGCCCACGGACCACACCGCCGCCGCGAGGAGGTGGCCGCCGAGGGTGTCCGCGAAGACGTGCCCGCCCACGCCCAGCCCGATCACCGCCGCCGCGCCCGCCAGCAGCCCCGGCCCGATCCGCGTCTCGGCCCACCGCGCCACCGGCAGGCTCAGCGCCACGACGATCCCGCCGTTGACGGTCACCGCCAGCCCGAACGCGGCCTCGCCCAGCCCGTCCGCGCGCATGACGAGCGGGAGCGTGCTGAACGCCTGCATGAACACGGTCCCGACGGCGAGCGAGGCGCACGCCAGACCCACGAGTGCGGGGTCTCTCAGCGCGAGGCGGAGCCGGCCCCGGGGGCGGGGACGGCCGGCGGGCTCGTCCGGCCGCGTCTCGGGGACGCCCAGCGCCACGACGAGCGCGAACGTGGCCATCGTGACGGCGTCCACCCAGAACAGCGCGCGGTAGCCCACGCGCTCCGCCAGCAGCCCGCCCACCGCGGGACCGACGGCCGCGCCCACGTTGATGGCCCAGTACATCAGCGCGAAGGCGCGCGCCTGCCGCGCGGGCTCCACCAGATCGGAGACGGCCGCGGAGACGGCGGGGCGGTAGGACTCCCCCACCAGCCCGGCCCCGACCATCAGCCCCGCCAGCGCGACGAACGCTTCGGCCTCGGGCAAGACGGCGAACAGCACGGCGCCGCCCAGCAGGCTCCCCACGAGCACGGCCTTCCGCCCAAGACGGTCCGCCAGCGCGCCGCCGGCGAACCCCGCCGCGAAGCCGCCCGCGCCGTGGAGGCTGACCACGAGCGTCGCGGCCTCCACGCTGTAGCCCTTCACGCCCGTCAGGTAGAGCGTCAGGAACGGCAGCACGACGAGCCCGAGCCGGTTGACGAGTGTCCCGGCGAAGAGGACCCAGAACGGGCGGGGAAACGGGGCGGGGCGCGCGGAGGCCGTCATCTACAGCGGCGCCCCGGCGGGACGAATCCGGCCGGGGCGCGAGTCGGGGGTACGGAACGAGGCGTCTAATCCTCGCCGCGGACCTTGTCGCTCAGCCCCTCGATGGCGTCTCGTGCGCCCTCGACGGCCTTGCCGGCTACGTCCTTCACCTTGTCCTCGATGTCGTCCGGGATCGCGTCGGAGATCGCGTCGCCGGCTTTGTCTGCGAGGTCCTCGGCGGTTTCGGCGAGGTCGCCCGCGAGGTCGCCGGCTTTGTCCGCGAGGTTCTTGGCGAGATCGCCGGCCTGGTCCTTGAGCTTGTCGAACATGGGAGCGGGGGAAGAGCGAACCGGAGGGTACGACGCAACGGCCGATTCCCGGAGGGCCGCGAAGCGCTACGAGCCCATCGTGTCCTTGAGGCCGCCCAGCGCGGTCTTCGCGGCATCGGCCGCCTTCTCCGCCGCGCCGCTGGCGGCGTCCTTGAGCGCGTCCGGTGCCAGCTCAGAGGCCTTGTCCGCGGCCTGATCGATGAGGTCTTCGGCCTTCTCCTTGACGCTGTCGTTGCTGGCGATGTTTTTCGCGAGGTCGCCGGCCTGGTCTTTGAGCTTGTCGAACATGGGGTTACGGAGTGGTGGAAGTGGACTGGAGACTACGACAGGCCGCGCCGGGTCGCCTCGCGCGTGACCGGGAGGGCGCAGCGGGCGTCTATCCTGTGCGGGAGACGCCCGCCTCTTCGCCCCACGCCTCGTCTCGAATGCGCTTCGTTCTGGCACTCGCACTCCTGCTCGCGCTCTCCGCCTGCGATCCCTCCGATCCCGCCGCCCCCAGCCCGCTGATCGGCTCCTGGGTGCTGACCGATGCGGGCATCGAGTCCTACGTCACGAGCCGCGTGGACCAGACGCTCCC
>DUBD01000066.1:0-12794 GCA_012960515.1 Bacteroidota bacterium | reverse complement strand
GGCCATCGCAGGCGGCATCCAGATCCAGGGCGATGCGACGGCCACGCTCACTCACGTGCTGGACGCCCAGGCCGTCGCGCCGCAGTTCGTGCGCTTCCGCGAGGGCGGGGCCTACGCGGTCTGGCTGGACCTCGGCAACAACCGCAACGATCCCGGCGAGGCCGTGCTCCAGAGTCCGGGCGGCCCCATCGGCCTGTTCACGGGTAGCGCGGGCGGCGCGCCGGTCTTCTCGCGCGAGGGCGCCACGCTCTCCATCCCCACGATCTCCCTGACCGACGCGTCCGGGCAGACCGCGACCGCCAGCGGGTCGGTGACGTTCCCGGCGGTGGAGTACCGCGCGGGCGAGGAGACCACGCTCCGCGAGCACAGCTACCCCCATGCCGTGGGCGACACGCTCCACTTCCATGCCGACGGCACCTTCCGCGTCTCGGGAGACCGGACGCCGTTCCTCCACACCGCCGCGCGCTGGCGGTCCGAGTCGCCGGGGTCGGTGACGTTCCTGTACGAAAACGGCGGCGTGATCCTCTCCGCATTCGCCTACCGGATCGAGGAGGGCACGCTCGCGCTGGACTACCTCGAAGACGCGGATGCGGAGACGCGCGAACGGCTGGAGACGCCTCGGCTGGCGGCGCCCGGCTCGTTCTCCGCGGTCCGCCGCGGCTACGTCTACCGCGCACGCCCCGCGCAGCCCTAACCGCCCCACCACACAGAAGCGCCCCGGCTGCTGCATCGCGGCCGGGGCGTGGGTCTGGCGAGCGGGAGCCGACTAGGTCAGGTCGTCCAGCGCCTTCCGGGCGTCGCCGGCGGCCTGCTTCAGCTTGCCCTTGGCCTCGTCCTGTTGCCCTTCGGCGTGGAGGGAGGCGTCGTCCGTGAGGTCGCCGGCGGCCTGCTTGACCTTGCCCTTGGCTTCGTCGAGGGCGCCGTCGGTTTTCTGTTCGTTGGGGGAATCCATGGCGGGAGGGGCGGTTGGTGAGGGGACCGTTCCCACGTCCGCCGCGGCCGCCGGATCCCTCGCGCTGCACGTTCAGCGTTTCCCCGGTCCGACCCGCTGGCGGTCTCGGCGAGAGGCGCCGCCAGCGCGCGGCGGTTAGCGGTCCGCGTAGTCGTCGCGGGAGCGGGCGTAGTCGCGGCGGAGGCGGTCGGTGACCCGGCTGGCGGCGTAGTCCGCGAGGCGCGTCAGGCCGGCGGCCATCTCCTCGGAGGAGAGGCTGGAGAGCGCGCGGGCCGTGATGACGTTGCCCGCCGAGGGCGGCAGCCCGAACAGCGAGCTCGTCAGCCGCTCGCGCTCCCGCACGCGGCCGTCCCACAGCTCGCGCCCGGTCCCGGCCTCCAGCAAGAGCAGTTCCCCCTCCACCACGAAGTAAACCGCGCCCTCGAAGGAGTCCGCCACGAGGGCGTAGTCCGCGATGCGGAGATCTAGCAGGAAGTCCGCCTGGTCCGGGTGGCCGGTGGGCGCGATGCGAAGCACGTCGGCGGACTGCGCGAGGACACGCCGCGCGATGCGGTCGGCCACGTCTACCTGGGTCACGGCGCTGTCCAGGCGGGACTGGGCGCGGCGGACCTGCTGGTACTTCGCGGCGGCGGTCGAGACGCGGGCGACGGTGCCGAGCGGGTCGCGGAGGTCGACGGCGCCTTCGCCGGGATGACCGGCTTGCACGCGCGGATGCGGCGGGATCGCGGCGACGATGGCGACGCGGGCCTCGTCCAGCGAGACCTCGTGGAGACGGTTGGAGGCGCCGCAGGCGGAGAGCAGCAGCGCCAGCGCGAGGAGCGGAAGGGCGGGAACGCGGAACACGGGAGGGGCCGTTCAGGTGCGGTAGTTTAGGCCGCGCGTCTCGCGGCCGATCGTCTATCGGTCTAGCCGCCGCCCCTTCCCCCCCGGTAACGGTCCGCCCTCGTCCCCTCTCGTTATGCCGTACGTCGTCGCCCAGCCCTGCATCAACTGCAAGCACACGGACTGCGTGGAGGTCTGTCCCGTGGACTGCTTCTACGAGGGCCCCAACTTCCTCGCCATCCACCCGGACGAGTGCATCGACTGCAACGCGTGCGTGCCGGTCTGCCCGGTGGAGGCCATCTACGCGGACGACGAGCTGCCGGAGGAGTGGAGCCACTACACGGAGTGGAACGCGTACCTCGCCAACCAGTGGCAGGCGCTCGGCTACAACATCACGGAGAAGAAGCCCGCGCTCCCGGAGGCAGAGGCCTGGGCCTCCCCGCCGCAGAGCGAGACCAAGAGCGAGGAAGACATCCTCACCTGGGAGGGCGCGGAGTAACCCGCCGTCCCGCTGGCGGCTCTGCTCCGCGCGGCGATCAGCGCAGCGGTGCCCACCGGTGAAGACCGGGTACGGCCTGCGCTCTCGGATCACCCGGCGGCGTCGCGCTTGACCGGCTGGCGCTCCGTCCCGGCGAGGGCGTCCGCCAGCGCGGCGAACCCCGCGCGCGGAGCCGCGTGGCACCGCCATGCCTCCCATCCCCACCGGCTCCCGAGGCTCGCGCCGCGCCCAGAGCACCGCCGCCGACCTCTCCTTCCGCGAGCGCCTCGGCGCGCTCTCCAACCTGCCGCCGCTCTTCCGGCTGGTCTGGGCCACGAGCCCCGCGCTGTTCTCCGCCAACGTCGTGCTCCGCGTCCTCCGGGCGCTCCTCCCGGTCACAATGCTCTACGTGGGCAAGCTGATCGTGGACGAGGTGGTCCGCGTGGCCGGAGCCGCGCCCGTGCTCGACGGGTGGGCGGCGTGGGGCGGCGCGCTGGAAGGGCTCGCGTGGTTGATCGCTGCCGAGCTCGGGCTGGCGGTGCTCTCCGACGTGCTCGGGCGCGGGACCGCCCTCTGCGACTCCCTCCTCGGCGACCTGTTCACGAACGAGACGAGCGTCCGCCTCATGCGGCACGCCGCCGCGCTGGACCTCGCGCACTTCGAGGACGCCGATTTCTACGACCACCTGGAGCGCGCGAGGCGCCAGACGACGAGCCGCCTCGTGCTGCTCAGCCAGGTCTTCGGGCAGGCCGAGAGCGCCATCACCGTCGTCTCGCTCGGCGTCGGGCTGGCGGCGTACGCGCCCGCGCTGCTCGCGCTGCTCGCCCTCGCGCTCGTGCCCGCCTTTCTCGGCGAGGCCCACTTCAACGCGCAGAGCTACAGCCTCGCGTATTCGTGGACGCCCGAGCGGCGTGAACTGGACTACCTCCGCTACGTCGGCGCGAGCGACGAGACGGCGAAGGAGGTCAAGGTCTTCGGCCTCAACGACTACCTCGCCGAGCGCTACCGCCTCCTGGCGGACGCCTACTACCGCGCCAACCGCTCGCTCGCGCTCCGCCGCGCCTCGTGGGGCGCCGTCCTCTCCGCCATCGGGACGCTGGGCTACTACGCGGCCTACGCCGTCATCGTCTACCGGACGGCCTCGGGGGCGTTCACCATCGGCGACCTCACGTTCCTCGCGGGCTCCTTCGCACGGATGCGCTCGCTCCTGGAGTCCATGCTCCAGTCGTTCTCGACGGTGAGCGGGCAGGCGCTCTACCTCGCGGACCTGTTCTCGTTTTTCGAGATCAAGCCGCGCGTGGCCTCGGCGGCAGACGCGCCGCCCGTCCCCGAGCCCATCCGCGAGGGGTTCGTCTTCGAGGACGTGGGCTTCCGCTACCCCGGGAGCGAGCACTGGGCCGTGCGCCACCTCTCCTTCGAGCTGCGGGCCGGCGAGGCCCTCGCGCTCGTCGGCGAGAACGGGGCGGGCAAGACCACGCTCGTCAAGCTCCTCGCGAGGCTCTACGACCCCGACGAGGGCCGCATCCTCCTGGACGGGCGCGACCTCCGCGAGTACGACCTCGACAGCCTCCGCCAGTCGGTCGGCGTCATCTTCCAGGACTTCGTCCGCTACCACCTCACGGCGTCCGAGAACATCGCCGTGGGGCGGATCTCCGAGCGCGAGGACCGGCCGCGCATCGAGACCTCAGCGCAGCGATCCCTCGCGGACGCGGTCATCGAGAGCCTGCCGGAGGGCTACGAGCAGACGCTCGGCAAGCGGTTCAAGACGGGCGTGGACCTCAGCGGCGGGCAGTGGCAAAAGGTGGCGCTCGGACGCGCGTACATGCGAGACGCCCAGCTCCTCATCCTCGACGAGCCGACCGCCGCGCTCGACGCCCGCGCCGAATACGAGGTGTTCGAGCGGTTCAAGGACCTTACGGAGGGCAAGACCGCCGTCCTCATCTCGCACCGCTTCTCGACCGTCCGCATGGCCGACCGCATCCTCGTGCTGGATGGGGGTGAGGTGGAGGAGGTCGGGACGCACGAGGAGCTCCTCGCGAGCGACGGCCGCTACGCCGAGCTGTTCGAGCTCCAGGCGCAGGGGTACCGATGAGCCCGCCCCGCTGGCGCTCTCTCCCGGCGAGACGGACCGCCCGCACGGCGAGGCGTGGCGTCTACTCCTGCCCGGCCCGGGGGTCCCCGGACATCTCCGTCGGGAACGTGGACGCCTCCGTCCCCACGGCGCCCTCCTCTCCACGGATCCAGCCGATCCGGCCGCTCCGCTCCAGAAACGCAAACCGGACCTCGTCGGTGCGCTCGATGCCCTCCTCGCGGAGCAGGCTCAAGAACTCGTCGCGGCGGAGGCCCTCGGCGTGGAGGTTGGACTCCAGCACGCGCCCCTCCCACACCAGCGGCCGCGGCTCGCCCTCCAGGAACGTGTTGACCTTGCGCCAGCGGAGTTGGGCGTGCGCGAAGAGGCGGTCCAGGAGGACCACCATCGCGATCACGACCCACGCGTAGAGGATGGGGACCTCGGGGTAGAACATGGCGTCGCCCGTGGCCGAGCCCAGCGCGATGACGACGACGAACTCGAACGGCGAGAGCTGGCGGAGCCCGCGCTTACCCATGAGCCGGAGGAGGAGCGCCGCGAAGAGGTAGATCGCGACAACGCGGAAGGCGATCTCGAGGAAGTACAACGGGGGCTCCTCCCCGAGGAACATGCGGTGCCAGTCGAACGGGGTGACGGGGTCCATGAGGGGCGAGCGGGGGCCTTCTGACGCTGCGCCCCGAAGGTACCCCGCGCCGCACTGGCGGCTCCGCTCTACGCGGCGACCGGCTCACGCCCACCGCGACCGCCAGCGGGACGGACCCGCGGGCTACGCCGGGACCGTCTCGAAGGCCTCGGCGAGCAGCGTGTACGAGCGCAGCCGCGCCTCCGGGTCGTAGATGTTGGACGTGACCATCACCTCGTCCGCGCCCGCCCGTTCCGCGCGGCGCTCGATCTCCGCCCGCACCGTCTCCGGCGTCCCGACGACCGAGACCTGCCGGTAGAACGCGACGGCCTGCGCCTCGGCGGGCGAGTAGTCGTGCGCGGCGGCCTCCTCCGGCGAGGGCAGCGCCTCGAACCGGCCGGTGCGGATCCGCGCCCACGCCAGCTCCATCGTGCCCGCGAGGTGGCGGGCCTCTTCCTCCGTCTCGGCGCAGACGACCGCCAGCGCGAGGATGGCGTGCGGCTCCGGGAACGCCTCGGAGGGCGTGAACGCCTCGCGATAGGCGCGGAGCGCGGGGTCCGGCGGCGTCGGGGAGAAGTGGGCGGCGAAGGCGTAGCCCAGCCCGTTGCTGCCGGCGAACTCCGCGCTGGCGCCGCTGGAGCCGAGGAGCCAGATGGGCGGCAACGAAACGTCGCCGGGCGTCACGCGGACGGTCGCGAAGGGGTGGTCCTCGGGGAACGTCCCGCGCGAGAGCCCCGCCAGCTCGGCGAGCTGGTGCGGGAACTGCTCGGCGTCGAACGAGCGGAGCGCGCGGATGTGGGCGGGGTCCGTCCCGGGCGCACGCCCGATCCCGAGGTCGATGCGGCCGGGGAAGAGCGCCTCCAGCGTGTGAAACCGCTCCGCCACGAGCAGCGGCGCGTGGTTGGGCAGCATCACCCCGCCGGAGCCCACGCGGATCCGCTCCGTGGCACCGGCGACGTGCGTGATGACGACCTCCGGCGCGGAGGACGCGATGCTCGGCATCCCGTGGTGCTCCGCGTACCAGACGCGCTCGTAGCCGGCGCGCTCCGCGACCTGCGCGAGCTGGACGGTCCGCGCGAGGGCTTCGGAGGCGGTGGAGCCGGTCGTGATGGGGACGAGGTCGAGGACGGAGAGCGGGAGCGCCACGGGTGTCGGATGGTTGTTCCGACGGGGAACGACGGGGCCGGGCCTCGGGTCCGCGCCCCTCGCGCTCTTCACCCGCCCCGCTGGCGGCGCCCCTCGCCGAGCCAGGCCGCCAGCGCTCCGCGAAGACGCCTCGCGTATCCTCGCCGCCGTGGCACCCGCGCGCGGTCCGCCCGTTCTTCCCCCCTCCCCGCCCCTCGCGCCGTGAAGATCGCCCTCTGCCAGACCAACCCCATCGTCGGCGACCTCGCCGGGAACGTGGCCCTCGTGCTCCGGGACGCCCGCCGCGCCGCCGAGCAGGGCGCGCGCCTCGCGGTCTTCCCCGAGCTCTGCGTCACCGGCTACCCGCCGATGGACCTGCTGGACCGCCCGCAGTTCATCCGTGACGTGGAGGCCGCCGTGGAGCGGATCGCCGCGGAGGCGCCCGCCGGGCTGGCGCTCATCATCGGCGCGCCGACGGTGAACGAGACGCCGAAGGGGAAGCGGCTCTACAACAGCGCGCTCGTGATCCAGGACGGCGCGGTGCAGGACGCGATCTCGAAGACGCTCCTCCCCACCTACGACGTGTTCGACGAGTACCGCTACTTCGAGCCGTGCGAGGAGCGGCGCGTGGTGGAGGTGGACGGCCTCCGGCTCGGGCTCCACGTGTGCGAGGACATGTGGAACAACGAGGAGCACGCCCCCTACCACCTCTACCGCGCCAACCCCATCGACGAGCTGGCGGCGCTCGGGATCGACCTCTTCGTCAACATCAGCGCGAGCCCGTACAGCGTCGGCAAGCCGGAGGAGCGGGCCGCGATCATCGCCGAGAGCTGCCGCGAGCACGGCGTCCCGTTCGTCTACGTCAACACCGTCGGCGCGAACACGGAGCTCATCTTCGACGGCGACAGCCGCGTCCACGGCGCCGACGGCGAGGAGCGCCTCCGCCTCCCGCTTTGGGAGGAAGCCCTCGCGATCTGGGACACGGACGCCCCCGGCCCCGCTCAGACGCCCCGCCAGCCGGACGCCATCGGCGAGATCCACGACGCCCTCGTCCTCGGCATCGCGGACTACGTCCGCAAGACCGGCGACGGCGTTTTTGAGAAGGCCCTCATCGGGCTCTCCGGTGGCATCGACTCCGCGGTCACCTGCGCGCTGGCGGCGGCGGCGGACCGCGTGATGGGCGTCACCATGCCCTCCGTCTACTCCTCCGCGGGCTCCGTCTCGGACTCCGAGGCCCTCGCGCAGAACCTCGGCATCGAGTTCCACGAGGTCGCCATCCGGCCGGCGGTGGACGCCTTCGGCGAGATGCTCGCGCCGCTGTTCGAGGGCACAGCCGAGGGCATCGCGGAGGAGAACGTGCAGGCGCGGAGCCGCGGGCTCACGCTCATGGCCATCTCCAACAAGTTCGGGCACCTGCTGCTGACCACCGGCAACAAGTCCGAGATGGCCGTCGGCTACGCGACGCTCTACGGCGACATGAGCGGCGGGCTGGCGGTCCTCGCGGACGTGTTCAAGCAGGAGGTCTACGCCCTCGCGCGCGAGATCAACCGCCGCGCCGGGCGCGAGATCGTCCCGCAGAACACCATCACGAAGCCGCCGAGCGCGGAGCTGAAGCCGGGCCAGGTGGACCAGGACAGCCTCCCGCCGTACGACGTGCTGGACGCCATCCTGGAGCACTACATCGAGGCGCACGCGTCCGTAGATGCCATCGTGAAGGCGGGCTTCGACCGCGCGACGGTGGAGCGCATCGCGAAGATGGTGGACCGCAACGAGTACAAGCGGCGGCAGGCGGCGCCGGGCCTCCGCGTGAGTCCGAAGGCGTTCGGCATCGGGCGGCGACTGCCCATCGTGATGCGGCGGACGCGCGTGGCGGCGGACGGACAGGCGGAGGTCGTGGAGGGCTCGCCCTCGGCCGTCGCGGCGGAGTAGCGCGGTTGTCCCGAGCGCGGCCCGCTGGCGGCGCCTCTCGGCGGCGGCTCGCCGTAGGTTCGCGCCCCGAACACTCCCCCACGCCCATGCGCCGCCTCGCGCTTCTTTCCCTCGCGCTGTTCCTCGCCGCCTGCGACTCCAACGACTCGGACTCGAGCGTCGCGGAGTACGGCGATCTCGTTACCGTGGCCTACGAAGGCCGCCTCACCGATGGCACCGTCTTCGACGGCAGCATCGGCCTGACGTTCGTGCTGGACGAGGGGCTCATCCCGGGCTTCCGCAACAACGTCATCGGGATGACCGTCGGCGAGTTCAAGACGTTCCAGGTCCCGCCGGAAGAGGGCTACGGTGACAACCCGCCCCCGGGCAGCGGCATCCCCGCCGGCGCCACGCTGGAGTTCGACGTAGAGCTGCTGGCGGTCCGCTAACGCAGCACACCGCCTGAATACGACGCCGCCCGCTCTGGCCTCGCGATGAGGACCGGAGAGGGCGGCGGTCGTACGGGCCGGGTGCTACGGGCGGTAGCCGTCGGCGTCGAAGTTGGGCTTCCGCTTCTCCACGTAGGCCTTTTTGCCCTCCTGGCCCTCCTCGGTCATGTAGAAGAGCATGGTCGCGTGGCCCGCCAGCTCCTGGAGGCCGGCGCCGCCGTCCTCGTCCGCGTTCGCGGCGGCCTTGATCATGCGGATCGCGATGTTCGAGTTCTGGAGGATCTCGCGGCACCACTGCACGGTCTCGCGCTCCAGCTCCGCCAGCGGAACGACGGTGTTGACGAGCCCCATGTCCAGCGCCTCCTGCGCGGAGTAGTCGCGGCAGAGGAACCAGATCTCGCGCGCCTTCTTCTGGCCCACGATCCGCGCGAGGTGCGCCGTCCCGTAGCCCGCGTCGAACGAGCCGACCTTCGGGCCGGTCTGCATGAACCGGGCGTTGTCGCTCGCGATGCTGAGGTCGCAGACGACGTGGAGCACGTGCCCGCCGCCGACGGCCCAGCCGTTGACGGCCGCGATGACCGGCTTCGGGCACTTCCGGATGCGGGTCTGGAAGTCCAGCACGTTGAGCCGCTGCATCCCGGTCTCCTGGCCGCCCTCCATCTCCTTGTAGCCGTGCTCGCCGCGGATGCGCTGGTCGCCGCCGGAGCAGAACGCCTTGTCGCCGGCGCCCGTCAGCACGATCACGCCGACCGAGGGGTCGTCCCGCGCGTCGTCGATGGCGCGGATCATCTCCGTCACCGTCGTGGGGCGGAACGCGTTGCGGACCTCGGGGCGGTTGATCGTGATCCGCGCGATGCCCTCGGTGTTGGTGTCCGCCGCGCCCTTCTCGTAGATGATGTCCTCGAACTCCCCGACGCTCTCCCAGGAGAACGGGCCGGAGATGGAGGGGCGGTGGGTGAAGTGGTGCGGCTTGGCGGGCATGGAGCGGGGGCGGTTGGGGTCGGCGCGCTGGCGGTGCCTCTCGCCGAGGCCGGGCGCCAGCGGGTCAGGGGAAGAGAACGGTGCGGATGGCGTCCGCGACGGCGTGCGGCGCCTCGGAGAGGAGCGCGTGCCCGGCCTCCGGGACGAGCGTGACGCGGAGGGGGCCGGCGCGCGCCATCTCATCGGCGAGCGCGACGTATTTCGGGTCGCGCAGCCCTGCGACGGCAGCGGCCGGGACGCGGATCCGCGAAAGATCGGACCAGAGCGGCGCCATTGCTCCGGTACCCATCCCCGCGAGGGAGCGGCCGAGCGCGGCGGGGTCGTTGTGCGCGAGGCGGTCCGCCACGAGCCGCTGGCGGAGGCTCTCGGCGAGGCCGCCCCAGAGCGGGAGCCGGTACCAGCGCTCCAGAAACGCCGGGAAGTCCTCCGCGATGGCGCGGGCGCGCTCGGCGTCCACAGCGCGGCGGGCGGCGCGTTCCGCCTCCGTCCGCAGCCCCGGGGATGTGGACACGAGCACGAGGCCGCGGACGATCTCGGGATGTCGGACCGCGAGGTGCTGCGCCAGCCGCCCGCCCATCGAGTACCCGGCCACGACGACCGGCTCGCCGATCCGCCCCGCCAGCCGGTCGGCCTCGGCGTCGAAGTCGGCCGGGAGGTCGCGCGCCTCGCCGTGCCCCGCGAGATCGGGCGCGAGCACGCGGGCGGCGCTCCCCAGGTCCGCCGCGACGGCGTCCCAGTCGGCGGAGCGGCCCATAAAGCCGTGGAGCGCGAGGACGGTGAGGACAGGCATGGAAGGGGAAGCTCGCGCCGAGGCGCGCCGCCAGCGGCACGCACGTTCGGGCAGCGAGCGGCGTTCGGTGGGCGTACCCTCCGTGCCTATGCGCCGTTTCGTCCTCCTCGCCGCCGCGCTCACCCTCGCCGCCTGCGGCAGCACGCCCCCTCCCGCCGAGCCGCCCCCGCCTCCGCCACCGGAGCCAGAGCCCGTCGCCGCCCAGGCGCCCGCTCCTCTCGCGCTGGCGCCCACGTTCGCCGCGAACGAAGGCCGCCTCCCCTGGCCCGCGGATGGCACCGTCGTGGGGTTTTTCGGCCAGCGGCGGGACCCGGAGACCGGCACCCTCACGGAGGCCGTCGGCATCGACGTGGCGACGGCGCCGGGCGAGGCGGTCCGAGCGGCGTTCGGCGGACGCGTGACGCGCGTCGGCGCGATGGCGGCCTTCGGGACGTACGTCATGCTCAAACACGACGGCTTCACGACGGTCTACGGCAACCTCTCGCGCGTGGACGTGTCGCAGGGCGACACGCTGAGCGTGGGCGCGCTCGTCGGGGCTGCCGGCACGCGCGACGAGCGGCGCGGACCCCGGCTCTTCTTCGCGGTGTTCGAGGGCGAGACCGCCGTGGACCCGCTCCGCTGGCTCCGCCCGCGCACCGCATCAGACACGCCGCCGTCACCCGACGCCCCCTAGCCTCCCGCACCCAACCGCATCCCGCTTTGGCCGAGACCATCGACCGCACGTACGAAATCGAGAACGCCGAGCCGCTGCTGCTCTTCGGCTTCAACGACGTGTACCTCCGCAAGATCGAGGGCGCGTTCCCGGACACCCGCGTCGTGGCGCGAGGCAACCGGCTCCACCTCCGCGGCCCCGAGGCCGAGCTGGACCGGATCCTCCGCGTCGTGGACGAGCTCGTGGTCATCCTCAACCGCAACGGCACGCTGACGGAGAACGACGTCGCGACGGTCCTGGACCTTTCGAGCGTCCGCTCGGGCCAGCGCGTCGGTGGGGGCGCAGACGCCATCCTCTTCACGCCGACCGGCGGGACGGTGAAGGCGAAGACGACCGGTCAGACGCAGCTCGTGGAGGCCGCGCGAGGCCAGGACATCGTGTTCGCCGTCGGCCCCGCGGGCACGGGGAAGACGTACACCGCCGTGGCGCTGGCGGTGAGCGCGCTCAAGAGCCGGCAGGTCAAAAAGATCGTGCTCTGCCGTCCGGCGGTGGAGGCGGGCGAGAGCCTCGGCTTCCTCCCGGGCGATTTCCGCGACAAGGTGGACCCGTACCTCCGCCCGCTCTACGACGCGCTGGAAGAGATGGTGCCGCGCGAGAAGCTCCGCGGCTATCTGGACCAGAACGTCGTGGAGATCGTGCCGCTGGCGTACATGCGCGGGCGCACGCTCAACTCCGCGTTCGTCATCCTGGACGAGGCGCAGAACGCGACCGGCAACCAGATGAAGATGTTCCTCACGCGCATCGGGGCGGGCAGCCGCGCGATCATCACCGGCGACGTGACGCAGACGGACCTCCCCAACCGCCGCGACAGCGGGCTCATCCAGGCGCGCGAGATCCTCGAAGGCGTGGACGGCATCGGCTTCGTGGACTTCGGCAAGGGCGACGTGGTGCGGCACAAGCTGGTCAAGGACATCATCGCGGCGTACGAGCGCGCTGGCGAGGAGTAGCGCCAGCGGGAAAGCGTCAGCCGCCAGTGGGAACGGGTCCCCTGCCCCGGCTGGCGGAGGCTGCGGGCGGGCGCGGCCCTTCGCAATGGCCGCTCTCTCCGGCCTCATCCGCCGATTTATCCACACGCTGTCCCCGGTGTGGAGAACCGACCGGCGCGAGCCTTCGGTCCCCAGACCCCGCACACCATGCAGTTCGGCGCGCTCGAGATCCACGCCCTCCCCGAAGGCCGCTTCACCGTCGGCCTAGACAAGCGGTTCGTGCCGCACACCGAGGGCGACCCGCTCCCGCCGGGGACGCTGTTCGTCTCCGTCTGCCCGCTCCTCGTCCGCACGCCGAGCGAGACGCTCCTGCTGGATACCGGGCTGGGCTCGTGGGCGGAGGGCCGCGGCACGGAGGTCATCGGCGAGAACCTCGCGCGGCACGGCGTCTCCCCGGAGGACGTGACCGGCGTCCTCTTCTCACACCTCCACTTCGACCACGCCGGCGGCGCCGTCACGCCCGTCGGCGCGGAGTACCGGCCCACGTTTCCCAACGCGGAGTACGTGGTGCAGGGTGCGGAGCTCTCCGCCGAGGGCTACAAGGGCGAGAGCGCCCGCGTGCGCGACCTCGTCGCAGACGTGCTCGACCGCGAAGGCCAGCTCCGCCAGCTCGACGGAGACGGCCCGATCACGGACGAGATCGAGGCCGAGATCACCGGCGGGCACACGGGCGCGCACCAGCTCATCCGCCTCCTCGCGCAGCAGCTCACGCAGCCAGCGTTGGATCTCGCCCCAGCCCCGATCGAGCTCGTCGATTGCAGCAACTTCCTGCGCCATCAGCCGGGGCTCGATACACACCGGCCTGGGGCCCACCCCGACCCCGAGCGCGTCGGACAGGCTGTGTGCCGAGTCCGTAGAAAGCAGGAAGACACGCTGCCCC
>DUBD01000065.1:418-6029 GCA_012960515.1 Bacteroidota bacterium | reverse complement strand
CGCCTGCTTCGCGCTCCTCGCGGGCCGCCCCCGGTCCTCGCGTTCGGCCTCGCTCCGAATCACCGGACAGAGCCTAAGCCTCGAAGCGCTGCGGCGAGAGCGCGTCCGGCACCTCGCTGGCGTTGCCCGCCAGCATCACGAGCACATCTCGCGAGACGATCCGCGCCATCGCGGGAAGCAGCAGAACGCCGTGGCGGTACGCGCCCGCCGCCATCGCGATGCCCGGCTGGCGGCTGCGCCCGAGGATCGGCGCATGGTCCCGACTCGCAGGCCGGAGCCCCACCCACGTCTCGATCACGTCCAGTTCCTCCACGCCCGGCGCCACGCGGACGGCGCCTTCGAGCACGCGGTAGAGCCCGCCCGCCGTCAGCGCGAGGTCGTCGCCGCGGTCCTCGCTCGTCGCGCCGACGACGAGGCGGCCGTCGGATTTCGGCACGAGGTAGGCGCGAGGCGCGCGGATGAAGTGTGAGAACTGTACGTCGGCGTTCATACGCAGCGAGAGCGCCTGCCCCTTGATGGGCCGGATCGGCGGGGCCGGATCCAGTCCCGCCAGCCGACCGCTCCACGCCCCCGCCGCGATCACGACGACCGGCGCCGCCAGTCGCTCGCCCCCGTCCAGCACGACCGCCGCCGGATGCCCCGGCTCGATTGTCTCAACTGTTGTCTCTTCGCGGACCGTCACGCCCGCCTCGCGGCACGCCGCCGCCAGCGCTCGGACAACCGCCCGGTTGTCCACCTGATGGTCCTCCGGCGAATGGATGGCTGCGGGAATCCGCGAGGTCAGTGCGGGCTCCATCTCAGCGGCCTCCGCCCCCGAGAGCCACGTGACCGGCACGCCGTGCGACTCCTGGAACTGGAACAGCCGCCGGAGCGCCCGCGCGCTGTCCCGGTCGTCCGCCACGACGAGCGCGCCCGCGTCGTCGTACCCCACGCCGATGCCGCTGGCGGCCTCCACGTCCCGCGCGAAGGCGGGCCACTCCGCCAGCGACTGGCGGCTGAGATCGTAGAGGTCGAGTTCGTCGAAGCCGATCTCGGCGGCAGGCGCGAGCATCCCGGCCGCGGCCCACGAGGCGGAGCGCCCGAGCGTCCCGCGCTCCACGAGCGTCACGTCCGTGCCCTCGCGCGCGAGCGACCACGCGACCCCCATCCCGGCGATCCCGCCCCCGACGACGATGACCTCGCTCACTCGCTCCCCGGCGTGTACGTGACCAACTCGACCGCCAGCCCGGCGGCCTCGGCAGTGCTGAGCGCCGCACCGGCGCGGGCGTCCCCGGCGGGGAAGTACCGGTAGACCACGCGCCAGCCGTCGCCGATCAGGAGCGGGCCGGCTACGTCCTGCCCGGCGTCGAGGTGGGCGAGCGTTCGGGCGGCGGCGTCCTCGTGCGAGCCCCACTCGCCCGCGAGCGCGACGACCGCCAGCGGGCCGCCGTCGGCCTCCGAGGGGTTCGCGAGCAGCGCGGCGAAGGGCGCGGCGTAGCGCGATCCGTGCTCGCCCGCGCCGTCCACCAAGGCCTGGAGCGCCTCGCGCTCGGCAGCCCACGGGTAGAACTCGCTCGTGCCGACGCCCGCGAACCACTGCGGCTCGTCCCATCCCTCGATCCGCACCGTGTGCAGGCTCGCGAGCGTCAGGAGCGCCTCGGCAAATGCCGCCTGCGTCGCGCCGACGTACGGGCTGGCGGGGAAGTCGCGCCGGAGCGCCTCGCCCGCGAGGATCATGCGGACCTCGGGATCCAGCCAGCTAAACGGATACTCGCTGCCCGCGCCCTCCCCTTCCGCGTCTGCGAAGTCCAAATAATGGATCAGGTCCGCCGGCGCGAGCACCGTCGCGACGCCGTCCATCAGCGGACCGACGGTGAGCCCGAAGATCATGCCCTCGGCCTGAACGGGGCGCAGCGCGAGAGCCTCGGTCTCGGCGTAGAGTGCTTCGGCGGCATCGTACCGCTCGCCCTCGTCTGAGAAGAACCAGCCCTCCACGCGCGGGTCCAATCGCGAGACGAGGGTATCGCGCAGTGCGATCGCGCGGAAGAGGTCGGCAGACGTGGTCAGCGCGTCGGCGCGGTAGGCGCAGACGTACGCGCGCACGGCCTCGGCAGCGGCGGGGTCGTCCCCCGCGATCTGGAGGAGGATCGGGGCGCGCTGCTCCGCGACGGAAGGCGAGCAGTCCTGCGCGCTGGCGGTTCCGGTGAGCGCGAGCGCCAGCGCGGCGAGAGGGAGGAGCAGTCGGGTCATGCGCGGATAGCTTGGGGCCGGAAGCTACCGAGGACCCATGAACTCCGAGATCGTGATCGCCGGGGCCGGGCTGGCGGGGGCCTGCGCCGCCCTCGCCCTCGCGCCCTACACCCGCGTGCTCGTGCTGGACGACGGACGGCCCGGCGCGAGCCACGCCGCCGCGGGGCTGGTCAACCCGTTCCTCGGCCGGAAAGCCAAGCGGGCCTGGCGCGCGACCGACGCGCTGGACGCCCTCGCCCGGCTGGCGGAGTCGTCGGACGTGCCGCTCCAGCTCGGCGGGCTCCTCCGTCCTGCCCGCGACGAGCGGCAAGCCGAGGTCTTCCGCCAGCGCGCGGCGGCGCACCCCGAGCGGCTGCGCTGGCTCTCCCCGGGCTCCTCTCGCGAGGCACACCCGGCCGTGCGCGCGCCCCACGGGGCTCTCTGGGTGCGCGAGGGCGGGCACGTCGAGATCCCGCGGTTGGTGGAGGCCGTGCTGTCGGAGGCCCGACACCGCGGTGCCGAGGTGCTCCACGCCCGGCTGGCGGGCTGGTCGGGCGGGCGCGACGGTCGGCTCGTGGTCCGCAGCGAATCCGCGGAGGCGCCGGAGATCCGGACGCGCACGCTCCTGCTCTGCACCGGCGATGGCACCCGCGCCCTCGCGCCCGATCTCCCGCTCCAACGCGTCAAGGGCCAGACGCTCCAGCTTGCGGCACCGCCTGACCTGCGGATCCCGCCCGTCTCCGGCGCGGGCTACGTGGTCCCGCTCGCACCCGGCGAGGTGGTCGTCGGCGCGACGTTCGAGCACTCGTTCACCACGCTCGCGCCCACGCCCGAGGCCGCCGAGGACCTCCGCCAGCGCGCGGCGGCGCTCGTCCCGGTGCTCGAAGGCGCGGACGTGCTGGAGGCCCGCGCGGGGGTCCGGCTGACCGTGCCCGCCTCGGTCCGCCCGGGGCGGCTGCCGCTCCTCGGTCCGGTCGCGTCTGGTGTGTGGGCCTTCACGGGGCTCGGCGCGAAGGGGCTGCTGACGGCCCCGCTCCTCGCGCAGCACCTCCCCGAGTGGCTGGCCGACCCCGGCGCGATCTGGCCCGAGGTCTCGACGCTCGCGTGAGAAATCGGGGCCGCGGGAGCGCTTCCACGCCTCCCCCTCACGTACTCGGATCTGCAAAGGGCGCCGCCCCGTCTATCTTCGCCCCGTTCCCCTCGACACACCCCTCCCCGACATGGCAGAGGTCACCACCTCCCACATCGAAGAGCTCCTCGGCGACGAAGCCGACAGCCTCCTCAACTTCTCGGACCCGAAGATCTCGAAGGACCAGCTCCACCTCCCCGGCCCGGACTGGGTGAGCCGCATCTTCGGCCCCACGGACCGCTCCATCCCGGTCATGCGCTCGCTGGAGCAGATGTTCAGCCACGGCCGACTGGCGGACACCGGCTACCTCTCCATCCTCCCGGTGGACCAGGGCATCGAGCACGGCGGCGGCGCCTCGTTCGCCAAGAACCCGATCTACTTCGACCCCGCCAAGATCGTGGAGCTCGCCATCGAGGGCGGCTGCAACGCCGTCGCGACCACGTACGGCGCGCTGGGCTCCGTCGCGCGGCAGTACGCGCACAAGATCCCGTTCATCCTCAAGATCAACCACAACGAGCTCCTCACCTACCCCAACACCTACGACCAGGTGATGTACGCGCGGGTGGAGGAGGCCTGGAACATGGGCTGCGCCGCCATCGGCGCGACGGTCTACTTCGGCTCCGACGAGTCGATGCGCCAGCTGCAGGAGGTCTCGGAGGCCTTCGCGCTCGCCCACGAGCTCGGCATGGCCACCATCCTTTGGTGCTACGTGCGCAACAGCGCCTTCCAGATTGACGGCGTCAACCACGAGGCCTCCGCGGACACGACGGGCCAGGCCAACCACCTCGGCGCGACGATCGAGGCGGACATCCTCAAGCAGAAGCAGCCGGTCTCCAACGGCGGCTTCAAGGCGCTCAACACCGGCGACTCCTCCTACGGCAAGCTGGACGAGCGGATCTACTCCGAGCTCACGAGCGATCACCCGATCGACCTCACGCGCTACCAGGTGGCCAACGGGTACATGGGCCGCGCCGGCCTCATCAACTCCGGCGGCGGCTCCGGTGCCAACGACATGGCGCAGGCGGTCCGCACGGCGGTCATCAACAAGCGCGCCGGCGGCCTCGGGCTGATCTCCGGCCGTAAGGCGTTCCAGAAGCCGATGGACGAGGGCGTCCGGATTCTCAACGCGATCCAGGATGTCTACCTGGACGAGAACGTGACCATCGCGTAGGGACCGCGGGTCCCCCGCGCTCTCACGGGGGACCGCACCTTTCCAAGGGGAAGCTCCGTAGCGGGGGCTTCCCCTCTGTTATTCCCGTTCTCATGTCGAAGTCCGATTGGGCGCTCGTCGCGCTGAACGTCGCTACCCTCCTGATGGCCGTCGTTGGGCTGGCCGCTCAGCACGTGGACCCCATGGGCATGGCGCTCGCGCTCACACTCGTGACGACACTCATCAACGGGGCCTGGGTGCTCCGTCGGAACACCGCCCCCCCCGTTGAGCCGTCCCGCCGCGCGCTGGCGGCCGAGGCCGACGAATTCGACGCCCGCCAGTTGCTCGATATCGATGCGCGGCTGGAGGCGCTGGAGCGCCGCGAGCGCGAATCCGCCGAGGCCGACCGCATCCGCCAGTTGGTCGCGGTCGGTGAGCAAAGCGCTCCCATGGCCCAACCGACCGATCCTTCCACCACGCCCCTGCGCGTCCGCACCTGACGCATGTCCCGTTCCGATACCGCCCTCCTCGCGCTCCAGGCGCTCACCTTCGTCACTGCGCTCCTCGGCATCGGAGATGCGAACATGGACGCGCTCCTCGGCGCCGCCTTCCTCACGCTCCTGACCACCGCCGTCACGGGCGTCGTCCTCTTCCGCCGTCGCCGCCAGCCGGCCGAGGCCGCTCCTTCGCGCCCACGCCGCCGGTCGCGGGACGAGATGGACGCGCGGACGGTCCTTGAACTCGACGAGCGCTTGATGGACCTGGAACGGCGCGAGCGCGAGGTGGCGGAGGCGGAACGCATCCTCGCGCTGATGGAGGCGGGCGAGCAGTCCGCGCCCGCGGCCGCCGCAGGCCCCTCGGACACCGCCCCTCCCAATCGCGTGAGCGCATAGCGCCGCTACGGGGTGCGCGCAGCGGCCTGGACCTGGCGGAGGACGCTCTCAAAGGGCTGCTGTCCGTCCACGACGTGGACCGCGCACGACGATACCGGAGGCTCCGCGTCCGACAGTTGACTCGCCAGAAGGTCCGCGCCCGCAACGTGCTCGCCGCGCCCCGTCAGCCGCTGGCGGAGCACGTCGGCGGGGACGGACAGCCAGACGAGAGACGCCCCCGGCAAGAGGAGC
>DUBD01000065.1:0-352 GCA_012960515.1 Bacteroidota bacterium | reverse complement strand
GACCGTCGGCGGTCCCGCACGGACCCGCTCGCCGACGAGCGCCGCCAGCCGGGCGAGCCACGGTGCGCGGTCGGCGTCTGTCAGTCCCTCCCCTCGCGCCATCTTGCGCAGGGAGTCCGCGGCGTGGTAGTCGTCCGCGTCCACGAACGCCCACCCGAGGCGAGCGGCCGCGGCGCGCCCCACCGTCGTCTTTCCGGATCCGGCGGGGCCGGCGACGATGAGCACGCGGACGCTTCGTCCTTCTCTGGGGGTCTCTGCGCTAGACTTGGGCAGCATCGCTCCGAAACCATGACGACGCGACAGAAGGTCCGCTTCGCGCTCTTCGCTGCCCTCGCGCTCCTGTTCGCCTTCG
>DUBD01000064.1:25812-35204 GCA_012960515.1 Bacteroidota bacterium | reverse complement strand
GAGCCGGCCATCGAGGCGGGGTCCTTCGCCTCCGGCGCGGACGCCTACTTCGAAGACGCGACCCTCGGGACAGAGTCCACAGAGGCGCCGCCAGCGCCTTCTGGTGACGGCGCATCGGAGGACGCGGACGCTCTCATTGCCGCTCCGAAGCCGCGGCGCCGGGGCAAGAACCGGGCGCCCAAGCCGAGCCGGTCGCGCGCGTCTCAACTCGTGCTCGGCGTGCACGTGACCCCCACGCGGGTGCATGGGCTCTTGATCCGGGACGAGGGGGACGGCCGTTACAGCGCGGTCATGCAGCTCACGCGGACCCGGAGCACAGGCCCAGAGGACACCTCCGGAGCGATGACGCCCTCGGACGTGGGCGTGATGGACATCGGAGAGAGCTTCGCGGATGGTGAAGTGCAGTTCGGGGCCGGGCAGGAACTCGACTTCACCGGGGAGTTCGACGGGATCGCTGGGGGCGACACGGGGATCGACATGGGCGCGATTGGCAACGCGCCGCGCGCGGTCGCGCAGCCCATCGTCTTCGAGTTGCGCGACATGCTCGAAGAGATCGCGCGGGCGGGGCACGAGACGCCCGCGCTCGCGTTCGGCGTGACGCCCCCCGACGTGGAGTACGCGGAGATCATCGTTCCTGCGGACAAGAAAAAGGCAAAGAAGAACAAGAAGCGGAAGAACGAGGACCCCTCGTCGGAGAACGTCAAGCGAGACAAGCTGGTCCAACTGCTCCCGGACGCCGAGCCGGGCCGCGAGGTCAACCGAGACCTTGTCCAGTTCGTCCCGATGACCTCGCGCGAGGGCCGTCCCCGCTTCCTCGCGCTGATCCCGCAGCCGACGGAGCCGGTCACGCCGGCGCTCGGGATGCTCCGAGAGCAGCGGAAGCACCGCCGGACGTCGTTCAGGACGATCGAGTCCGAGGTGTCCCTTCTCATGGGCATGGCGGGCCTCGTCTGCCCGGCAGAACCGCACGAGAACACGGCCGTCGTGCGGGTGGGCATTGAGGAGACGCTCGTGCTGCTCCTCTCCGGCAACGAACTCCACCACATGGAGCCGATGCAGAGCGTGACGGCCTACGACGGTCCGGACACGATCTGCTCCCGCGTCCTGCTGCAGCAGGACGTGCAGGGCGTGGGCACGGTGCACAACGTCATCGTGCTCTCGGACGAGCGCGAAGAGGAGCTCGTGCAGGGGTTCGCGGCGTTCTACCCGGACGCGCGCGTGGCTTCGCTGGGCGCCCTCCTGACAGACTTCGGCCTCCGCGCCGGTGGATCCGAGACGGACCCCGAGCCGCTCCCAGCCGAGAGCATTGAGGCCGCCGGTGCCGCGCTGGCGGCGAGCGTGGGCAAGGGCAGCCCCTTCGCGGACGCCAACCTGCTCCCGAAAGCGCTCCGCAAGAAGCGCAGCCGCGTGGACCTCTCGTTCAGCTGGCACACCCTCGTGGTCTCGGTGCTGCTGTTCCTGAGCGTCGTCTACTTCATGGGCGTCTACCTCACGCAGTCCAGCGACATCGCCGACCGCGAGCGCCAGCTGGCGGAGTATCCGGTTGAGGCCACGATGGCCACGCCGCAGCTCCAGGCCCGCATCGACAGCCTCCGAATGGCGCAGGCGGAGATCACGGCCGCCCTCGGCGCGATGGATTCCCTGCTCTACGGCACGGACCGATGGACGCAGGACCTCGTCCGCACTTCTCAGGCGGCCTCCGCCTCCGGCGGGGTGTGGTTCGAGGACTGGCAGCCCGGCGAGAACGCCGTCAGCCTCCACGGCTACGCCACCAGCCGCGCTCGCGTGGTCAGCCTCGCGCAACGGCTCAATGCGACGGTGGAGGAGGTGACCTACGGGTTCGTGCGGGACTACCCGGTCTACGAGTTCCGGATGACCTCCCAGTCGCCGCTGGAGTTGCCGCAGACCTCCCGCTACCTCCGCGAACAGATGGGCGACGCCGTCCCCCCGCCGCGCGACGCGCTCGGCCTGGACGCGCCTGCGCCGGGCGTCGCGCCCGCTCCCGCTCCCCCTGCCGATTCCTAATTCCGGATCCCCCTCCTCATGAGTAACGAGGTCATCAACACGCTCATCCTGGCCTGCTTCCTCGCGGTGGCGGTCGGAGGCGGGTACTACGTCACCCAGAAGCAGCAGCCCGAGGAGATCGAGGCGCTCGATCAGGAGATCGACGCCATCGAGAACCGGGCGGCGGAACTGGAGACGCTCATCCAGGACGAAGCCTTCGCTAGCGAGGAGGCCGCGCTCGCACTCCCGCGCTGGAACTCGCGCTACAAGGTGCTCCCCGCCGAACTCGCCTCCGCCGACGTGGTCGCGTACCTCAACGCGCTCTCCGCGCGTGGCTTCCGCACGTTCGATCTCTCGCTCGTGGGGCAGACCCAGGGAGGCACCGCCCATTACTACACGTACCGCGTGACGGGGCAGGCCTACTTCGAGAGCCTGTTCTCGTTCATCTGGCACGTCGAGAACAACCGCGCGCTCTACCGCATCCGCGACCTCAGCGTCTCCAAGCTGGTGACGCAGATCGAGGAGGACGGCGTCAGCCGCCAGCTCGTACTGGCGGACTTCTCGATGGAAGTGGACGCGTTCTACGGCGGTCCGCGCGATATCAGCGCGCCCGACAGCATGAAGGTGCTGCCGGCAGCCGCGTTTCCGCCACGCCGAGCGGCGGTGAACCCGTTCTACCCCTACATCCTGGAGACGCTGCCCCCCAACAGCGACGACCTCGTGGACGTGGAGAAGGACAGCTTGATGGCGGTCATCGGCGGGACGGCCGTGTTCTCTCGCGACGGCGACCCCCGTCAGCTCAGCGCCGGCTCTCGCGTGTACCTCGGTCGCGTGGCCAGCGTGGACGCGCGGACCGCCCGCGTGGTGGTGAACCTCAACAAGGGGGGCATCCGCGAGCGTGTGGAGCTGGACCTCAACACCGGCAACCGCTACCGCCAGGCGCTCGGAGGCTCCACGCTGTCTGCCGGTCCGGTGCGCGGTCCCGTCCTTGAGGACGCACCGCCAGCGCCCGGAACCCCAGGGGCCGAGGATCACCCGCTCTACCAGAGCGCCGAGATCCCGCGCACGCCCCAGACCGACTGACGCGCCCACCCCGCTCTCCCAGGAGGGCGGGGCGAGGACGCCGCGGTTTAGGCCGCGACCTACCCCGCCGATACCCCTACCCCGACCGACGCCCTCCGGGCGAAGCCATGACCCCGACCCGCTTCTCGCCGACACGACTCGCGTCGCGCCTCGCGCTGGCGGCCCTCGTCGCCGCCGCCGGGCTCGCCGCCCCCGCGCTTCTCGCCGCTCAAGCGGAAGCCCAGGTGCGCACGGTGCGCGCCTACATCCCACCGGACGAGCTCGTCTCGTTCCCCGCTGGCACGCCGATGGACGAGTTCGTCCGTCTCGTCAACCCCACCTTCCGTCGGGTGACCGGCAAGAGCGTGGTGGACCCGATGGACCGTGAGGACGCAATCGGCGTCTCGCTTAACGGCGTCCACTTCATCGACGCTTTCGAACTCGTGCTGGACCGGCTCAACCTGGACTTCCGCGAGACGGAGGGCTACTTCATCATCGAAGAGCCGGCGGTCATCATCGACCAGAACGTCGTCTCCACGACGACGGACCAGCGGACCGTCACCCAGATCGACGCTGGCCCTCGCGCGGTAGGCGGTGGCATGCAGGCGGCGGAGGTCTCCGCCCAGGACCGGGAGGTCCGGATCTCTGCCATCATCTTCCAGCTCAACCGTTCCAAGGCGAAAGAGGTCGGGACCAACTGGGCATCGCTGTTCGCGCAGGCCGGAGGTACGTCGACGGGTGGCACGACGGGTGGCACGTCGGATGAGAACAGCAGCGGGGTGGAGTTCTTCGTGGACGGCGGCTCGTTCTTCGACGCGCTTGACGGCTTCCTCCAGGCGTCGTCTGACCGCGTGCCGCTGACGCAGCTGCTCAACCTGTTCCGGTACTTCGAAGAGCTTGGGTACGGGCAAACCATCTCCTCGCCCAGCGTGGCCGTCCGGAGTGGTCAGCAGGGCCAGATGCAGTCGGGCGAAGACATCCCGATCAATACCCGCGACTTCCAGGGCAACACGATCACGCAGTTCATCTCGACCGGCACCATCATCGACGTCAAGCCGACGCTGATCGTGGAGGACGTGGATGGGGAGGAGATCGAGTTCATTCACCTCGACGTGAAGGTGGAGAAGAGCTCGTCCCGCCTGATCAACGGCAACGTGGGCGTGTTCAAGAACGACGTCCAGACCCAGGTGATGCTGCTCGATGGAGAGCAGACGGCGCTCGGCGGCCTTACGTCCACGGAAGAGTCGTACTCTCGCAAGGGCGTGCCGCTTCTCAAAGACATCCCGCTCCTGGGCTACTTCTTCGGCTACACCGCGCGTACGGAAACGCAGCAGGAGCTCGTGATCGTCCTGCAGGCCGACGTTGTGGACCCGCTTTCTGAGCGTCAGGGCCGCAAGCAGCGCGACATGCTGGACGAAGCCCGTGAGCGCGTCCGCGACCGGTTCAACCGCTTCAACGATGGAGCCGGTGACCGTCTGGAGCAGATCGAGGCGCTCGACCTCATCGAGACCGACGCGCGCGACCGGTAGACCCCTGCCGCTCCCCGCTGGCGCCCCGGCTCTTCGGAGTCGGGGCGCGTTTGTTTCACGCTTCCGCAGCGCTCGCTCCCCCGCCCCGCCAGCGGACGGCGTTGGGCTTCGTCTCGCTTGTGGCGCGATGCGGGAGGTTTGAGGGGTGCGGTGTTGATGGTGTTCGCACTGCGGAGCTGCCGATACGCCAACCGCCGTCGGCCCTGCGCAGAGTGGATGGGGGGCGAGAGGGGGCAGCCGAGGAATCGGTCCGTGGCGCGCACCTCTCAGGGGGACGGAGGCCCTGGAGTCAGGCAGCGGTCTCCCGGGGAATCATAGTGAGGGCTGCCGGCAGTCCGATGATCTCGCCGGCGCGAGAAAAGCGACGACCGGTTTCTTTCCCACGCCAGAACACTTGTTGGCCTCCCGTAGAGGGCGAGGGCGCCTGGGTCGTAAAGATTGTCGTTTCTCGTGAGGGGAAGGCCCGGATCGTCCCGTCGGGCGGACGAACGGAAGGGGCGTAAACGAAAAACGGCGGCCCCGGAAGGAGACCGCCGTTGATCGGAAGGAAGAGGAGTGCTACTCCGCTGCAGCGCGGGCCGCTTCGATGGCCTTCACGAATGTCGTCAGCGGTTGGTTGCCATTCACGAACTGGCCGTTGACGAAGAAGGCGGGGGTGCCGCGGACGCCGTATTCGTCGCCGAGTGCCATTTGGGTCTCCACTGCGGCGGCGGCACCTTGGTACTCCGCCGAGGCCTCGTTCGTGGCGCAGTCCTCCCAGGCCGTGAGGTCGATGCCACTCTGGGCGAGCGCGGCGCGAGAAACCGAGATCACGTTGGTCGTTTCGATCGTGCTCTGCTGATCGAAGTACAGATCGTGCAGCGTCCAGAATGCGCCGTTGCTCTGCTGGGCTGCGCAGGTGGCGGCAATCGCGGCAGGACGCGCCCATGGGTGGTTGTCCAGCGGGAAGTGGGCATACACCAGGTTGACCTCGTCGGGGTACTGCTCGAGCACCGTCTTAACCGTGCTCGATGCCATCCGGCAGTAGGGGCACTCGAAGTCCGAGAACTCCACGATCGTAATGGGGGCGTCCGCATTGCCGCGAACGGGGAGGCCAGTCGTCGCAGCATCCAAGGCCTCCCCACGTTCGCGGGCTTCCGTCGCAGCGGCAGCGTCCGCTTCAGAGCGAGCGGCCGCTAGTTCCTCAGTGGAACGGCTGGCGTCGATCGCGTCTGAGGCGAGGAGGTACATCTTCGAGTTGTCGCTCGAGATCAGGAACGGCTGGGGCGCCTGGCCTGCGATGAGGATGGACCCCTCGTCCATCCCTTCCGACACGGACGTGAGCGTGTCGATCGCGACATCCAGGTCCGCGATCTGGGGGAACTCATGCTTGAGGTTGGCGACGATCTGCGCTTTCCGTTCCTCGGAAGAGTCGGCGGTCTGGCTGCTGGCGGGGCCGCAGCCAACGAGGGCAGAGACGAGGAGGGCGAGCGCGAGGAGACGAGTCATGAAGTCGGGTTCGGAGAGACGACAGAGGAGACTACTGCGCGTATGGGCGAGGGGCCGAGCAAATCGCAGGGAGACGGCAATTCTGGAACGCAAGGCGCGGACAGAACGCTCGCATTCGAGAACCCGAGCCGAAGGCTTTGACAGCGCCGACCAGGCCAGAGCCCCCAAATAAAAGAGGGCGGCCCGCGCGAAGCGAGCCGCCCTCAGGCGGTTCCGGCTGGCGGCGCTTACCGCCAGCCGGGAGAGCCGTGCTTACCGGCGGGAGGTGCCGGTCGGCGTGAAGGTCCCGCAAGCGGCCGGGATCGAGTCACCGCGGCGTGCGCGGCTGTCGCCCGGGCCCGGGTCCTCCTTGGAGTTCGCGTTCGGGTCCTCGCCGAGGCCCTCGGCGCCGAGGCGCTCCATGTCGATGCCCTGCGAGACGTAGTAGTCCCGGATGACATCGGCACGAGCCTGCGAGAGGCGAATCTGATCGGACTCGCGGTCGTCCGTGTAGGCACGGATGAGGACGCAGATGTCCGGGCAGCGACGGAGAACGTCGAGGTTCTCGTCGAGACGCTCGCGGGCGTCGGCCGTGAGGGCCGAGCTACCGAAGTCGAAGTACACCGAGTTGAGCTCGGAGACGTCGGCGCAGAAGGTGTCGATCACCTCGATGGTGGCCTCGCAGGACGCATCGCCGTAGGCGTTGCTCGCCGTTGCGGTCACCGTGTACGTGCCGACCTCGTCGTAGGAGTGGGTGGCCGGGAAGGTCACGCCGTCGCTCATGTCGCCGTCGCCCCAGTCAACGGAGAGGCTGACCGGCTGGGAAGCGTCGGAGTTGACCGTGCCGTTGAAGGTGATCGCCTCACCCGGGCCGACGCGGGTCGGCGTAATACGGCAGGCCGTGAGCGTCGGCGGGATCTGCGGCTCAACGACGGTCACCACGCAGGTGTCCATGTCCTCGTTGTAGTCGCCTACGGCCGTCGCGGTCACCGTGTAGGTGCCCGGCGTGCGGTACGTGTGAGAGGCGCTCATGCCGGCGCCGGTGTTACCGTCGCCCCAGTCCCAGGAGACGCTGACCGGCGGGGTGGCATCCGCGTTGGTGACGGCCATGAAGGAGCCGGACTCACCAGCGGTCATCTCGACCGGGCACTCGAGGCTCATGATCTCGACCGGCGTGTACGGAGCCTTGAAGGCGTACCGGAGGCCGAGGTTGTAGAACCCGAGGTTATCGTAGTCAGCATCATCGCCGCTAGCGCCGCGGTCGGCTGCGCTACCGGTCTGACCACCCGGATCGACGCCGTCAACGGCGGAGTCGTCGAAGATGAAGGCCATGTTGCCCTCCGCCGTGATGGAGAACTGGTCCGTCAGGCGGAAGTCGAGGCCGAGGCCGGCGTAGGGACCGAAGCCAACGGGGCGGTCCGTCGGGTCGTCGTTGCCGAAGGTGGCCTGGACACCGATGTTGGTGTACGGCGCGATCGCCCACCCCGGAACCGGGGAGTAGCGAAGGGCTGCAATGACGGAGGGGAGCGTCTCGCCCTCGTTCACCTGGCAGTCCGTGGTGCCCGCAGCCTCAGCGGCTTGGCACTCGACGTTCGTGTTATCACCCGTCGGGTACGCTTCATCGAGATTGATGTAGCGACCGTAGAGGCCCGTGACGCCGAAGGAGAGGCTCTCGGTGAACTGGTAACCGATCTCGAGACCGAAGCCCGGACCGAAGTCCCGAGTGACCCAGGCGCGGTTGCCTGCGTCGTCCGACGGGTCGTCAAAGGCGCCGGTCTGGTCGATCTCACCACCGTAGGTGGTGACACCGCCCTTGAGGGCGAGGTAGAGGGTTTCGCTCGGTCGGATGACCTGCGCGTGAGCCGACGTCGCGAGCAGCAGCGCCGTGCACCCGAGCAGGATCGCAGTAGAGAGACGCGATGTCATAGTCGTCTCCTGTCGGTTCAATGGCATGGAGGAGGGGGTGTGGGTGAGAGGCGGACCAGACGGGGGCGGCTGGCGCCGTATGGACGAGAGGTGTGCCGGGGAGGAACAGTGGCCCGGAGGCCAGATCCCGCAAAGTATGCGAAGAGAACCGGTCGCTCGCAAGGAATCGGCCGTCCTCTGGGTGTCATTAAGGAGGTGACACCAGCCTGTTCGCAGAATGGGGATCTAGAGAGGTGTGGGCGCGCTAACCGCTGCGAGGGGAGACCGGTTCCGGCGGTGCCTGTCGCGTATTGGGAGATCCGGCGGAGACCGCTGGATTCCCGGGGCGGGGAGCGTCACGCGCCCGTGCGCTCGACCCGCCCGAGGAGGAGCGCCAGTCTAGAGAGACTGGACGTGGCGCTCGAGCTGGCTCTTGAGGTTGGCCGCTTTGTTCGGATGCAGGATCCGGCGCGTGGCCATCCGGTCGAGCTGTGCCTTGACCTCGTTGAGCTTGGCCTCGGCCGCCTCCCGATCCGTCGAAGCCTGGAGCTCCTTCATCATCGTGCGGACGCGGACTTTGTGCTGGCGGTTCTGGAGGCGGCGGCGCTCGTCCTGGCGGACGCGCTTGGCGGCGGACTTGTGCTGGGGCATGGAGCGGTGCGGTTGCTCGGGGCGTAACGTCACCCGAGGCGGCCTCGGGCAGGGGTTTCGGTCAGAGTTCAACGGGGCCGAGAAAGCGCCCCCGGTGCAGCCGGCTAAGTTAGACGGCCCTCTGTGCAGATGAAGCGAAAGCGCGTACGCCGCGCCCTCTGCACCGAATCCGCGCGACGGGCCCTCCGGCGCCCCGCCCCCCGATGCTCGACTTCCTCCGCGACCTCTTCTCGCGTCCCGGCGCAGCCCGCACCGTCATCCTCCTGGAGCCGGACACGATGAGCACGCCTCGCCAGTACGAGGTGCGCCCAAGCTACGCGGCGTACGCCACCGTCATCGGCACCGTCCTGCTGGCGGCTGTGATCATCGTGCTCGTGATTCTTACGCCGCTCCGCCGGGTGCTCGCCGGGCCGACCGCGAGTGAGCTGCGTGGGACCGCAGAAGAGAACGCCATCCGTGCCGCTGCGCTCGAAGACTCCCTCGCGGTGCAGTACCGGCAGATCGAGCAGCTCCGCGCCCTCATCACGGGCGACCTCTCGGACGACATGCTGGACCCGGAATCCATCGAGCTGCCGACCGAAGACGAACTCCCCGAACTCGGGGAACGCCAGGAGGTCACCGCCAGCCGAGAGCCGCAGACCCCGGCGGCACTCCCGCTCCGAGGCCTCCGGGCGAGAGGGGAGGGGGCGGCGCCGAGCCCCGCAGCCGAGGCCTACCTCTCCAGCCTGAGGCTCCCCGTTCCGCCACCGCTGGATGGGGTGGTCTCGCGAGGGT
>DUBD01000064.1:0-25802 GCA_012960515.1 Bacteroidota bacterium | reverse complement strand
CCGGCGGCATCATGGTCAACGAGCCGGACCACTCGACCTGGGTCAATTCCATCGAGCGCGCGGGGCTCGACACGGTCCAGGTGACCATCTACGCCCGGCAGGGGCGGTGGGATTCCGCGGACCTCAGCTTCGGGCTGGACATCGCGGCGGACGAGGGGACGCCGGTCCGGGCCGTAGGGGAGGGGTACGTGGTCTTCGCGGACTGGACCGATGCTGGGGGCTGGACCGTTGCCGTCCAACACGCGGACGGGTACCTTTCCGTGTACAAGCACAACGGGCGCCTGCTCAAACGCGTCGGCGACCGGGTCCGGAACCGCGAGACCGTCGCGCTTTCGGGCGATACTGGCGAGGTGACGTCCGGGCCGCACCTCCACCTCGAGATCTGGCGCGATGGGTTGGCGCAAGACCCTGCCGCGTTCCTGATTCTCCCCACGCGTGGGGCCTGACCTCGCGCCCCCACCACAGCGCCCCCGATGGCTCTTTTCCGCTCCAGCCCCGATTCCAAGCCCGGACCCCCCATGGCCAAGCAACGCACCGCTCCCGTCGCCTCCGCTGATCAGCACAACATCATCGGCGCGGGGTCTACCGTGGAAGGCACGCTCCGCGCAGGCGGCAACGTCCACGTCTCCGGCACGGTCAACGGCAACGTGGAGGTGGATGGCCGGACGGTCGTGATGCAGGGCGGCGTGATCGACGGGGAACTGACCTCCACCAGCGCCGAGATCGCCGGCCGGGTCAAGGGGCAGGTGCGCTGCTCCGAGCGCCTCGTGCTCAAGCCGACGGCGATGATCGACGGCGATATCCAGACGGCGAAGCTCGTGATCGAAGACGGCGCGACGTTTAATGGCCGGTGTGAGATGGGCGCTTCCGCAGGGAACCGGACGGGGAGCAGAGGCGGCGACCAGCGCCGCGTGCTCTCCCCCGAGGCGAAGGACGCCGCGTGAGCGCCCGTCCTCCCCAAGACGAGCCCCCCTCCGGGGGCGACGAGTGGCCGGACGAGCCGGACGCCTGGGACGCGTCCGACCGCGAGTGGCGCCAGAAGTGGGACCCCTCTCCTCCTGAACACGACGAGACCGTCCCGCCGCCCCCCGGCTATCGTTCGCAGAAGACCAGCATCCGCTCCGTCGCCGACTCCTACGAGGAGGGGATGCGCGAGGCCGGGCCGTACCTCACAATCGGGCTGCAGATCGCGTTCTCCATGCTCTTCTTCGTAGGCGCGGGGTGGGCGTTGGACGAATGGGCCGGTACGAGCCCCTGGGGCATCCTCGTCGGCAGTGTGCTCGGCTTCACGGGCGTGATCGGGCTCGTGTTCAAGCTGGCGGCGCAGGCGAACACGCCAAAGAAGTAGGCGCAAGGAGAGGACGCCCCTTCTACGGGTTTTCACCCCCCCTTGCGGGGGGCTCCGCGGGGCGTCGGGTAGCTTGGCCGCCCTCCCCCGAAGGAGGCCGTTTCCAACCTGCCGCCCTCCCATGACCGCAACCGCGAGCCTCCTGCTCGGCGCCGCCCTCGGGCTCGTGCACGCAGTGGCCGGCGTGGTCATCGCCCGGCTGGCGGCCGGGATGGCGCAGGCGCAGTTCACCGTCGTCGTATTGGGCGGCACCGGGCTGCGGATGTTCTTCGTGCTCGCTGCCGTCGTGCTGCTGCTCCTGTTCACGACGCTGCAGGCTACCCCGTTCATGGTGGGGCTCGGCGCGACGTTCGTGCTCGGCCTCCTCACCGAAGTGATCCTGCTGCTGCGGCGGCCTCCTGTTCCCACGCCCCGCGCCTGACGCTCCGATGCGCCTCGCCCTCGCGCTGCTCCTCGCCCTCGTCGCCACCGCTCCCGCCGCCTACGCCGCGGAAGAGGGGGGCGATTTCGACGCCGTCCACCACACCGCGGACGGGAACTACCTGGACTTCTTGCCCTTCTTTAAGGTCGAGCTCCCGCGGCTCTTCCTGATCCGGGAGGCCGACGGCTCCCTCGGGCTGGCGGCGTTCGGCTCCTCGACGGCGGCGGTCGCCAGCGGGCGGATTGCGGTGGAGGCTCACGGCGCCGGTCACGGTGATGAGGCGCACCCCGAAGGAGAGGGTCACGCCGCAACAGGCGAGCACGCCGACGAGGGGCAGGAGGGCGGTGCCGTCCAGGATGTGGCGGAGGAAAGCCTCGCAGAGCTTCAAGAGGTCCCGGAGGCTCCGGCGCCCTATGACTCCCACCTCGTCGCCACGAACGGCGCCGAGATCGTGGTGGACTTCTCGCCTACGCGTCACCTCCTCTTCGCGCTGGCGGGGATGTTCATCCTCTGCCTCCTCTTCCTTCCGATGGCCGGGAAGTACAAGAAGGGGATCGGCCGCGAGACCGCGCCGCGCGGCGTGCTCCAGAACATGCTGGAGACGCTCGTGGTCTACATCCGCGACGAGGTGGCCCGCCCGAACCTGGGAGACAAGACGGGCAAGTACCTCCCGTACCTGCTGACGGTCTTCTTCTTCATCCTGACGTGTAACCTCCTCGGCCTCGTGCCCTTCGGCGCGACCGCGACGAGCAACATCTCGATCACGGCCGTCCTCGCCATCGCGACGTTCATCGTGACGCAGTTCGCGGGCACCAAGGACTACTGGGGGCACATCTTCAACCCGCCCGGGGTGCCGGCGTTCGTCAAGCCGATCCTGATCCCGGTCGAGTTCCTGGGCATCTTTACCAAGCCCTTCGCGCTGGCGATTCGTCTCTTCGCGAACCTGACCGCGGGGCACCTGGTGATCCTCAACCTCATCGGGATCATCTTCATCATCACGGAGACCTTCGGCACCGGTGCCGGCATCGGCACGGCCATCCCGGCAACGCTGATGGTGCTCTTCGTGTACGGCCTCGAAGTGCTCGTCGCCTTTATCCAGGCGTACGTGTTCACCATCCTCAGCGCGCTGTTCATCGGAATGGCGACGGCGGAGCATGAGCACGACCACGACCACTCCGAGGACCACGGCCTCACGCACCACGACCTCGCGGTCGCGGGCGCCAACGGCCAGACCCCGCACAAGCTCCACGAGCGCACCGTCGGCACGGAAGTGGCCATGACGGCCTAGCGCTCGCCGCGGCTCCGGCCGCGAACCGATTCAACCCCCGGGCGCGACCGCGCCCTCTCGTAGACAACCACCCTCACCCCACCCAGCGAAATGGATCCCCTCGCTCTCGGTTACATCGCTGCCGGCCTCGGTGCCGGCCTCGTCGCCCTCGGTGCCGGCCTCGGCATCGGCCGCCTCGCCTCCTCCGCCCTCGAAGGCTCGGCCCGCCAGCCGGAGGCCGCCGGCGACATCCGGACGACCATGATCATCGCGGCCGCGCTCATCGAGGGCGTCGCGCTGTTCGGCCTCGTCGTCTGCATCCTCATGGCGCTCCGCGCCCCGGTCGGCGCGTAACGCACTGACGCGTTAAGCACTGACGCGGAAGCGTCACGCGTCCGGGAATCCGGCCCCCGCCCGCCCGCCTCATTGGAGCGCGGGGGGCGGGGGCATCCTGACCCCTCCCCGATATGAGCCTGCTCCTCGCCGCCAACCTGCTCGCGCCCAACGCCGGGCTCGTGTTCTGGCTCGCGCTCGCGTTCACCCTCCTCCTGATCCTGCTCGGCAAGTTCGCGTGGCCCGCCATCATCGGCGGCATCGAGGAGCGGGAGCAGCGGATCGAGACCTCGCTCAACGAGGCCGACCGCGCGCTCGCCGAGGCGAAGCAGCTCCAGGCCGACAACGACGCCGCCCGCCGCGAGGCGGAGCGCCAGGCCCAGACCATCCTCCGCGACGCGCGCGAGGAGGCCGAGGCCATCCGCACCGCGGACGTCGAGAAGACCCGCGCCGAGCTGGCGGAGATGCGCGAGAGCGCCCGCGCCGACATCGAGCGTGAGAAGCGCCAGGCGCTCGCCGAGCTCCGCTCCGAGGTCGCCGCGCTGGCGGTCTCTGGCGCCGAGAAGATCCTCAAGAAGGAGATCGACCCGGCCGCCCAGAGCGCGCTCGTGGACGACTTCATCACGGAGCTGCCCCAGAACTGAGGGATGCGGGACCAGCGATGGCGGGAGGAGTGAATCCCCGTCGCTGATCCCTCCATCCCCACTCCCTCACCCCCATGAACCCCGTCGCCCGCCGCTACGCGCTCGCGCTCTACGAGGAAGCCGAGGCCCGAGGCCTCGTCGAGACCGTGGACGCCGACGTGGAAACGCTGGAGTCCGTGCTGGACGCCAGCCGCGAGCTCGCCGCCGCGCTCACCAGCCCCATCGTGTCGCGCGAGAAGAAGGAGGCCATCCTCGGCCGGATCTTCCAGGGCAAGGTCTCCGACCTCACGATGCGGTTCCTCGGCTTGCTCGTCTCCAAGGACCGCGAGGCCCTGCTTCCGGAGACCGTGAGCACCTACGCTGCCCTGCGAGACGAACGCCTCAACATCGTCGAGGCCAACGTCCGCGCTGCGCAGCCGCTCTCCTCTGACGAGGCCGACCGCCTCCGCCAGTCCCTCGAGGCCCGCAGCGGGAAGACCGTTCGCATGAACATGACGGTGGACCCCACCCTCATCGGCGGCCTCGTCGTCCGCTTGGGCGACGTGGTCTACGACCGCAGCGTCTCGCACCAGCTCAAGACCCTCCAGGAGCGCGCGGCCGTCAGCCTGAATTAACCCCATCCGTATTGCGTACTGCGTAAGGGCGCCCGCGAGCACCTCCGCAGCCTACGCTTCCCCTTACGCATTACGCATCACGCAGTACAACCATGGCCACCGCGATTCGCCCCGATGAAGTGACCGCCGTGCTCCGCCAGGAGCTGGGCGGCTTCGACGCCGACACCGACGTCTATGAGGTCGGCACCGTTCTTCAGGTCGGCGACGGCATCGCCCGTCTCTACGGCCTCTCCAAGGTCCAGGCCGGCGAGCTCATCGAGTTCCCCGCCTCCGGCGTGACCGGCATGGTCCTCAACCTCGAAGAGGACAACGTCGGCGCCGTGCTCTTCGGCGACGCCGAGACGGTGAAGGAGGGGCACGAGGCGCGCCGCACCGGCCGCATCGCCTCCATCCGCGTCTCTGAGAAGATGCTCGGGCGCGTCGTGGACCCGCTCGGCAACCCGCTCGATGGCAAGGGCGCCATCGAGGGCCCGTTCTTCGAGATGCCCATCGAGCGCAAGGCGCCGGGGGTCGTCTTCCGCGAGCCGGTCACGGAGCCGCTTCAGACCGGCATCAAGGCCATCGACGCGATGGTGCCGATCGGGCGCGGTCAGCGTGAGCTCGTCATCGGCGACCGCCAGACGGGTAAGACGGCGGTCCTCGTGGATACCATCCTCAACCAGAAGCGGACGCACGAGACGGGCGACAAGCCGGTCTACTGCATCTACGTCGCCATCGGGCAGAAGGCCTCCACGGTGGCGCAGGTCCAGGCCGCTCTGGAGCGCTACGGCGCCATGGAGTACACGGTGATCGTGAACGCGCCCGCCTCCGCGCCGGCGCCGTTCCAGTTCATCGCGCCGTTCGCTGGCGCCTGCATCGGGGAGTTCTTCCGCGACACGGGCCGCCACGCGCTCTGCATCTACGACGACCTCTCCAAGCAGGCCGTCGCCTACCGCGAGGTCTCCCTGCTCCTCCGCCGGCCTCCGGGCCGCGAGGCGTACCCGGGCGACGTGTTCTACCTCCACTCGCGCCTCCTGGAGCGTGCGGCGAAGATCATCGCCGACGACCAGATCGCGGGCGACATGAACGACCTCCCGGCCGACCTCAAGGGCAAGGTGAAGGGGGGCGGCTCCCTCACGGCGCTCCCGGTCATCGAGACCCAGGCCGGCGACGTTTCCGCGTACATCCCGACCAACGTGATCTCCATCACGGACGGTCAGATCTTCCTGGAGTCCAACCTCTTCAACGCCGGCGTCCGCCCGGCCATCAACGTGGGCATCTCGGTGTCCCGTGTGGGTGGCAACGCGCAGATCAAGGCCATGAAGAAGGTCTCCGGTACGCTCCGCCTCGACCTCGCGCAGTACCGCGAGCTGGAGGCGTTCGCGAAGTTCGGCTCCGACCTCGACCCCGCCACGCAGCGCCAGCTCAACCGCGGCGCCCGTCTCGTGGAGGTCCTCAAGCAGCCGCAGTACGCGCCGGTCCCCGTCGAGGAGCAGGTCGCCGTCATCTACGCCGCCGGTAAGGGCCTCGTGGACAGCGTCCCGGTCTCCAAGATCAAGGCGTGGGAGAGCGACTACCGCGAGGCGCTCCGCCTCAAGCACCGCGACACGCTCGACAACCTCGTCGCGTCCGGGAAGCTCTCCGACGAGATCACGTCCGTCTTCGAGCAAGAGGCCACGGACATCGCCTCGCGCTACACCGGCGACGCCGTCGCCGCGTAACTGAGGGAACGGGGGCTGACGAGTGGGCGCCCTCCGCGCCGCCCGCCAGCCCCCGAGTCCCTACGTCCCCAGTCCCTGAAGCATGGCTTCTCTCCGCGACATTCGCACCCGGATCGGCTCGGTCCAGAACACGCAGCAGATCACGCGCGCCATGAAGATGGTCGCCGCGGCGAAGCTGCGGAAGGCGCAGGAGCGGATCTTCACCACGCGACCCTACGCGTTCAAGATCCGCGAGATGATCGGGCACCTCCGCCAGCGGCTGGACCCGCTCGCGCACCCGCTCTTCGAGGCGCGCGAGGAGGTGGGCGGCGTGCTCCTCATCGTGGTCACGAGTGACCGCGGGCTGGCGGGTGCGTTCAACAGCAACCTCCTCAAAGTGGTAGAGGCCCGCATCGCCGAGGCCTACGCCGACCTCCCGAAGGAGAACCTCCACGTCCTCGCCGTCGGGCGGAAGGGCCACGAGTACTTCGCCAACCGTGGCTACGACCTCGTGGGCGACTTCCGCGGCGCGTTCAACGACCTCCGCTTCCCCATCGCGGGCGAGGTCATGGACATCGCCATCGAAGGCTTCCAGGAGGGCCGTTGGGACCTCGTGGAAGTGGTCTACAACGAGTTCAAGAACACCATCTCGCAGAACCGCGTCGCGGAGCAGCTGCTGCCCATCCCCTCCGAGACCTTCTTCACCCCGGTGATGGAGGACGCTGAGGACGTGGCGACGGAGACCGCCGACGCCGACGAGGTGGAGTACATCTTCGAGCCCAGCGCCGAGGTGCTCCTGGAGCGGCTCGTGCCGGAGGACGTGCAGTACCAGCTCTGGCGCGCGATGCTGGAGTCCAACGCGAGTGAGCAGGGCGCGCGGATGGTCGCGATGGAGAACGCGACGACCAACGCGGGCGAGCTTCTCAAGGACCTCCGCCTCACCTACAACCGCGCCCGCCAGGCCGCCATCACGACGGAGATCATCGAGATCTCGTCCGGTGCCGAGGCGCTGCGGCAGGCCCAGGGCGGCTGATCCAGCCCCGCTGGCGATCCTCTTCGAGGCCACTGGGTGCAGACCCGGAGGCCTCGTTTCGTTTGAGGGCGGCCCGTCAGACTCGGTGACCGCTACCGCCAGCGGGTACGGCGCTCGGTCGAACCGTCCGTGAGGTAACCCGAACGAAAACGGGCGCGCAGGCCGAAGTCTGCGCGCCCGTTCAGAGGAAGCGGCGCGTGTTACGACGTGCTCGCCGCCTCGCGCTGGCGCTTGCGGTCGAACATCTCCTGCTGCGGCGTGCCGGGGGGGACGCTGTACGGGTCGCTCGGCAGGTCCACGACGCGGAGCGACGGCTCACCGTTGGCCCAGTCGAAGCGCGCAGGCGGGCCCGATACCGGCTCCTCACCGTCGCCGAGAACGAGCACCGTCGTGCCCTGCTCGAGCACGCGGCCGTTCGCGCTCGGCAGACCATCCGAGGCGGTGCCCGCCGTCGTCCGCCAGCCGTCGGCCCAGTCGTAGATCCACTGCGCATCCTGCGTGATGAGGCGGACGCATCCATGGCTCGCGGGCTGCCCGATCGGCATCCGGTACTGGTGGACGTGGATGCCGCGCTCGTGGTGGAAGTTGAACACCCACCGCATCCGCCAGCGCTCACCAGGCGGGGAGAGGGTAGAGACGCGATCGAGCTCTTTCCAGTTGAAGTTGTAGCGGCCGGCAGGCGTGCGGCTGTCCACGGCGCCCGTGTTGACCAAGCCCCAGCGCTCCAACTCACCGTTCTCGTACGCCGCCCAGGCCTGCACGCCTTTGTGGATGACGAACAGCTTGTCGAAGTCTCGCGCCCCCTCGTAGTAGCGCGGGAAGGGGGCGTAGGCGCGCGGGTCCAGCCCGAGGTGGCTCGGTACGACGAGCGTATCACCGATCCGCAGGTCGTTGAGGTAGACGCGGTTCATGAACTGGACCATCGCGAGACGATCCTTGCCAAGCGTCTGATCTCCATCGCCCGCCCATTTGTAGAGGTCGGCGCGGGCGAAGATGGAGTTGTTGGTCTCGTGCTGGAGGACCCAGGCGGTCCATTCCACCTCGGGGATCTCGTCGAGGGGCTGGCGGGCGCTGTAGAGGAGCTCGCCGATCTCCTCCTGGTCGTAGAGCCGGCCCGCGGGTTGCGCCGCGGCAGAGACCGTGGTGAGAAGGACGAAGGCGAGTGCGGTGAGGCGACCCATCAGTGGGAACCGGATCATCGCGAGGGCAGGAGAGTGAGTGGTGGGGGCGGGAAGAAACGCGCATCCCTCGGCCGCGGGTGTAGGACCGGCGCCGTCTTCACACGTCACCCCTGCGGAATCGCAATGGGCGCAGATTCCGGTTTCTGATGGTTTCCTGAGGGTCTCTGATCCGCGCCAAGCGCACCCGCCCGCTCTCAGCCGCCGTTGGCCCGTAGCTGCTCCGGCGCCACCTCGCGTGTCTCGCGCGATGGAACGCCAAGGTGGACCTGGCCGGCCGAGGCATCTCGCGTGACGACGGCGCCCGCGCCAATCACGGCCTCCGTCGCGATCTCCCGGCCCGGGAGTACCACCGCACCCACGCCAAGCCTCGCCGACTGGCGGATCGTCGGGCCACCGAACTGGGACTTGCGGGCCTCGGTTCGGCCCATGAACGCATCGTTGCTGGTGAGGACTCCAGGCGCCACGAACACGTCGTCCTCGACGGTTGAGTAGGCGGTCAGGTAGGCGTTGGTTTCCAGCTTGCACCGCGCGCCCACACTCGTGTCGTTCTCGATGGCGACGCCGCGACCCACGATGGTCTCGTCGCCCACGGTCACGCGCTCGCGGATCGTCGCGAGGTCCGCCACGAGCACGCGAGCGCCGATTGTACAGCCTCGGTACACGACGGCTCCCGTACCGATCAGCGAGTCGTCTCCGACGGAGGCAGGAGGGAGTTCCACTGCGCTCGTCGTCGCACTCCGAGCGGCCCGCATGGGCCGCTTCCCGAGAACGGCGTGATCGTCGATCCTCACACCTGCGCCGATCCGCGTTCCGTCATGGAGGACCGCGTGATGCCCAATCACGCACCCCGCGCCGACGCGCACCTTCTCGCCGATGAAAACGAACTCCCCAACCTGTACGTCAGGCGCGAGATGCGCGTCGGGGTGAACGCGGGCGGTGGGCGCGATGCGGTCGGAGGACATGGGGGATCGGGGCGGGAGGGTGCGCGTAGCTTTACCACAAGCTATCCCCGCCCCCGCCATGCCTCTTCTCCTTCTCCTCGCTCCGACCCCCGAAGGCTATGGGACCGGTCTGGAGTGGCTGCCCATTGCCAGCTTCATCGTTCCCATCCTGCTTCTGGCAGCGATCTGGTTCTTCGGAAGCCGTCGGACGGTCTGATCCGTGGCCGCTGGAACGTAAAACGCCGCGCTCGGAGCTCCGAGCGCGGCGTCTGTGTCAGGGGCGGGCCGGATGGCGTCAACCGCCAGCGCTGGCTTCGCTCTCCATCTCGTTGAGGTAGTAGTCGGCCCACGCAGCCCACGAGCCCTCCTTGGCGGAGGTGAAGGCCTCACGAGCCTCGTCCGTGTTGCCCGCGCCCTTCTGGGCGATGCCGAGCTGGATGAAGAAGGCGGAGCGGTCCGGCTGGCCCTCGCTCTGATCCACGGCGACGTTGGCGTAGTGGACGGCCTCGTCGAACTGGCCGAGGGTGTTCAGCGCCTTGGCGTAGTAGAAGGCGACTTGCGAGGAGTCGAAGCCGGCCGTGCGGGCCTCTTCGAGCAGCTCGTAGGCCGTCTGCGCGGCGCTCTCCGTCACGGGCTCGGCCGCGAGGAGGTTCGAGGCGCGGGTCACCTTGTCGGTGATCTCCTGTGCGCTGGCGCGTTCCGCGAGACCCGACTCGATCTCGGCCTTCTCCTCACGGGCAGCCGAGACGATGTTCGTCATGCCCTCGACGCCGTCACCGATCTCGATGGCGATCGCGTAGGCACCAACGGCGTCCTCATACTGGCGCATACGGACGTAGGTGCGCGCCTGACCGAAGGGGTTCTTAGCGTACGTGGAGTCGAGCTCGAAGCCCGTCGTGTACGCGTCCAGCGCGGCGCTATAGTCGCGGGCGGCGAACAGGGAGTCGCCCAGCGTGGCGAGCGCGCGGGAGCTATCGGGGTCGAACGTAATCGCGGAGCTGTCGTCAACGACGGTCACGTCCACCTCGACGTCCACGGTGACATCGGTCGGCGTATCCTGGGCGAAGGCGGAACCGCTGAACAGGACAGCGACCGCGAGAAAAAGGAATCGGGTCATCGGGTGTAGGGTGGCTGGGTGTGGCGGGACACAGCTGCAGAAACTACAGAGACCGTGCCGTCGCCGAAACGGCACGTTGGAGCGCCCTGGTGCCCGCAAGGTGTCCATCATAACGGACGTACGTGCCGCAATGCGGCGTCTGAGTGCGACAGGCTGGCGCTGTCTGTGCGGAATGGCTTGTTGCAGCCGAGTTAGAAGTTCGGGAGAAGGCCCGTCTGTGTGCTGTAGGCCTCGATCAGGTCCACCGCCTCGTCCGGATCGTCCGTGAGGATGAAGAGGTCTGTGTCCTCCGGGGAGATGTAGCCGCCGGCCTTGAGCGTGCTCTCGATCCAGTCCAGCAGCCCCTTCCAGTATTCGCTCCCCATGAGGACGACGGGGAAGCGGGCGGTCTTGTGCGTCTGGATGAGCGTGAGGCTTTCGAAAAGCTCGTCCATCGTGCCGAAGCCGCCGGGGAGAACCACGAAGCCCTGGGCGTACTTGACGAACATCACCTTCCGCGCGAAGAAGAAGTCGAAGTTGATGAGGCCGGTGGGGTCCACGTAAGGGTTCGCGGCTTGCTCGTGCGGCAGCACGATGTTGAGGCCAATGGAGACGCCGCCTGCGTCCTGGGCCCCTTTGTTCGCGGCCTCCATGATGCCCGGGCCGCCGCCGGTGATGACCGCGTAGCCACGCTCCGCCAGCTTGCGCCCGACCGTCACTCCGAGCTCGTAGTACGGGTGGTCCGGCTGGGTGCGCGCAGAGCCGAAAACGGAGACGCTGGGGCCGCACTGTCCGAGGCGTTCGTAGCCCTCCACGAACTCGCTCATGATGCGGAAGACGCGCCACGTGTCCCGCACGCGCATCTCGTTCCACGCGACCATCTCGCGCGTGGTCATCTCCTTGGGAGCGTCGAAGGGGGTGGGCTGGCGGTCGGGGAGTTCGGACATGAGGGAAGCACAGACGAGAGCGCGGAACGTAGCACGACCCACCCCCTCTGTGCCCCGTCCTGCTTTCGCTGGCGGCCGCCGCCAGCGGGGCGGACCAAACAGACGCCGCCCCCGATCCGGAGACCGGGGGCGGCGGGAGGCGAGTGCCAGCGGGACCTAGTTGAGGTCGTAGTCCTGCTGGTACTGGTCGCGGTAGGCCGGGTCCTCCAGGTTCTGGCGGAGCTCGGCGCTCGGGTAGATCGCGATCTCCACGCGACGGTTCAGCGGGCTCTCACCCGGGATGCCGGCGAGCGGCTCATTCTCACCGCGGCCGTAGCTCTCGAGGCGGGCAGAGGAGACGCCCTGCACCACGAGGAAGTCACGGACGGCGCGAGCGCGGGACTCGGAGAGGTTCTGGTTCAGCTGCGAGCTGCCATCGGTGGAGGCGTGACCGACGATCGTCAGGTCGTACTCCGGGTAGCGGTTGAGACTGGCCGCGAGGTCGCGGAGGTCGGCCTGGACGCCGCTGCGGAGCGTGCTCTGACCGAGGTCGAAGAGCAGGTCGTTGTTGAACTGGATCGCGATGCCGGCCGTGTTGCCGTCGTCGCCCGGGATCGGGGTGACGGTGACGTCATCCGGGAGGTCCTCGTCGAGCTCCTCGGCCTGGCGGTCCATCTGGCGGCCGATGATGGCGCCTGCGGCCCCGCCCACGGCGGCGCCGATGATGGCGCCGCGCGCCGTAGAGCCGGTGGCACGGCCGATCACGGCGCCCGCGGCACCGCCGGCGCCCGCGCCGATCACAGCGCCCTTGCCGGTGTTGTTGAAGCTGGAGCACCCCGTCTGGCTCATCCCGACGAACAGGAGAAGCGCGAGCGGGATCGCGGTGTAACGAAGACGAATGGCGTTCATGGTGGGGGTGGCCGTGCGGCCGAGGTGGGTGTGAGGGGCACCAGGGAATTGCTTCCCATGGTACTCGAACGCCTGAATCCCAAGTTCCATGCCCAGCGGCGCGCACTGAAAAAAACAGGCGTGAGGGCGTCTGGGAGCGTTCTGGGCGTCCGGTGCGGTGTACACCGGCGTCGAGAAATGCAGGCGTGTGCCGCCGCATGACGCCAGGAACGTCAGGGAAGTCACGGCCCGTTCAACCCGGTCTGGATGGTGCCACGTAGCTTCAGCCCTCTCTCTATCTGCCTCTTCATCCATGCGTCTGATCGTCCCAATGGCAGGCCGCGGCACCCGCCTCCGCCCCCATACCCACGTCACCCCCAAGCCGCTGCTCCCCGTCGTGGGCCGCACGATGGTCGAGCGCATCGTCGAGACGTTCGCCGAGGCCATCGGCGACTTCGAGGAGGCGGTGTTCATCCTCGGGCCGGACTTCGGCGACGAGGTCCGCCAGCAGCTCACGGCCATCTGCGACCGCTTCGGCATCGCGGCGTCCTTCGGTGTGCAGGAGACCGCGAAGGGGACGGCCCACGCCATCGCGCAGGCCGGCGACAAGCTGGCGGGCGAGTGCGTGCTCGTCTTCGCGGACACCCTGTTCACGATGGACAAGGCCCCGGATCTGGACGCGGACGCGGTCATCTGGGTCATGGAAGTGGAGGACCCGAGCCGGTTCGGCGTCGTCGTGAAGGACGGCGAGCGGATCACGGACTTCGTGGAGAAGCCGGACACGCCGATCTCCAACGAGGCCATCGTGGGCATCTACTACGTGCAGGAGGGCGAGCGGCTCTCGCGCGAGATCGCCTACCTGATGGACAACGGCATCACCGGCAAGGGCGACGAGTACCAGCTCACCGACGCGCTGGACCGGATGCTCAAGGACGGCGCCACGTTCAAGACCGCCCGCGTGACGGAGTGGCTGGACTGCGGGACCATTCCCGCCATCAAGGACACCACGAAGGTGGTGCTCGCGAAGGAGGGCGAGAACGGCAAGGCCGGCACGCTGGAGAACAGCCAGGTCATCGAGCCGGTGTTCATCGGCGAGGGCGCGGTGATCCGCGATTCCGTCGTCGGGCCGTACGTGGCCGTTCACGGCGGCGCGACCATCGTGGAGTCCGCCGTCCGCAACACCATCGTCTTCGGCGACGCCACGATCGACAGCTCCGCGCTGGACGATTCCCTCGTGGGGCACCACGCGGACGTGCGCGGCTTCGCGGGGATGCTCAACATCGGCGACCACGCGACGGTCGGGCCGGAGGAGTAGGCCCGTTGCGCTGGCGGTCGGTCTCTGCGAGGCTGGCCGCCTGCGCGAACTCCGCTACAAGAGCGCGCCGGGGGCGTCCGCCAGCGGGCACGATCCGGCCGCGCGGGCGTAGAGTCTCGCGATGTCTGAGATCGCCCTCCACCCCGCCGACGCCGAGCACCGCCTCGGCTTCCACCTCGTCCGCGCCCGGCTGGCGGCGCACGCCCGCACCCCGTACGGCCGCGAGCGGCTGGACGCCCTCCGCCCGCAGTCCGAGCCCGACGCCGTCCGTCCCGCGCTGCTCCGCGCCGGGGAAATGCGCGACGCCATCGCGAGCGGTTCGCCCGTCCCGGTCCGCCAGACCGCCGACGTGCGCGCCACGCTCCGACGCCTTGGCCCGGAGGGCGCCGTCGCCAGCGGGGAGGAACTGGCGGACGTGCGGCACCTGCTCGAAACGCTCCGCGCGCTGCACGACGACCTGAAGTCGCGCCGTGCGACGGCCTCCGCGCTCTGGGAGGTGGCCGAAGGCATCGTGGTCGTGAAGGCGCTGGAGGACCGGATCTCGCGGGCGATCGACGAGGACGGATCCGTGCGCGAGGACGCGAGCCCGGAGCTTCTGCGGCTCTCGCGGCAGATCGCCAGTCAGGAAGGACAGCTCCGCGCGGCCGTCCAGAGCGCGCTCCGCGCCGCCGCCGCCGAGGGCTACGCCGCCGAAGACCAGCCGACGATCCGCGGCGGTCGCGCCGTGATCCCCATTCGCGCTGAGGCCAAGCGGAAGATCCGAGGCTTCGTGCAAGACGTGTCCGGGACGGGCCAGACGGTGTACGTGGAGCCCGCCGCGGCCGTCGAGATCAACAACGAGATCCGCGAGCTGCAGGTCGCGCGCGGGCGCGAGATCGAGCGGATCCTCGCGGACCTCAGCAGCCACCTCCGCCACCACCGGCGCGACGTGGAGCAGGGGCTGGCGGCGCTCGCCGTGCTGGACGAGGCCCACGCCGCCGGCCGGCTGGCGGACGAGTTGGACGCGCTCGTGCCGGAGGTCGCCGCGGACGGCCCGATGCGGGTGGTGCAGGCGCGCAACCCCGCGCTCGTGCTCCACATCCGCGCCGAGGCCGCGCGCATCCGTGAAGGGACGGGCCGCCAGCCGGAGCGCCGCGAGGTGGTCCCGCTGGATCTCGAACTGGGCGACGACTTCCAGACGCTCATCGTCACCGGGCCGAACGCGGGCGGCAAGTCCGTCGCGCTGAAAACGGTCGGGCTGCTGGCGCTGATGGCGGGCTGCGGGCTGCCCGTGCCCGCCGCGCCCGGCACGCGGATCGTCCTGCCGACGCGGCTCTTCGTGGACGTCGGCGACCGCCAGTCCATCGAGGACGACCTCTCCACGTTTACGAGCCACCTCGTGCTCATGAAGCGCGTGCTGGAGGAGGCGGACGACCGCTCGCTCGTGCTCATGGACGAGGCTGGGACCGGCACGGACCCCGCCGAGGGCGGCGCCATCGCGAAGTCCGTGCTCAAGAGGCTCACACAGCGCCGTGCGCTCACCATCGCGACGACACACATCGGCGCGCTCAAAGCTTTCGCGCACGACACGCCCGGCGCGGAGAACGCCGCGATGGAGTTCTCCCGCGAGCGCCTGGAGCCGACCTACCGATTCCAGACCGGCGTGCCCGGCTCGTCCTACGCCTTCGAGATCGCGCGGCGCGTGGGGCTGGATGCGCCCGTGATCGCCGAGGCGCGCGAGACCATAGGTGAAGGCGCGGCGCGGTTGGAAGACCTCCTGGCGGAGGCCGAGCAGCGCGCCGAGGAGGCCGAGCGCACCCGCCGCGACGCCGACGAGCGGCTCGCCAAAGCCGAGCGCATCCGCGCGGACTACGAGCAGCGGCTCGAGAAGCACCGCGCCGAGCGCGACGCCATCAAGGCCGCCGCGCTGGCGGACGCGGAACGGATCCTCAAGGACGCGAACGCCGCCGTGGAGCGGGCCGTCCGCGAGATCAAGGAGGCCGAGGCGGAGAAGGAGGCCACCCAACTCGCCCGCGAGCAGCTGGCGGAGACCAGGCGCGAGGTCTCGCGACGGTCGCGGAACGTCAGCAAGCGGCAGCAGAAGCGCGCCTCACGCCCCAACGGGCGCGCCAAGAGCGTCCGCCAGCCGACCGTGGACGGCCCCATCGGCGTGGGCGATCAGGTCCGCATCGACGGCGCGGGTGCCGTGGGGGAGGTGATCGGTCTCTCGGGCAAAGAGGCCGTCATCGCACTGGGCGCGCTGACCTCGCGCGTCAAACTCGAGCGGCTCACGAAGGTGGGCGGTGCGAGGGAGCAGAGCGTGACGGTGGGCGGCCCGGCGGCGCGGGACCCGCTGCCCGTCACGAAGGCGCGGCGCAAGGTGGACCTCCGCGGTCAGCGCGTGGAGGACGCGCTGGCGGAGACGGAGCGGCTCGTGGACGAGGGGCTGGCGGCCGGTCTGCCCAGCGTCGAGATCCTGCACGGGAAGGGGACGGGCGCGCTCCGGCAGGCCATCCACAACCAACTCGCCCGCCGCCGCGACGTGGCCGGCTTCGAGGCGGCGGAGTGGGATCAGGGCGGCGACGGCGTGACCATCGTCCGGCTCTCGTGACGCCAGACCGCACCTTGGAAGTGCGCTGGTTTCTCCCCGGCGTAATCCCGGAGACCGCCGCCGCGTGGTTCGACTCGCTCGGACCGGACGTGACGCCAGAGTCCCGCACCGACCGCTACCTCGTCCCGACGGAGTCCGCCGGTCTCGGGCTCAAAGTCCGCGAGGGGCGGGTAGAGGCCAAGCAGCGGACCCGCACGCTCCACGCGACCCTCGCGAACGGCCGGGTAGAGGCGTGGCGCAAATGGAGCCTCGGTACGGCTGACGCCCACCCTGAGCCGGGGTGGCTCAGCGTCGCCAAGACCCGCCGCCAGCGGCACGTGCGGGTTGCCGGCCGCGCGCGCTGCTCGTTGGAGCTGGCGGCGCTGACGGTGGGGGAGGAGCCGTGGTGGTCCGTGTGCCTGGAGGCGAGCGGGGAGACCGCGGCCGCGCGCTGGCGGGCGCTCCGGGCGGGCGCGAGGCGGTGGAACATGGGGGAACTCACGCTGCCTCCCGAGGCGTCGAAGGGCTACCCTGAGTGGCTGCGCGCTCGGAGCGGCTGAGCACGCCACTGGACAGGGCGTCCGGGATCCCGACCGGCAGAACCGGCCAGGACGCGGCCTCGGAGCCCATTGCGGTGCCTGGCACCGACGGCCTACCTTTTGCGGTGGCTCGGGTCGTCTCGACCTCCGGGCCTGCCGCCGACCTCCGTGACCCTCGCGCCTCTTCTCCGCCCCGTCGCCCTCCTCGCCGTCGCGCTCGTGACGGCGTCCTTCACCCCGTCGCCGACGCTGGCGCAGGCCGACGAAGCGCTGGAGCGCGTCGCGGATGCGCTGGAGACCGCCGACCCTGATGGGGTCTTCGAGGACGCAGCGCCTCGGGTGGAGGTCGTCCTCTTTGGCGAGGGCGGCGTGTACCGGAGGGGGCAGGCCACGCACGTCCTGCGCGATTTCTTCCGCCGCTTCCCGCCGCAACGGGTGGCCTTCGGGGAGCGCTCAACCACGGACGACGGTCGTACGGCAATCGGGAGGTACTGGGCGCGAGACGGAGGCGCGCCACTGAGCGTCCGGGTGGTCCACCGCGTCACGGGAGATGAGTGGTCGCTCGTGGCCATCCGCATCGACCGTGGCTCCAGCCTGCGCGCGGGGCGGTAGGCGAGGCACGCCAGCTGGCGGCCACGACCGCCGGCCACGAGGGGACGCTTCGCTGCCTTGGGGCCCCGTAGCTTCGGACGTGACCGAGCCCGTTCCTCCTACCCCGCTGAGGCGCCGCCGCGCGGCCGCGTTCGGGTGGATCGCGCTCGCGCTGGCGGCACTGATTCCCCTCACGTTTGGGGTGGAGACGGCCGTGGTTGCGCAGGCGGGGAGCGAGACGTCCGCGCGAACCGTGCAGCGCGAGCGGGCCGCGGAAGTGCAACGGCGCGCGACGGCGCTGCTCGGCGGCCTCCAGCGCGAGGCCGAGGCGGTAGCAGCCCTGCCGAGTGTCCACGAGGCCCTGATGGACTCCGCCGATACGGTCTCCGGCGCCGCGATCGACGCGTTGCTACGCCGTGAATCCGACCCGTTCACGTCGGTCGAGGTCTACGGGCCGGGTCGGCGGCTCGTCGCGTGGAGAGGGGGCGCGTTCCGACTGGGCGTGCGTGCTGTCCCGGACACCGTCGTCTCGTTGGCGGTGGCAGATGGGGCGGGGCGCCGTGCGCTGGCGGTGTGGGCGCCCGTCGTCGTGGAGGACTCGGTGGTGGGCGCGGTGCGGGTCGTGCGGCTCGCGCAGTCCACGGTCCCCGTGCGCAACCGCTTCCTCCAGGACTACGACCTCGCGGATGAGTGGCGCGCGGCGATCGACGGACCGTTCGAGTTGCTGATCTCGGGGCGGCGGACGCCGCCGGTTGCCGGAGCGGCGCCTCTCGTGGGGCTCGGCGGCCGCGGGGTCGGTTGGCTTCGCGTCCCCGTCCCGACGCGGGCGGCGCTCGTGGCCTCCGTAGAGGGCCGCTTCCGCGACGTGCAGGCGTTCTGGTGCGTGCTCCTGATGGGGTGGCTTCTGGCGGGAGGCGCGACACTCGCCACGCATGCCGTCCGCCGCGCAGTGCGCGAGAACTCGCGCCCGGCCTGGCGCGCCGCCAGCGGAGCGGTGGCGGGGTTCGCCCTCGCCCTCACGGCGACGCGCTTCGCGCTGCTCCGGCTCGATGTCCCGGTGCGCTGGCTCGGCGGCGGGCGGGAGACCCCCCCTCTCTTCGACCCGCTCATCCTGGCGTCTGACCTCGGGTGGGGATTGTTGAGGAGCGCGGGCGACCTCGGCCTGACGGCGCTGTTCGCGCTGGGCATCGCGGCGGCGGTCCTGGCGCTGGCCGTTCAGTACGCGGCTGCCGAACGTGAGGAGGCCCACGCGCCGCACGGGCTCTCCGGGGCCGTCCTCGTGGCGCTGGCGGGGCTCGTTGCGGCGGGCGCCGTCACCGTGCTGGCGGCGGTCGTGCGGAGCGCGGTGCTGGACGCGCCGCAGCTCGGCTTCGCGGACCGCTCGGGCGGCGTGGTGGACGGACTGCTGGTGGTGGCACTGGGATCTCTGCTGGTCGCCTCTGCCGTCGCGGCGGGGTTGGTGGCGAGCGCCGTGGTGCTAGGCGGGCGGGCGGCGCCGTGGGCGCGATGGGGGGCGGTGCTCGCGGCGTTTGCAGGAGCGGGCGGAGCCGGTGCGGTGGCGGCCGGTTCCCCGGTCGTGGTCGCGCTCGGGGTGGCCGCACTGGGCGTGGGGGGGGGGCTCGCGCTCCAGGCCGGGGGCGAGCGGTGGGGCGCGCTGCTCACCTTTCGCGGCCTGCTGGCGGCCGTCTTCGTCCTCGCGCCGATCGCGTACGGCTTTATGGCCTACCCGCTCCGCGAACGCACCGACGCGCTGCTCTCCGATGCTGCCCGTCAGTTCGCCGAGGGCCGCGACCAACGCGTGACCTACGCGCTGGACCAGGTGCTCTCCGAGGCCCGCGCGGACGACGCGCTCCGCCCGGCGCTGCTGGACGCCGTCGCCGTGGCCGACTCCCTCCGGCGCGGGCTGCCCGTGACGGCGTTCGTGCCGGACACCTCCGCCACGCTGGACTCCACCCGCCAGTCGCTCGGCGACCTCGCGGCGGGGCTCGTCCGCTCCTCGCTCCTGGGCTCGCTCTCGGACGTGGCCGCGGAGCTCACGTTCATCTCGCCCACGGGAGACACGCTCGGCGGCTTCGCCGAGGGCGGCGCGCCGGCGGCGCCGCCGGAGGACCCCCTCGCGTTCTCCGCGCTCCGGGACCGCTACGAATCGCGCGACGAGGGCGGCTTCTTCGTCGCCAGCGCGCCCTCGCGCGAGGGGGGAGGACTGGCGCGATACGCCGGCATCGGCCCGCTGGCGAACGACCCGGACGATCCGCGGGCGTGGATCTACGTCCGCGCCACGCCGCGGCCTTCGCGCTTCGCTGCCGAGACCCCGTTCCCTCGCGTCCTCGCGCCCGCCGACCTCTTCGGCCTGGATGACGAGACGATCACCTACGCCGAGTACGACGACGGCGTCCGCGCCCGCGGCGGCGACGAGGCCCCGTTCCGGTTGCCCGAGGACGTGGTGCAGCTGCTCGAAGCCGGTGCTGGCGCCGCCCGCCGACCCGAGCGCGCCGACGGCGAGACCTACCAGTCCTACTACGTCCGCGTCGGGGACGGCACGCGCGACGTGGTCTCCGCCCGCGTCCCCGCCGGCGACCCGCTGGACGTGCTGCTCGTGCTGTTGCGGCTCACGCTCGCCGGGCTGGCGGTCGGGCTGGGCGTGTACGTGACGGCGCTGCCAGTGCGGCGGCGGCTCGGGCTGTTCCCCGCGCCGCGGACCCGCTTCCGCGACAAGGTCCTCAACCGCTTCCTGATCGTCGGCCTCGCGAGCGTGGGGCTGACGGGGCTCGTGGGGCAGAACGTGATCCAGGAGCAGAACGAGCAGGCCGTCCGCGATCTCCTCCGCCAGCGGCTCGGGCGCGTGGAGGCGGCCCTCGGCGCCGAGGCCCCGCCGGGCACGCCCACGGGCTCGCTCCTCGAAGGCGTCCGCCCGGACGCGCTCTCCGCCCAGCTCGGCTTCGACCTCCACCTCTACCGCGGCGCGGACCTGCTGGCATCCTCGCGCCGCCAGCTCGTGACGCAGCGGCTAATCGAGCCGCGGCTGCCTGCCGAGGTCTTCCACGCGCTCTACGTGGAGGGGCGGCCGTTCGCGTTCGCCGCCAGCCGGATCGGGACGGGTGACGGCGGCTTCGCGTACACCACCGGGTACAAGGCGCTGCCGGATTCCACCGGCCGCCCCGTGGGCGCCGCCGCCGTGCCCACGCTCCCCGAGCAGGCCGCTATCGAAGCGGGCCAGGCGCGGATGCTCACGTACCTCTTTGGCGGGCTGCTCGTGCTGCTCGTCGCCATCGCGGCGGGCGCGGCTCTCTTGGCGGGACAGCTCACTCGGCCCTTCGGCCGGCTTCAGCAAGGCCTCCGCGCGGTCGGCGAGGGCCGGAGCGAGGAGCCGATCCCGGTCGAGACGCGCGACGAGGTGGGCGAGCTCGTGGAGACGTTCAACGCGATGCAGCAGCAACTCGCCGAGAGCCGCCGCCAGCTGGCGGAGCAGGAGCGCGAGCTGGCGTGGCGCGAGATGGCGAGGCAGGTGGCCCACGAGATCAAGAACCCGCTCATGCCCATGAAGCTGAGCGTGCAGCACCTCCGCCGCATCTTCCGCGTGCCCGGCGAGGAAGCACCGCCGGAGGAGCGGAAGTTCGCGGGCGCGTTCGAACGGACGACGGAGATGCTCGTGGACCAGATCGAGAGCCTCTCGCGCATCGCGAGCGAGTTCTCCAGCTTCGCGCGGCTCCCGCTTCGCAACCCCGAAGTGCTGGACCTCGGCGAGGTGGCCCGCGAGGCCGCCGCGCTGTTCGAGTCCGAGGCGCTCGCCTCCGCCACCCGCGCAACGTTCCACCCGGACCTCGCGATGGACCCGCTCCCCATCACCGCCGACCGCGAGGAGCTTCGGCGGGCGTTCGTCAACCTGCTCACGAACGCGCACCAGGCCATGCCGCCGCTGGACGAGCGGGACGGGCGGCCCGGCCGCATCGCGCTCCGCACGCGGCTGGCGGAGGCCGCGGACGGCACCCCGTTCGCGATGGCCGAGGTGGCGGACACCGGCACGGGCGTCCCGGAGGAGGCACGGGAGAAGATTTTCCAGCCGTCGTTCTCCACGAAGTCCAGCGGGATGGGGCTGGGGCTGGCGGTCGTCAAGCGCGCGGTGGAGGCGGCGGGCGGCAGCGTGGGCTTCGTGACGGAAACGGAGGGCACCGCTACGGGCACCACGTTCACGCTCCGCTTCCCGCTGGCGGTGCCGGCGGACGAGCCCGAGCCGAGCGGCGACGGGGCCGCCACCCAGCCTGCGGCGGACGAGCCCGAGCCCCGCTGACCGCGACCGCCAGCGCGCGGCTACGCGTCGGCGAGGTGCGGGTGGCGCTCGAACACGCCCAGCGCGCGGAGGCTGTCCAACTGCGCCCCGGCCTGCGTCGCGCCGGATCGCTGTCCCCGTTTCAGTCCCGCGACGATCCGGGCGCCGCCGCTCTCGGAGCGGTGGGAGGGGCACGCCTCCAGCGCGTCGATCAACGTGGCGGTCGCCTGAGCCGAGATGTCCTCTTGGGATGGTAGGCCCGGCTGCGTGCGGAACGCGACGCGGAGCTCGCACGCCTGCGGTTGTCCGGCCTCGGCCGCGCGGACCAAGAGCGCGTCGGCTCCATCGCGGTCGCCGTTGCTGTGGAGGCGGAGCGCTTCGTGCACCATGGCAGGGCCGCTGCCCTCGCGGATGAGCCGCTGGCGGATGGCGCGAGCGGAGTCGGGATCGGGCAGCGCGTCCGGGCGGCGGAGCCAGAGCGAGGGGACGGCGAGATCGTCCGCCAGCCGGAGGAGCGCGGTGTGGTCGCCTTCGCGAGCTTGTTCGTCGCGCGCCTGCTCATACGCGGAGCGCCACCGCCCCGCCTGCCACGGGAACGACCAGATCGCGACGTGCTGCGTGCCGTGCGGGCTGTTGGTGTCGGTCGGGATGCGGAGGTAGCCTCGGTCGTGTGCCGCCGCGAGCCGCGCGAAGGCCTCCAGGTCGCCCTGGTCCGCGGCGGCTTCGAGGTAGCGGAGGGCGACGCCCGGGTCCCCCGCCAGCGCGAGGGAGTCGGCGCGCTGGCGGAGCGTCTCGGCGGAGAGGCCGGGAGCGGGGGAGTGGCACGCGGCGAGCCCGAGGCCGAGAAGGATGAGGGCGTACTTCATCTGGAATAGAGGGAGGGGCAAGAGTCTCGGCAGGGGCCGGGGGTTCCTTTACCCCGTGCGGCAATCGGCTCTGGTCTCGTCTACGGCGTCCGCCAGCCGGGCGCGAGATTGCCCCGCTCTTCGCGCCCCAGGCCCTTCGGGGGCGAGACCTTCCGCCGAGGGCGCGAATCCTGACGCGCCGCCCTACGTTCCGCACGCTCTCTTTCCCCTCTAGACGATGGCCCTCTTCGGCTTCGGACGCAACAAGGACGACCAGGACAAGCTCGAGGCCGGGCTTGAGAAGACCCGCTCCGGCTTCTTCGGCAAGATCAGCCGCGCCGTCGCGGGCAAGGACACCGTGGACGACGAGGTCCTGGACGACCTCGAAGAAGCACTCGTCACCTCGGACGTGGGCGTGAAGACGACGGTGGACATCATCGGCCGCATCGAGGCGCGTGTCGCGGAGGACAAGTACGTCACCACAAAGGAGCTCCAGGCGCTCATCCGCGACGAGATCGCGAGCCTGCTCCTGGAGAGTGCGCCGGAACGGCCCGCCAGCTTCTCGGCGCCGCTGCCCAACCAGCCGCACGTCGTGATGGTGGTGGGCGTCAACGGCGTCGGCAAGACGACCTCCATCGGCAAGATCGCGCACCGCTACAAGGAGGCGGGCAAGAGCGTGCTCCTCGGCGCGGCGGACACGTTCCGCGCGGCGGCCACGGAGCAGCTGGAGATCTGGAGCGAGCGCGCGGGCGTGCCCATCGTCAAGCAGTACCAGGGTGCGGACCCCGCAGCCGTCGCGTTCGACACGCTGGCGCGCGCGAAGTCCACCAACGCCGATGTGGTGCTCATCGACACCGCGGGCCGGCTGCACAACCAGGTCGGGCTCATGAACGAGCTCTCCAAGGTGAAGCGCGTCATGGACCGTCAGGTGCCCGGCGCGCCGCACGAGGTGCTGCTCGTGTTGGACGCCAGCACGGGCCAGAACGCGATCCGTCAGGCGGAGGCGTTCACGGAGGCCGTGGACGTGACCGGCCTGGTGCTCACCAAGCTGGACGGCACCGCGAAGGGGGGCATCGTGATTGGCATTTCGAACGAGTTCCAGATCCCGGTTAAATACATCGGTGTAGGCGAGGGCATGCGGGACCTGCAGGTCTTCGACCGGGCCGCGTTCGTGCACGCCCTCTTCGAGGGGGGAGACGCGTAGAGCAGCAGCCGCTCTAGGCGTCTGATCCTGCAGCGCTCCCGCGCGGACCGTTCGGCTGACGCACGGGCCATCCGGGCCCCTCGCGGGACGGTTCGCCGCGCCGCCGCCGTATGCTGCCTCTCGCTGTTGCATCTTGAGACTGCCCGCCTACGCGGTCACCGCCGATGCCTTCTCCAGACTTCGCGTCCACAGAGCCTATGCGCGCTCGCTACTCCTGGCCCGTCCTGGGCCTTCTCCTCGCGCTCCTGATGGTGGTGCCCGCCCGGGCGCAGACGGCGTACGAGCCGGCGTTTACGGCCGAGGTAGTGGTCGCGCCGCAGGAGGACGGCTCCTCGCGCCTGGATGTCTACGCGGACGTGCCGTACCAGAGCCTCCGCTTCCTCGCGCGGACGGGCGGCTTTGAGGCGAGCTACGTGGTCACCGCCGAGGTCCAGCGGCTGGCGGACGACGGCACCGTGGCCGGGCTCGTTGCCAGCCGGACGTGGACGCGCGACGTCACCGTGGCGAGCTACGACGAGACGACCAGCGCCACGGCGGACCGCTCCGTGCAGGCGATCACCGCGGAGCCCGGCCGCTACGTCGTGGAGGTCACGCTGGAAGACGGCGCCAGCGGACGGACGTTCGGCCACGAGATCGGCGCGGTCGTGCGCGATATGAGCGGCGCGGTCGTCATGAGTGACCCGCTCCTCCTGGACGCCTACGACGCGGACTCCGGGCGCTTCGAGCCCAACATCGGGGGCACCATCTCCACGGAGCAGGAGGCGTTCACGGTCTACTACGAGCTCTTCGCGAACGCGTCCGCGGACCTCCGGGTGACCTACGCGGTGACGGACCGCTCGCGTCTTGGGGACCGTCCCTCGTTCAGCGCTCTCCTCGGGCTGGCGCCCCGCCAGCGGGAGGACGTCGGCGTGCCGTTCCTCACGACGGAAGAGCTGGAGGTGCCCGCCGGCCTCACGCCCGCCGCGCTCCGCATTCCGACGGAGGGCCTGCAGGTGGGCGATTACGCGCTGACGATCCGGCTCGAAGACGAGGCCGGTGACGTGGTCGCCGAAGCCGAGCGCCCCTTCACGATCCGCTGGATGGGGCTGGACGCCCAGATCGCGGACCTGGACCAGGCCATCGCGCAGCTCCGCTACGTCGCCAAGGACCGCGAAATCAACGCCATCCGCAACGCGCCGAGCTACGAAGAGAAGGCCCGCCTCTTCCAGGAGTTCTGGGAGCGCCGGGACCCCACGCCCTCCACCTCGCGCAACGAGCAGATGGAGGCGTACTACTACCGCGTGGCCTACGCGAACCAGCGCTACAGCCGCCTCCGCGACGCCGGTTGGATCACGGACCGTGGTGAGGTCTACATCCGTTTCGGGGAGCCCGATCACGTGGAGGACCGCCCGTTCAACTACAGCACCCAGCCGTATCAGGTCTGGTTCTATTATCGGCACGGCCGCCAGTTCATCTTCGTGGACGAGGGCGTGGGGGATTACCAGCTCCTCGTGCCTATCTGGGACGAGCGGACGAGGCTGTAGCGGGAGACCGGACCGCTGCGGCCCCTTCCAGCGCCCCGCCTCGGACCCCGAGGCGGGGCGCTCCCGTTCGGTCCGCCCGCTACCTTCCCGCCCCGCTGGCGGCGGCCCTCGCCGAGACGAACCGCCAGCGCGACGGACGTTCCCTTCTGCCTACCGCCTCTCGTGACTGACTCTCCCCGCATCGTGTTCATGGGCACGCCGGACTTCGCCGTGCCCTCGCTGGACGCCCTCGTGGACGACGGGCTGGCGCCCATCGCGGTCGTGACGGTGCCGGACAAGCCGGCGGGGCGGGGCCGGAAGCTGCGCGAGAGCGCCGTCAAGAAGGCCGCGGTCCGGCATGGGATCCCGGTCCTCCAGCCGGAGAGCCTGAAAGATCCCGCCTTCCAGCACGAACTGGAGGCGCTGCAGCCCGACATCCTCGCGGTCGTCGCGTTCCGCATCCTGCCGCGCGAGGTCTACGAGACCGCCCGCCTCGGCGCGTTCAACCTCCACGGCTCGCTGCTCCCGGCGTACCGCGGCGCCGCGCCCATCAACCGCGCGATCATGGACGGCGTGACAGAAACGGGCGTGACCACGTT
>DUBD01000063.1 GCA_012960515.1 Bacteroidota bacterium | reverse complement strand
TTGAGCGCCTCGGCCGCGGCCTGTAACTCCATCCGGTTGTTGGTCGTCTCGGTGTCGTGCCCTTTCATCTCACGCTCCACGGGCGGCGACCCGTACTGGAGCACGGCGGCCCACCCGCCGGGGCCGGGATTGCCGGAGCAGGCGCCGTCGGTGTAGATGGTGACCTCTTTCATGGTGTTCGCGGCTGGGGCATGAAGATCCGCACCGCGCGGACCTCGCGCCGGGCGGCGCGGTTGACCGCCCGCGATTTCCCCCACCTCTCACGACCATGCGTTCCCTCACGCTCGCACTCCTCGCCGCGCTGGCGGCCCCTCTCGCGGCGCAGCCGCTCCCCGTCACCGCCTCTTCCGAGGCCCGGACCGAGGGCTTCTTCATCAGCCCGCGCCTCTACGCTGCCTCGCTCACGTTGGAGGACGCCGACGAGACCGATGGCGGTGGCGGCCTGGGCCTCCGGCTCGGCTACGGCTTCAACAAGACCGTCGCGGTGTTCGTCGCGTTCGAAGGTGCCGGCATCGACCCCGGGGAGGATGGCATCCTCGGTCTGGACGAGGACTACGGGCTCGGCTCGTTCGACCTCGGCGCGCAGTTCAGCCTGCTCCCGTCCAACGCGGTCAACCCGTTCCTGCGTGTCGGCCTGAACGGCACGGCGGCGGTGATCGACGTGGACAACGTGGACAGCGATGACGACCCGCGGTTCTCGGGCGGCGGCCTCACCCTCGGCGGCGGCGCGGAATTCCGCCTCTCCGACACGCTCGGTCTGGAGGCCGCGCTGGACCTCACCGGCGGCCAGTTCAACGAGTTCGAAGGTGCCGGCTTCTCGACGACCAACTTCGACGAGATCGACTTCGGGACGGCGCGTCTCGGCCTTGGGCTCGTCTGGCGCCCGTAGCGACCGCCAGCGGACAGCGGCGACGGTGTCCGCTCGGGAGCCTCGCGCCCCTCGTTCCTCACCCGGTCTCGCCGGTCGGGGGGCGAGGGGCGCGCTACGTTTCGTCTTCCCCAGCCCTCGCCCTCGCGCCATGAAGTTCGTCGATTACGTCACCATCTCCGTCCGCAGTGGGCGCGGTGGCCCGGGCTCCGCCCACTTCCGCCGCGCGAAGTACGAGCCGAAAGGTGGCCCCGACGGCGGCGACGGTGGTGCGGGCGGCAGCGTGATCCTCGAAGGTGACGAGAGCCTCTACACGCTCCTGGACCTCCGGTACAACCGGCACCACTTCGCGGAAAGCGGCCAGCCGGGGCAGGGCTCGCAGAAGTCCGGCAAGTCCGGGAATGACATCGTGCTGCGGGTTCCGTTGGGGACGGTCGTGCGCGACGGCGAGTCGGACGAGTTGCTCGGCGAGATCACGGACCACGGCCAGCAGGTCACGCTCGCGCAAGGCGGCAAGGGTGGACTGGGCAACGTCCACTTCAAGTCCTCCACGCGGCAGTCGCCGCGGTACGCGCAGCCGGGCCTCCCGGGTGAGGAGCGTGAGGTCACGCTGGAGCTGAAGCTGCTGGCGGACGTGGGCCTCGTGGGCTTCCCGAACGCGGGGAAGAGCACGCTCGTGAGCGCGCTGAGCGCCGCCAAGCCCAAGATCGCGGACTACCCGTTCACGACGCTGGAGCCCAGCCTCGGGATGGTCTACATGGGCGACTGGCGGTCGTTCGTGATCGCGGACATCCCGGGTCTGATCGAGGGCGCCAGCGAGGGGAAGGGGCTCGGCATCCGGTTTCTCAAGCACGTGGAGCGCAACGCCGTGCTCCTGTTCTGCATCCCGGCAGACGAGGAGTCGCCGGGCGAGGCGTATCGGACGCTGCTCGGTGAACTGGAGGCGTTCAGCCCGCACCTCATGGACAAGCCGCGGCTCGTCGCGCTGACGAAGATGGACATCGTCGGGCCGGAGCTGGCGGACGCGTGGGTGGCGGAGATGCGCCAGCGCTTCCCCGAGGGCGTGGACGTGCTGCCGATCTCGTCCGTCGCGCGGCGGGGGCTGGAGCCGCTGAAGGAGGCGCTCTGGTCGCGGATCGAGAAGGCCCGCGGCTGACCCGCTGGCGGAGCCTCCGGGCGACCTGCATACAAACGCCCGCTGACGACGAGCGCCAGCGGGCGGCGGGACGGCTCCGGGGCCACGTGTAGGCCGATCTGGATTCGCCAGACAGAGCCTAGTTCATCGTGCGGAGTGAGAGCTGGAGCCGCACGTCCGCGCGCGTGATGCCGGAGTAGTCATTGGAGACCTCCTCCAGGTTCACGCCTTCGAGGAAGACGTTGCTGGAAAGCCGCCCGTTTCCGGCGTCGAACTCGACCGAGCGCGGCATGAGCACGTCGCCGAGGTCGCCCACGTCGCGGAAGCGGAGGCGCACGGTGCGGCCAGAGATCTCGTAGCTGCCGATGCCGTAGGTCTCGTCCACACGGTCGCCGCGGAGGCGCTCGATGCGGGCCTCGCCGGTTTCCGTTAGCACGAGCGTGAGATCGCGCGAGACCTCGTCGCCCAGGAGGTCGAGGTCGCGGAGAGATTCCGCGGTCGGCTGGATCTCGTACTCGGTGAAGCTGTAGCGGCCGGCGACCTCGAACGGGGTCAGGTCGGCCGCGCCGCCGAGGAGGCCGCAGCCGGAGAGGAAGAGGATCGTCGCGAGAAGAGTAAGGGCGCGCATGGCACGTGGAGGCGGGGGATGGATACGATACGCCCGGCCAGCGAGAACGCCAGCCGGGCGGGGACGGGCTCGCGGGGAGCCTAGAACCGAAGGATGGCGGCGGCGGGGCCGTGCTCGCTGAGCGCCTCCTTGGCCGCGTCCGAGCGGACGAGCTCCAGGCTAGCGCCCTGGGACATCGCGCGGTCCAGCATGGCCTCCACCAAGTCGGCCTCGCGCTGGATTTCTCCGCCCGTGGCCTCGTAGGTGCCCGAGGTCTGGGTGGTCAGCATCCCGCTCTCGCGGTCGATGCCGCCCTCCATGCGGGCCTCGTCGTCCACGACGAGGGTCATCACGCGCTGCTGGTTGAGCATGTCCAGCGTCTCGTCCAGGCCCACGACGGCGCGGCTGGAGAGCAGCTCCTGCACCTTCTGCACGGTTTCGACCTCCTCCTTCGCCTCCACCTCGCGCTGGGCGGGCTCGGCGGCGTCGGCGACTTCGGCGGTGGAGGCGTTGACCTCGCACGAGAAGCTCGCGGCCACGCGCTGGCGGGTGGGCTGGTCGAGCGCGTCGAGGAACTCCTTCTCCATGTCGGCGGCGCAGGAGTAGACGATGTGGCGGGCGTCGAGCTCCTTCGCGATGAGCGCCAGCGCGTGGGCGCTCTTCTGCGCCTGGTCCTTGCGGAGGTCGGCCTTCATGTCCTGGCGCTGGTCCTTGCTCGCGAAATCGGTGATCTCGAGCTCCTGTCCGGCCAGGTCGAAGACCTCTTCCACGAGGCCGATCTGGGAGAAGAAGAACCGGCTCTTGTGCGCGCTCACGAGCGCGATCACGAACCGGTCGTTCTCGTCACGGACGCGCGCCAGCGGGCGGACGTACGGCTCGCGGCCGACGTAGACGAGGTTCGGCAGCGCGATGGCAGTGCCCAACTGCTCGAACATGCCGAGCCCTTCGCAGGCGAAGAAGGCCACGCCGCGGCCGGTCCGCGGGATGCTCGTGCGGAGCGCCGCTTCCACGCGGTCCAGCTCCGCCTTCACGGCATCCGCGGCGTCCGGGTTGTCCTCCAGCGCGCGCGCGCGAAGGTCCTTCAGCACGATCTCCCACGAGTCGCCGACGCGCATCTCGGGCGTCAGCTCCATGAACACGCTGACGACGGGGGCACCGTCCGAGCGCGAGTCGTTGAGGCGCTGCAGGTGGTCGGAGGAGAGGAAGTGGAAGCCCGGGGTAGAGGTCCGTCGGCGGAGCTCACCGAGGAGGGCGTCGCGGGCGTCGGGAGAGAGGTTGCTCATCGGTTGGGAATCGTGGGAGGGAAGGGTTACGCGACGGGGTCTCCGGTGTAGGAGTCCACGGCGTCGTCGGGGTCAGAGGGGAGCGGCGCGGAGCCGATGCGCTCGCGGACCGAGGCGCGCGCGAGGTTGAGATTCTCCGCGGTGTCCTTGAGGGAGGCGTCGAGGATCTGGGCCACCTCCGAGACGGTGAGGTCGAACTCGTCGTGGAGGACGACGGCCTCCTTGACGTTCGTGTCCAGGCCGGCGGAGGTGAGGGCCTCCCGCTCGCGGTCCGAGAGCGGCTCGTTGCCGCTGGGGTCGAAGTCCACGTCGATGGGCTCCGAGCCCGCGACGATGTCCGCGTAGGTGACCACCTCGAACGGCTGGCGGAACTCGTAGAGGGCCTCCTCCACCGCGTCGTCGTTCTCCGTGGTGGGGACCTCGGCGTTGAGGGAGAGCCCCTTGGCCTGCGTGTAGCGCGCCTCGCGGCGCATGAACCGCGCGAGTGCCCGGTGCTGCACGCCGAGGAGCCAGGCCCGGAAGCTCAGCCGGTCCGAGTCGAAGCGGGTCCGGTTCTCCCAGGCCCGCACGAACGTCTCACCGACGAGCGCCTCGGGGTTGAGCGACTGCTCGTTGAGCTCGCCGGTCTCGCGGTGGAGGTCCAGCAGGCGCGTGGCGGCCTCGCGCAGGTCGTCGTGGAACGGCGCGAGGGATTCCTCGAACGCATCGCGGTCGCCGTCCAGCGCGCGGCGCCAGGTCTCGGCGGAAAAGTCAGCAGGCATGAGAAGAGAGGAGAGAGGCCTGCTTGAATGGGCGTCCGGTGGCGTAGGATCCGGGACGCCGCCGGTTCTGGGAGCCGCCGCCTCTCCTGCGCTGGCGGCCCCTTTGGGCGCGAGGGGTCCGGTGCGCGTCCGCGCTACTCCAGCGCGAGCGAGACCGCCAGCGGGAAGTGGTCGCTGACCTCGCGCGGGTCGTGGACGTGCGCGAAGACGACCTCGCGGAGCCGGGAGTACAGCCCCGGCGAGAGCAGGATGTGGTCGATGGCGGAGAGCTCGCCTTCCTCAATGACCTCGTCGCCGTCGCGGTCGTAGAGCGAGGTAAACCGCTGAGCCTGCGGGATTTCGCCGAGCACGTTGACGAGGTCGTCCTCCGGGCCGGGGCCGGCGCTCTTGATGGTGGCCATCACGTTCGTGACCGGGCGCGAGCCGGCGCGGTCCAGCACGTCGGGCTCGAAGTCGTTGAAGTCGCCGAGTACGATCACCTCGCGGCCCTGGGCCATCTCCGCCTCCAAGAGACGGCGGATGACCTCGGCCTGCGCCTCGCGCCGAGGCGCCCGCTCAGCGTCCAGCGGCCGCGCGAGGAAGTGGAGGCCGACGAGCGTCACCGGCACGCCGCCGATCGTCATCCGCGCCCACATGTTCTTGGAGACGCCGTAGGTCTGATCGCTTACGCCCACGGGCACCCGCTCGTTGGTGCGGCCCACGTCCTCCACCGCGATCCGCGAGAGGAGTCCGACGTCCTGTCCCGTGAAGGAGTCCTGCCCGTCCACGAGGTAGGCGCGGTATCCCATGTCCGAGAGCGACTCCTCGATCATCATCTCCAGCACGCGGAGGTTCTCCGTCTCCGGCATCACCACCACGTCCGCGTCCAGCTGGCGGATGCTCTGGGCGATCTCGTCTCGGTGGGCGCGGGACTTTTCGGGGTCGCCCTTCCATGGGAAGCGGATCACGTCGTCTCCTTCGTTGCCCTCACCGTCGAAGAGGAACTCCACGTTGAATGCCGCGATGCGCACGCCCTCGGTCCGCCAGTCCACGGCGGGTTGGACCTCGAAGGGCGGGGGCGTGCCGCTGGCGCCGGCGTCTGGGGCAGGGGCACCACCCGAGCACGAGGAGACGAGAAGTGCGAGGAGGAGCGAGAGGGAACGGAGCACGGGCGGGGGGAGCGGGAAACAGAACGCCGCCCCGCAGCCGAAGCCACGGGGCGGCGCCAAGATCGCGACGGATCGGGCGGGTTACCCGATCACCGTCGCCGCGGCGATCGCGCTGTAGAAGCGGAAGCGGCGTGGGTCCGGGCGGAAGCGGACGGGCTGAACGGGCGTTTTTCCTTTCGCCCACGCGGGGGTCCGGCCACCGACCATCGAGCGCTCACTGTAGAAGTGGCGGGTGGTCTGAGGGAACGGGCGATCCTCGGCTGCCGCGTAGTAGACCTTGTGGGCCACTTCGAGGGCCTGCTGCCAC
>DUBD01000062.1:3894-6163 GCA_012960515.1 Bacteroidota bacterium | reverse complement strand
GACGAGATCCCACCGGGCAACGTCCGACTCCGAGAAATCCGCGACGGCGTGTGGGTCCACGTCGCAACGCAGGAGTTCGACGGCGTCGTCTACCCCTCGAACGGTCTCGTCGTCCGCGATGGTGACGAGCTTCTCCTCGTGGACCCGGCGTGGGGCGGAGAAAACACAGCGGCGCTGCTGGCGGCGATCGAGTCTGAGATCGGACTGCCAATCCGTCGTGCGGTCTCAACGCACTTCCACGACGACCGCGTGGCCGGGGTAGATACACTCCTTGCGGCGGACGTTGCGACGTTCGCCACGCCGCTTACGCGGCGGTTGGCCGAAGCCGAAGAAAACGAGGTTCCCGCTCGCGTCCTTCACGGTCTCGCGGAGCCGGGTGACGCTGTCCGGCTCGGCCCGGTCGAAGTGTTCTACCCCGGCGCAGCTCACGCCCCTGACAATCTCGTCGTGTACGTACCTCAAGCGCGCGTCCTATTCGGCGGCTGTGCGGTCCACGAGGCGTCCCGCCAGTCAGCGGGGAATGTCTCCGACGCCAACCTCGGCGAGTGGCCCGCTTCGATCCGGCGCGTTCAGGCACGGTACCCCCAAGCCGAAATCGTGATTCCGGGGCACGGCGTGCCCGGTGGGCTGGAACTGCTCGATCACACGATCGCTCTAGTAGAAGCGCACAGCGAGCGTCTTGTCGGCGGCTGAGCGCGCACGGGAGGCCCCTCGACGCCTCGGGCGGCACGACCGGGCCCACCGTTGACGTCGTCACCCCTCCCCCCATACCTTCGACGCACCGTCCCCCTCGTCACTCCGATGCGTCTGAGCACCCTGGCCGCACGACTCCGACTCGTGCCTTCCGCGGCAGCCCGCCCCGGGAGTAGGACCCCGCGCATGACGTAGACGAGGCTCGAACCCATCCCGTAGCGTCCGGCCGTGGCCCGCTCCCGTAGCGACCACGGCCTTCTCGTATCTGAGCGGCCCGCCACTGGCTCCCGCGGTCCCCCCTTGGAACCCCGAACCGCAATGAACACGAGACACGTTACATGGCCCGCTCACACAAACGCAGCCGCAGCTGGGACCCGGTCGCCGACTGGTACATCGGCTGGAACGGCAAACGCGGCGACCGCCACACCGCGATCCCCGCCGTGATGCACCTCCTCGCCCTCCAGCCCGGCGAGCGCGTCCTCGACCTCGGGTGCGGCCCCGGCCCCCTCGCGCGGCACGTCGCCGGGGCCGGCGCGCTCTACACCGGCCTCGACGCGAGCCCCCGCCTCCTCCGCTTCGCCCGGCGGCACCACGGCGACCATGGGGTGTTCCTCCACGGCGACGCCACGCGCCTCCCCGACGTGCGCGCACTCCAGCCGAGCCACTTCGACGCCGTCGTCTTCCTCCTCTCGATCCAGGACGTCGACCTCCTGGAGGCTGCCGTGCGCTCGGCGGCGTGGGCGCTCGACTCCGGCGGGCGCCTCGTCGTCCTTATGACGCACCCCTGCTTCCGCGTCCGTCGCGCGAGCAACTGGGGGTGGGACCCCGGCCGGCGCCGGCAGTACCGCCGGGTGGACGCCTACCTCTCGCCGCGGTCCGTGCCGATGCGGGCCTACGGCGCCCCGCAGGCCCACCCGAAGGGGCGGGGCCACTCGGTGAGCTACCACCGCCCCCTCCCGGCCTACGCCCACGCGCTCGCGGCCGGGGGCTTCGCGATCGACCGGATGGAGGAGTTGCCGACGTTCGAGCGGCCGGAGCCCGGCCCGCGCCAGAAGGCGGAGGCGAGGGCGTGGGAGGAGATCCCGCTGTTCTTGGCGATCCGGGCCGTCTGGCGGTGACGACGGCCGTCTCGTTCCTCCGGCGTACGTACGTTCGCGGGGGCCACCGCCCCCGACGTGCCCGCCACGGCGCCGGCTCACCGGCCGAACCTCCCCTCACCGACCCCGACGACCCCGCGCCATGGACGAGCGCCAGCAGACCGACGCCTCCCCGGCCCACCTCATCAATGCGAGAATCGAGCAGCTAGGCGATTGGCGGGGGGAGAAACTGTCCCACCTCCGCGACCTGATCCACCGAGCGGACCCGGAGGTGGTCGAGGACGTGAAGTGGCGGAAGCCCTCCAACCCGCTGGGCGTCCCGGTGTGGTCCCACGACGGCCTGCTCTGCACGGGGGAGACGTACAAGGACAAGGTGAAGCTCACCTTCGCCCGCGGGGCCGCGCTCGAGGACCCCTCCGGCCTGTTCAACGCGGGCCTCCGCGGCAACACCCGGCGGGCCATCGACCTCCGCGAAGGGG
>DUBD01000062.1:0-3884 GCA_012960515.1 Bacteroidota bacterium | reverse complement strand
CGACGAGTCCGCGTTCGTCGCCCTCGTCCGGTCGGCTGTAGCCCTGAACCAATCCCGAGCCGCTGGATGAACCGATAGAGAGGACCGCTCCCCTTCTCCCCCACTCGTCACACCCGCCTCGACCACCTCGCCCCGAGGCACAGGGCTACCGCCAGCGGGCAGCGTGCTGTGACCGAAATTCCCCCATGCCCATGCCCTCCTACGCCGAATACAAGCCGGATGGCAGCTTCGCGACGATGGACGCCGTCGCGGCGTGCTTCGAGCACCGCACGCAGGCGCTCCTCATGGACCGCCCCGCCCTCCCGCCCGAGTTCTTCGACCTCCGCACGGGCCTCACGGGTGAGCTCGTGCAGAAGCTGACCCAGTACGGCATCCGGCTGGCCTGCGTCGTCCCCGACCTCGGCGCTCAGCCGCCGCGGTTCCAGGAGTTCGCTCGGGAAGCGAACCGGGGCGGGAGGACCCGCTTCTTCGAGGCGAAGGCCGAGGCCGTGGGGTGGCTGGAGGCGGGGTAGACGCTGGGCCGGCGGCCTTCAACGGAGGGCCCCGAAGAACGCCCGGAGGTCGTCGACGAAGGCCCCAGGGTTCTCGGCCGCCAGGAAGTGCCCACCCCGCTCGACCTCCGTCCAGCGGACGACGCGGTGCGCGCGCTCGGCGAACCGCCGGACCGCCACGTCCTGGCTCATCGAGACGAGGACTCCCGTGGGCACACCACTCGGCTCCTTCGGGGCCCACGCCGCCGGGTCGTGCGCCCCCTCGTAGTAGAGGTGGGCCGACGACCCGGCCGTCCGCGTGAACCAGTACAGACTCGCCGTGGTCAGAATCACGTCGGGGTCGACGGGTACGGCGGGGTCGGACCACGCTGTCACCTTCTCGGCCACCCACGCGAGTTGGCCGGCGGGGGAGTCGGTGAGCCCGTAGGCGAGGGTCTGCGGGCGTGTTCCCTGGATCGCCGCGAACCCCATCCCGTCATCCACGAACGTCTGGAGCCGGGCTAGACGTTCGTGCTCGTCCGCCGTCAGGCCGTCGAGGTCGGCCGGGTCATCGGACGGGAAGGTCACGAGAGCGTTGACGTGGACGCCCACGACGGACGCCGGCGCCTGGCGGGCCATCTCGGGAGCCACTTCCGCGCCCCGGTCGCCCCCTTGGACGCCGTAGCGGTCGTACCCGAGCCGCCCCATCAGCGCATGAAACGCGGCAGCGGTCCGCCCGACCGTCCACCCAGCCCCCGCCAGCGGAGTGGAGAACCCATGGCCCGGGAGCGACGGCACGACGACGTGGAACGCATCGGCGGGGTCGCCGCCGTACGCCCGCGGGTTGGTAAGCGGGCCGACGGCGTCGGCGAACTCGGCGAACGTGCTCGGCCAGCCGTGGACGAGGAGGAGCGGCGTCGCGCCCGGCTCGGGCGAGCGGACGTGGGCGAAGTGGACCGTCTGGCCGTCGACCTGGGTGGTGAACTGGGGGAGCGCGTTGAGCGCCGCCTCGGCGGCGCGCCAGTCGAACGCGGTCCGCCAGCGCTCCACGAGGTCGCGGAGGGTGGCGACGGAGAGGCCCCGTTCCGGGCCGGTCCCGGGGACGGCGTCGGGCCACCGCGTCCGCCCGAGGCGGTCACGGAGGTCGGCGAGGTCGGACTCCGGGACGTCGATCCGGAAGGGGCGGACGGAGGGAGCAGTCGTGGGCATGGCAGGAAGCTGGGGAGTGGCGACGCGCCAACTTCCAGCTCCCACCCCCGCTGGGTCTTGAACGAACCCGACAGACCAACGCCCCCGGCGCCTTACTCCCCGTCCGGCTGGCGCGCGACCTGCCCCGGCGTCTGGCCGACGAACCGCCGGAGCTCGCGGGTGAGGTGAGGCTGGTCGGCGTAGCCGAGCGCGAAGGCGGCCTCGCTCGGCGTGGCACCCTCGCGGAGGAGACGGAGGGCCGCGTCGGCCCGCCGGATGACGGCGAGCCGCTTCGGAGAGAGACCGAGGGCCCGGGCGAACCGGCGCTGTACGGTCCGCTCCCCCGCCGGGACCGGCTCCCCCGCCAGCACCCCCGCCACGACGTCGTCCCGGACGAGGTGGCCCCGCCGGATCAGCCGGTCGACCAGGCCCTCCGCGTTCTCGAACGTCGGCACCTCCAGCGCGTCGCCAGCGAACCGGAAGGCCCCGGCGGCCGCCGGGGCCAGAACCTCGGCCCGGTCGACCATGCGCCGCCCCGCCCTCGCGGGGGCGTACACGTCCGCCTCGAACGAGACGCACACGTACTCGTCCCCCGCGCCGAAGTCGAGCGCCACCGGCCGCGTGATGACCCCCGTCTGGAGCACGACGAGCGCGCCGCCCCGGCGGAGGAACGCGAGGTCCCACAGGCCGTCCGGTGTCGTCGTGTGCCCGCCGTCACCGTCGAACGCGACGCGGGTCACGGCGCGGACGAAGGGGGAGTCGGAGGGGCGCGTAAGGACGTCGGCGGGCATGGGTCGCGGACGGCCGCGGGACGAGGAGGAGCCCACGGCAGCGAACCAGTGTACGCGTCTCAGCGGTCCCGGCGCTTGATGTAGCAGATTGGGGGCCACAGGGTGAGGTGACGAGAGCGTCTCGAGCTCGTCACTCCCAAGCAGCGGGCCGTCGGCCCTGCCTCCGGTGGAACGTGCTCCCTGGGATCGCGACCTTTCGGGCGTGCCATACAGGTGGCGCGGGGAACGCACATCCTGAGCGCTCTACTCTCCCACCGCTTTCTCCCGACGATGAGTCCCGCCCTCCTCGAGACGTACCGGCCCGCCCTCACCGGCCACTGCTACCGCATGCTCGGCTCGGTCGCCGAGGCAGAGGACGCTGTCCAAGAGGCGATGGTCCGGGCCTGGCGGGGCCTCGGACGTTTCGAGGGGCGCGCGCAACTGAAGACGTGGCTCTACCGGATCGCCACGAACGTGTGCCTCGACGCGCTCGAGGCGACCCGCCGCCGACGTGTCCAGCCCGTCGACGCTTCTCCGGAGCCCGGCCTCGTACACGACGGCCTCGTGCTGTCTCAGCAGCCGTCCGAGCACTGGGTCGAGCCGATCCCCGATACGGCGGCGCTACCGGCCGACAGCGAGGCGGACCCGGAGGAGCACGCGGTCCTCCGCGAGAGTCTCCGCCTCGCGTTCGTCGCAGCGCTCCAGTACCTCCCGCCGCGCCAGCGCGCGGTCCTCCTCCTGACGCAGGTGCTGAGCTGGTCCGCGGCGGAGACGGCGGCGGCGCTCGACACGAGCGTGCCCGCCGTGAACAGCGCGCTCCAGCGGGCTCGCGCCACGCTCCGAGCCCGGAACCCTGCCGTGGCCCCCCGCGCGCTCACGAAGGAGTAGGAAAGGCTCGTCGCGCGGTACGTCGAGGCCTTCGAGCGCTACGACGTCGACGCGCTCTCGGCGATGCTCCACGAGGAGGCCACCCTCTCGATGCCGCCCTACGAGCTCTGGCTCCGCGGCCCAGCGTCCATCGCGGCCTGGCTGCGCACGGTCGGCGCCGGCTGCCGGGGCTCCCGCCTTGTGCCCGTAGAGGCCTGTGGCGGGGCGCCGGCCTTCGCCCAGTACCGCGAGGGGGGAGCCCAGCCGTGGGCGCTCGTCGTCCTTGAGCTCGGCGCGGACCGCGCCGGTGCCGACCGGGTGACGAGCATGACCTCGTTCCTCGACGTGGATGCCCTTTTCCCCCGCTTCGACCTGCCGGCGCGGCTGGCGCGATAGACGGCGAGGCGCGGACGACGCCCCGTCCAGCTCCCCCGCTCCCCACGGCGGGCCCAAAAAAGTTCGGGCGGCACCGATGAGTTTCGGCGGGATGGCCGGTCTAGAGAGTGTACCCGGGGGTGTCTCCACGCCCCTCCTCTCCAACCCCACCCATACGCAACATGTCGACCACGCTTCAGGCCCCCACTCTCAC
>DUBD01000061.1 GCA_012960515.1 Bacteroidota bacterium | reverse complement strand
CCCGCCCGATCCGATGCGGATCGTGGAGGTAGCATTGCCGATATGCGCGAGCACGACCGAAGTCGCTCCCCCGGCAATGCCCTTCATTGCATGGTGTTCGGCAACCCAGAACCGCTCGCAGCCCGCGTCTTGGGCCGTGCGGGCGAGCGCGGTCGCGGCGGCAAGGGCATCGCCGACCGAGCCGCCTTCGCGGATGGGGACGAGATCGAGAACGGAAAAATCGGTCATGTCGCGAGTTGCTCCAGATAGCTGCGGGCGCGGGTCGCTTCGGGGCTTTGCGGGGCGACCTGCAGCACCGATTCGAAACTCTTGCGCGCATCGTCCTCGCGCCCCGAAAGCGCGGCGATCACGCCCGCTTCGAGGCCCACGGCGGGATCCTGCGGTGCCAGCAATGCAGCCTGCGCGATCTGTTCACGCGCCTCGCCCAGCCGGTCCAGGCGGCGCGAGAGCGTGGCCGAGAGCAGCCATGCGCGGCCATTGGCGGGATCGCTCGCCCGCGCCTGCGCCAGTTCCGCAGCGGCTTCCTCGCGGCGGTCCAGCGCCACCAGTGCGCGCGCGCGGTCGACTGCGATGCTGGCGGTAAGCGGCGCATCGGCGGACGCGGCAGCGAAGCGGCTGGCACGCGCGAAGGCGATCTCGGCAATCGCGGGCTTGCCCTGCGCCATCGCGGCGTTGCCCGACATCGCGGCCAGCCGCGCCCGGTAGGCCGGGGCGCCGTCGGGCACTTCGTCGGTAGCCAGGTCAAAGGCGCGCTGGGCGCCGTCGAAATCGTCCAGCCGGACCAGGGCCAAGCCAAGGCAATGCGCCGATTGGGCCAGCTCGAGCTGGTTGGCGGCGGTTTCACGCCAGGTCTGCGCCATATCGCTGGCTGCGGAAGCGTCCTCCGTCGCCAGGGTAACGCATTCGGCCAGCTTGCCACCGGATGACGGCAAGGTAGCCGGCGGCGCAGCCACGCTCTCGCGCTGGGGCCGGTCGCGCAATTCCTCGGGAATGCCGGGAAAGCTGCCCTGGGTGGGGTCGGGGCCGACCTGCATCAGCAGCAGGATCTGGCCAGCTTCTTCCCGGCCCTCCTGGACCGGGTGGCGCGGACCCGCCGCACAGAGCTGTTCCTGCTCGCCGTTGCGGCGATCTGCCTCGGCACGGCGTGGGCCGCCTCCCTGGCGGGCGTGAGCCTCGCGCTGGGCGCCTTCCTCGCGGGCCTGCTCGTGAGCGAGAGCGACTACGCGGAGCACGCGCTGAGTGAGGTGCTGCCACTGCAGACGCTGTTCACCGCGGCCTTCTTCCTCTCGGTCGGGATGCTGCTGGACCCGGCGTTCCTCATCCAGAACCTGGGGGGTGTGGCGCTGGCGGCGGTCGCCGTCCTCGCGCTCAAGGGCGTGATCGCGGCGGTGGGCGCGCGGCTGATCGGCTACCCGCTGGGTGTGGCGCTGGCGGGCGGGCTCGCGCTCGGGCAGATCGGGGAGTTCTCGTTCGTGCTGGCGCTGGCGGGCGCCGAGGTCGGGCTGACGCCGCTCGCGCTGGGTGAGGCGGGCAGCCAGGGGCTCATCGCCGTGACGGTCGTGCTGATGATCGCGACGCCGCTGCTCATCGGGCTGGCGCCGCGGCTGGCGGCGCTCGGGCGGCAGGTGGAGACGGCGTCGGGCGCGGGCGGCGGCGGCCACGGGCATGGTGTGGACCTGGAGGATCACACCATCGTGATCGGCTACGGGCCGGCGGGCCGGCGGCTGGCGCGCGTGCTGGGAGACATCGGGATCCCCTACGCTGTGAGCGACCTCAACCCCACGAGCCTGCGCGAGGCCGGGCGCGAGGGCGCCGCGACCGTCTTCGGCGACGCCTCGCGCGAGCCCATCCTCAAGAGCCTCGGCATCGAGAGCGCGAAGCTGCTCGTCGTCGCCATCAACGACCGGGACGCGACGCGGCGGATCGTGGCCGTCGCGCGCCACCTCAACCCGACGCTCCAGATCCTCGCGCGGACGCGGTTCATTGCGGACGTGGAGGACCTGACCCATGCTGGCGCGGACGTGGTCATCCCCGAGGAGATGGAGACGACGGTCCGCCTCTTCTCCCAGGTGCTCGGCGCGTACCTCGTGCCGAAGGAGGAGATCGACCGGCAGGTCTCGGCCGTCCGCCGCGACGACTACGGCATCCTCCGCGGCAGCATCCAGGAAGCGCACCTCATGGTGCTCCAGGGGCTGGACGAGGAAGGGCTGCACACGCGCGCCGTCGCGGTCCGCCCCGGCGCGCCCGCCGCGGGCCAGACCCTCGCCGACCTCGCGCTCCGCCAGCGCCACGGGATCACCGTCATGGCCGTCCGCCGCGGCCGCCAGACGCTGGCGAACCCCGCCGGCGACTTCCGCGTGGAGCCGGGCGACCGCCTCGTGATGGTGGCGGAGGCGGCGCAGTTCGCCGAGAGCGCGGACCTCTTCCGCACGCCGCCCGAGGGCGCGTAGCCCCGCGCAGCGCTACGGCAGCCCGAGGAGGAAGACCGTCGGCGATGCCTGGCGTCCGGCCGTGCGATGCACGGTGGACATGGCGGTGCGCTGCCCGCTGTGGTCGAAGTTGGAGTACCGCACGCCGGGCGGGGCGTACCGCCCGCTCTTCTGCACGACGACGTGGCCGCCCTCCGGCGCGAAGCCGACCGCCGTAACCGACGTGGCGGTGCCAGGGAACGCCCATGCCGCGAGCGGCTCCCCGGAGGCGGTGTCCCACACGTGCACGCCCCGCGCCGAGGCCGCGACGACCCGAGCCCCGTCCGGCGACACCGCCAGCGCGCGGAAGCCATCGGGCGTGATGGCGCGGCCGTCCTCGCCACCGTGATCCAGCGCGGCGGTCGCGGTCCAGCGTGTGGTGCCCTCTGCGGCGTCCCACGCGGTGACGTGGCCCTGCGCATCGGTGCCGTAGAGCGTGGCGCCGTCCGGGGAGAACGCGAGGTGCGTGGCGCGGTTGGGCCACCCGGCGATGCCCATCTTCGCGGCGGTGACATCCTCCCCCTCGGCCACGCGGACCGTCGTCAGGGAGTCGCCGGAGGCGTTCCGGACGCGGACCGTTCCGTCCCAGCGCATCGCGAGGGCGTAGCGGCCGGGCGCGAGGGCGGAGGTGGAGACCCACCGGGCGGAGTCGCCGTGAGCCGGAGCCGGTTCGCCCGCCGCGGCCCACCTCTCGCCGTGGAGCCGCGAGCCGTCCGGGAACGCGCCTTCGATGGCCGGGTCTTCCGGAGCGGCGAACGCGACCGGCGCGCCATCGTCGGGGGAGAACGTGCCGTCGCTCCCCTCCTTCAGCGTAGCCGAGAACGCGCAGGTCCGCATCGCGGGGTCGGGCTGGTCCGCGTCCACGTGTTCGCAGGGGGAGGCACAGGCGGCGAGCGCCAGGCAGGAGAGCAGGAGAAAGAGACGCATCGGGAGACGGGAGGGCGCCCCCTCACATACGCCGCGCCCCGCTGGCGGAGGCCACCGCCGAACGCGACCGCCAGCCGGACGTGAACAGTCGCGCGGCCCGACGCCGGGCGAATCCAACGGTCCGTCGCTTCGTTCGGGGGCAGCTTCTCGCGACTCCTCCCCCATGACGCTTTCCTTCCTCCCCCTCGCGGGCGGCCTCCTCCTCCTGCTCATCGCCGCGAGCGCGCTCGTGCGGGGTGCCGCCGCGCTGGCGCTCCGGTTCGGCCTGAGCCCGCTCGTCGTGGGCCTCACCGTCGTCGCCTTCGGGACGAGCGCGCCGGAGCTGGTGGTGAGCGTGCAGGCCACGCGCTCCGGCGCCGGCGGGATCGCCGCGGGCAACGTGGTCGGCTCCACCATCGCGTGGGGCTCGCCCTCGCGCTCGTCCCGATGATGCGGACGGGCCTGCGGATCGCGCGGCTGGAAGCGGGCCTGCTCCTCTTCGGCTACGGCGTCTACACGGGCCACCTCCTCCTGCAGCACACCTGAGCCGCCCGCTGGCGGTCGCCCTCGCCGAGACCGGCCGCCAGCGGGGCGGGCCTAGCTTGCTCCTCCCGCCCCTCGCGCCATGCCGGACCCTCGCTACACGCCCGCGCCGCCCGTCCAGATTCAGCACCCGGAGTGGGCCCGCGCGGCCACGCTCTACCAGATCAACACGCGGCAGTTCACGCCCGAGGGCACGCTGAACGCGGCGCGCGCGCACCTCCCGCGCCTGCGGGACTTCGGCGCGGACATCCTCTGGCTCATGCCGATCCACCCCATCGGCGAGCAGAACCGGAAGGGGACGCTGGGCAGCCCCTACGCCGTGCGCGATTACCGCGCCGTCAACCCGGAGTTCGGGACGATGGACGACCTTCGGGCGTTCGTCGCCGAGGCGCACCGCCTCGGGATGCGCGTGATCCTGGACTGGGTGGCCAACCACACCGCGTGGGATCACCCGTGGGCCACGGAGCACCCGGAGTGGTACGCGCGGGACTGGGCGGGCCGCTTCCGCCCCACGCCGTGGTGGGACTGGTCGGACGTGATCGACCTGGACTACGCCCGCCCGGAGGTCCGCGAGGCCATGACCGAAGCGCTCCTCTTCTGGGTCCGCGAGGCCGATGTGGACGGCTTCCGCTGCGACGTGGCCGGCATGGTGCCCACGAACTTCTGGGAGGAGGCCCGCCGCCAGATGGACGCTGTCAAACCTGTCTTTCTCCTCGCGGAATGGGAGGCCCGCGACCTCCACCGCGCCGCCTTCGACGCCACCTACGCGTGGAGCTGGTACGAGGCCGTCCACGCCATCTGCCAGGGCCGCGCGGACGTGAACGCGCTCTACCACTACTACTCGTGGAACGAGAAGGCGTACCCGCACGACGTCTTCCGGATGCTGTTCACCAGCAACCACGACAAGAACGCGTGGGACGGCACGATGTACGAGCAGTTCGGCGACGGGCTGGAGGCGGCCGTCGTCCTCTCCGTCGTGAGCGAGGGGATCCCGCTCGTCTACAACGGGCAGGAGATGGGCAACCGCCGCCGGCTGGCGTTCTTCGAGCGCGACCCGATCGACTGGCCTGCGGACGGCGCGCTGGACCGCATCGGCGAGTTGTACCGCCAGCTCTTCGCGCTCAAGCGCGAGACGAGCGCGCTCCACAACGCCGGCTGGGGCGCCCGGATGGTCCGCGTCGTCACGGACGACCTCGCGCACGTGCTCGGCTTCGTCCGCGAGGACGAGGGATCGAAGGTGCTCGCGCTGTTCAACTTCTCCGCCGAGCCGCGTGAGGTAGCGTTGCTCGACGGCCCGTTCGCCGGGCGCTACCGCCAGCCGCTCGCCGCAGACACCGAGCCCGTCGCGCTGGCGGAGGGCGCGCGCATGGCGCTGGAACCGTGGGGTTGGCGAGTGCTCGTGCGCTGAGCCGTGAGCCCGTCGGGCGGCGTTTCCCGATATCGGGATGCCCCCTTCCCTGACACCCCATGCATCGCGCCCTCCTCGTCCTCAGCCTCGCCCTCGTTGCCTGCGACTCTGGCAATGGCGACCGCACCGAACTCGAGCGCCTCTTCGACTGCGACACCGTCCGAGAGATCACCTTCCCCTCCACGACCAGCGGGGCGCTTTCCACCAGCGACTGCGACTACACCGACGACGACGGCACCTACGCTGACTACTACGTCTTCGAGCTGGACGCCGCCACGAACGTGGACGTCTTCCAGACCTCGGACACCATTGACTCGTTCCTCTCGCTCTACAACGCCAGCGGGACCGAACTCGCCTTCGACGACGACAGCGGCAGCGACTTCTTCGGCCCCCACGACGCCCGGATCTCGCGGTCGCTCGCCGCGGGCGTCTACGTGATCGCCGCCAACTCCTACGGTGTGGAGACGGGGCCGTACACCCTTGAGCTCACCACCACGCCCTAGCGGCCTGTCTCGTGATTCCGTACCGGCCTGCACGCGGCCTCGTAGCCGCCCCGATGCGCGCGTTTGGCCACGTTCCTGAATCGCGAGGCAGAGCCTAGACCTCGCCGGGCTGGCGGCCCACCTCGGCGAGAGCGTCCGCCAGTCCGGCGCAGACTGGGGTCAGTAGCCCGCCTGGAGATCCACCCGGTTGCGGAGCTCCCCGCCGGCGCGCCAGCGCTCCAGGTTGTCCGCGAAGAGTGCCAGCGCGCGCTCCGTGTAGCGCGGCGTCTCGCCCGCCACGTGCGGCGTGAGGATGACGTTGTCCATGCCCCACAGCGGGGACGCGTCCGAGAGCGGCTC
>DUBD01000060.1:26252-35927 GCA_012960515.1 Bacteroidota bacterium | reverse complement strand
GGGAAGCCGCGGTTCACGCCGGAGGTCCGCGAGCCGTCGAACTTCAGGCCGCGGCTGTTGCTCTCGACGAAGATGTTTGGGGTCGGCGGGTAGGTGCAGCGCGGGTCCGGGGTGTCGTCGCTGGCGTCCGAGAAGAGCTGGACGCGGGCGCGATGCAGCGGGTCGCTCGTACGGATCCGGAACTCGATGGTGGCCTGCTCCGGCAGCGTCTCTGGCAGTTCGATGGTGAAGCACCCGTTGCCGCCGCGGCCCCCTTCGCTCGCGCCCTCACCCACGCGGAGGACCTGGTTCTCGCCCAGACGGACCACGTCCAGATTCCCCGCGATAAAGCCGAGCCGTGAGGGGAAGTCGCCTACGCGGGTGCCCTCGAAGTCGTGCGCGAAGAGGACGCGTTCGCCGGGGATGAAGTCGTAGTTGGCCCAGACGCCCTCGCCGGGCGCGTCCGTGTCCGAGTTGCCGGACCCAGGGTCCGGTGCCGGGCTACTTCCCGAGCCCGGGAGGCCGCCACCGCCGGGCAGGCTGGGGAGCGAGGAGAGGTCCGGGGCGGCGGAGCAGGCCGCCAGTCCGAGGGCGAGGAGGAGCGTGAGCGCGAGACGCATGGGCGGGTCGGGGCAGGGACACCCTCACGCTAGACGGCCACCCCGATTCGCCGCCTCCCCCCTTTGTGTGATCTCGCCCGCCCCGCTGGCGGTGCCGGTGGGCGGGCGCGAGACGCCCGAGACTCAGACCGCCGTCTCGCCGCCAAACACCTCGCCCATCCCCGCCTCGAAGAGCCGCGCGCCCCCCTGCGAGGGGTGCCGCACGTACGTGCACGCCACATCGACCGCCGTCAGCGCTCGCTCCGCCACGCGCCCCAGCGCCACCACGCGCCGCGGCTCGGTCGCGGCCACGACGGCCGCCAGCGCGTCGGCGAACCGGCGGATCTCGCGGACCCGCGGCGCGCGGATCGTCAGCGGATCGCCGGGCTTGTGGGGGTGGAACGGGACGGCGTTCCACGTCCAGAACCGGCCCCAGTGCGGGCGCATGACCCGCCAGTAGATCCCGCCGCTGTACTCCTTGAGCGGCTCGCCGTGCATGGCGCGAAGTGAGGTCGCGCGGCCGTCCAGCGGGAAGTCCGGGTCCAGGAGCTGGCTCTCGCTCACGAGCGGGACGCCGGAAAAGCGGCACCCCCACGGCCCCGGGGCCTCCGCTACGACGAGCACGTCCAGCGTCTCGCCCACGGTCTGGGTGGAGAGGCGGAGGTTCTCGCGGCGGATGGCCGCGGCCCCGTCCACGTCGAGCGCGGGGTCCTCGCGGAGGTACGGGTTGACGAGGTCGTCGCCCTCGGGCACGTCCACGACGTGGGTGGCGAGGGCGGTCCAGAGGCGGTCAGAAACGGTCGGCATGGCGCGAAGATGGGGGGCGGGCCTCGCGCCTACCGTGAACCTCCGCCGCTCTATCCCGCCACGATCACGCCGCCGCCGTCCACGAAGCGCGGGTTGACGGCCGCGTTGTAGATGGACCCGAAAGAGAAGGACACCCCGACGTTGCCGTAGTAGCGGAAGTTGGTGGCCTGCTGGCGCTGCTGCGTCAGGATCTCCTCTGTCGTGAGGCCGCCGGCCGCGAGGGAGAGCTGGTTGCGGATGTAGGCCGCCGAGCCGCCGAGGTTGACCTGCAGCCCCCGCGCGAGGCGCACGTTGAGCCCGCCGAACACGCCGACCTCGTACTTGTCCAACTGGGAGAGGTACTGCTGGCCGCGGAGCGAGACGTCCACGGAGCCCCACGGCTGGGCGAACTCCGTGCTGAGGCGGGCGGAGTGCTGCGGCAGCACCTCCTGCTTCTTGCCGTAGATGGTGGTGTCACCATAGGCGGCCGCCTCCACGGCCACGCCGTAGCTGGCGGTGAGCAGCCGCCGCGTGGACTCGCGGTAGGGGAACAGGCTGTACTCGACGGCCGGCCCCACCACGAGCCGGGCGTCGTAGTTGGTGTAGGTGTTCTGGAGGGCGCTCGCCTGGAGCCCGGCCGTCAGGTTCTCGCCGAAGCTCCGCGCCGCCAGCCCGCCGATGTTCGCGCCGGAGGTCTCGCTGACGAACGTGGTGTCGGTGCCCTCGGCGCTGCCCGTCGGGTCGTCGAAGGTGCTGCGGTTGTAGAAGCCGGAGACGCTGAGGCGCGTCTTCCAGCCCTCCGTGATGCGCTCTGCGGAGACGCGGCTGTTGGAGTTGAGCGAGGTCCGCGCGGACTGCCCGTTGACGCGGGCGGACCCGTTGAGGCGGAAGACCCACCCGTTCCAGGGGTCCGCCGGCGGCACCTCCTTCCCCACGACGCCGCCAGGGGGCGGCTCGTACGAGAGCGTCAGCCGGTCGCCCGCGGAGGTGCCGGCCACGAAGGGCGCCAGCCCCAGCGCGAGGCGCGAGACGAGGGCGCGGCGCTCGTCGTCGTCCGTGGCATCTGCCGGGACGGCGACCGTCAGCGTGGTGGTCTGGCCCTTGTACCGCGCGCGGCCCTGGAAGAACAGCGTGTAGAGGCGTCCGCCCCCGCCAGTCCCGTCACCCGTGACGAGGACGAAGGCGTCGGCGTCGCCCTGGTCGCGGACGAACTGGACGTAGGGCAGCTCCGTTTGGAAGTAGGCCCGGTCACAGCCCCCGGTCTGGCAGTCGTACGCCACGCGGAGGGCGGGCTGGGCGGAGAGCCCCGCCGCCGAGAGCGCGAGGGAGAGGACGAGGAGACAGAGCCGGACCATCGGAAGCGGGGAAGCCGAAACGCACGAGCCCCCCGGCGCCCACCGCCAGTCGGTCGGGCAGCCGAGGGGAGCGAAAGGGTAGCGCCGTCCCGTACCGATCGCGGCCCGAATGAGGCGGGCTCGTATCGTGCGGAGGGGACGTGGCCCTGTGCGGATCCGAGCCGGGCCGCGCGCGTCCCAACCCCCTGCCCTTCGCGCCCCATCCTCTCTACGCCTGATGCCCCTCTCCATCGCCCAGCAGGTCGCTGAACTCATCGCCTCCACCCCGCCGTTCGACGCGCTCTCCGCGGAGGAACGCGACGCGCTCACCGGCAAGATGACCCTGGAGATCTACCAGCCCGATGAGGTCATCCTCCAGCAAGGCGAGGACATCCACCGCGCACTCTACTTCGTGGCCGAGGGCCTTGTGCGGCTGACGGAGTCCGAGACCGACAAGGTGGTCAACATGGTCGGCGAGGGCGCGACGTTCGGCTCGTACGGGCTGCTGCAGGGCGGCGCGCTCCCCTTCGAGGCGCGGGCCGTGGAGCGGACCACCTGCGCGCTCATCTCCGCCGAGGCGTTCAAGGCGCTCCGCAAGGAGAACGAGGCCTTCGCGCGCTTCTTCGACGAGGACCTCAAGCGCTACGTCCGCGGCCTGGACGCCGAGACCGACGCCCAGGGCGCGTTCCTCCTCTTCGACACCACGCTGGGCAGCGTCGTCCGCGCCGGCACCGTCGCGGTGGGGCCGGAGACGACCGTCCGCGAGGCCGTCCGCGCGATGTGCACCGCCGAGCGCGACGCGTTCGTCGTGGTGCAGGAGGGCTCCCCCATCGGCATCGTGACCGAGGGCGACGTGGCCGAGAAGGTCGTCGCGGGGGACGCCGATGCCGCCGGCCCCGTGATGGCGCTCGTGGAGCGGCCGCCCATCGCGCTCCGCGCCGACGCCCGCCTCTTCGACGCCATGCGCACGATGATGGCGCACCGGATCCGCCGCGTGGTGGTGACGGACCCGGACGGCGGGCTGGCGGGCCTCCTCAGCAGCGAGGACGTGGCGCACGTCCGCGGCCTGGACCCCGTCGCCACGACGGAGCGCCTGGAGCGCTCGCCCAACGTGACGGACCTCAGCGAGATCCGGAACGAGAGCCTCCGCCGGCTCGGCCGGCTGGCGGGCCAGGGCGTCCACTCCGAAGACCTCCTCGCCGTCACGACCGAGGTGGACGACCAGCTCAAGGAGCGCCTCTTCCAGCTCGTCGAGGCCGACCTCCGGGACGAGTGGCAGGAGAGCCGCCCGGACGACGTGGTGGACGGCGCGTGGGCGTGGCTCGCCTTCGGCCCCGCGGGCCGGCGCGAGAGCGCGCTCAACGTGGGCCAGGACAACGGCCTCATCTACGACGACCCCGCCTCGGAAGCCGACGCTGAGCGCGCCGCCGCCTACTACGCCGAGCTCGCGAACCGCGCCGTAGCCGCACTGGAGACCTGCGGCTACCGCCCGCCGGACGAGGGCGTCACCGCCCGTGCCGAGGCCTTCCGCCAGCCGCTCTCCGCCTGGCGCGCCGCCTACGCCCACTGGGCCAGCGCCCAGGACGCCGATGCCACCTCGCGCGCGGCGCTCTGCCTGGACCTCCGCGTGCTCCACGGCGAGGACGCCCTCGGCGACGCCCTCCGCGAGACCGTCCGCGAGCACCTTCCCAACGACCGCCTCGTCCGCGTGCTCGCCCACGAGGGCACGAGCACGAGCCTCCCGCTCAACACCTTCGGCCGGTTCGAGACCGAGGAAGGGCCGGACGGCCGCGAGGGGCTGGACCTCCGCCGCCGCGCGCTGGCACCCGTCGTGCAGATGGCCCGCGCGATGGCGATGGACGCCGGCTTCCTCCGCTCCACCAACACGTTCGACCGGCTCCGGCACGTCGCCGAGAGCGACTCGCCCGCCGCCGGGACGGCCCGCGCGCTGCTCCCCGCCTTCGCCACGCTCGTGGATTTCCACCTCCGCGAGCAGATGGCCGCCGCCGAGCGCGGCGCCGAGCCGGGCGACCGGATGGACCCGGGCCGCCTCCACCAGAGCCAGCAGAACCTGCTCAAGGAGGCGCTCAAGACCGTCCGCGAGGCGCAGAAGCAGGTCGGCAAGCTGTACGGCGCGTAGCCGCCCCCCTCTCCCCTCCCCTCGCGCCCCGCTGGCGGCCGTTCCCGCCGAGCGCGGCCGCCAGCGCGGCCGGGCCGGGGTCAGTGGAAGCGAAGCCCGACGGTCAGCGCGGTCTGCTGAAGGCTGGGCACGCTCGCGCGAAGGTTGGGGTCGTCCTCGCTGCTCGCGTGCGCGATGGTGAAGCTGCGCGAGACCGTGAGCCCGAGGTCGAGGCGAGAGCCGAGGCGGACCAGCGCGGTCGCCTCCACAGGAGCCACGAGACCGAAAGCGAGGTCCGGGAAGTCGAAAAACGGTTGCGTCTCTTCCTCCTCGTCGCCGGCCGCGAGAGCGTACGCCACCCCCACCTGCCCCTCTACGAGGAACGGCCCCGCGACAGGCTGTACCCGCGCGATCCCGACGCCGAACTCGACGCGTCCACGGGTATAGGGCGCGTCGCGCGACGGGTTGGGGTGGTCCACCTCCCCTCCCCCGACGGTGAGCCGAACTGAGGGCGTCACCGGTCCCCGCTTCAGCCCTCCCGCGAGCCGGACCGAGGGGCCGTCCGTAGCCCGCCCGCCGCCGATCATGCCATACGACTCCTGCGCGTGCGCCGAGGCGGCAAACAGAACAGAAAGAACAACGGAAAGGATGCGCATGCGAGAACTCAAAGGATGAAGGATGCGAACATACCACATACATACCAGCGCATGCATCCCCCCGGCCGGCTGGCGGTCGCTCCCGCCGAATGCGGGCGCCAGCGCGAAGGCGGGATGAGGCCTCCCCTCGCGGCGAACCCCACGCGGGCGCGGACGTGCAACGCGGTCCTGAACCTGAGACCGCTCCATGGCTGAAGTCCCGACCGCCCCCTCCGAAACCGCCGTCCGCCTCCAGGTCGCCGGCGCCCAGAACCAGGACGTCGGCAAGGGCGTCGCCCGCATCGGCGCCGATGCGCTGGCGGCGCTCGGCCTCACGCCCGGCGCCATCGTCGCGCTCCACGGCAAGCGCACGACCGCTGCCATTGCCATCCCCCCCTACTCCGCCGACGCGGGGCTGGAGATCGTCCGCCTGGACGGCCTGCTCCGCGCCAACGCGGGCGTCGGCATCGGCGATCACGTGGAGGTTGAGGCGGCGCAGGTGAAGCCGGCCAAGCGGGTCGTCCTCGCGCCCGCCCAGCAGGGCGTCCGGCTGCAGGGCTCCGGCCGCGCCCTCCTCCGCACGCTCATGGGCCGCCCGCTCGTCGCGGGCGACGTCGTGAGCACGAGCGTCTACCGCCGCGGCGCCGGCCCGGACCCCGCCGGGATGCCCGGCATGCCGCCCGACCTCTACCGCCAGCTCTTCGGGCAGCAGCAGTCGTTCGGCCTGCAGGAGATCCGCCTCGTCGTGCAGCAGGCGAGCCCGCGCGGCATCGTGCAGGTGACCGAGGAGACGGAGATCGAGCTGCTCCCGGAGTACGCGGAGCCCGAGACCGGCGGCGGCCCCGTCGGCATCACCTACGACGACATCGGCGGCCTGGGCGACACCGTGGACCAGGTCCGCGAGATGATCGAGCTGCCGCTCAAGCACCCGGAGCTGTTCTCGCGCCTCGGCATCGATCCGCCGAAGGGCGTGCTGCTCTACGGCCCGCCCGGTACGGGCAAGACGCTCCTCGCGAAGGCCGTCGCGAACGAGACCAACGCGCACTTCCTCGTCATCAACGGCCCCGAGATCATGGGCCGCTACTACGGCGAGAGCGAGGGCCGTCTCCGCGAGGTGTTCGAGGAGGCCAGCGAGCACGCCCCCGCTATCATCTTCATCGACGAGATTGACTCCATCGCGCCCGCGCGAGACGAGACCGGCGAGACCGAGCGGCGCGTGGTGGCACAGCTGCTCACGCTCCTGGACGGGCTGGAGGCCCGCGGCAACGTCGTCGTCATCGGCGCGACGAACCGGCCGGACGCCATCGACCCCGCGCTGCGCCGGCCGGGCCGGTTCGACCGCGAGATCGTGATCGGCGTGCCGGACACGAGCGGGCGCCGCCAGATCCTGGACATCCACGCGCGCGGGATGCCCCTCGGCGACGACGTGGACCTCGACCGGCTGGCGCGCACCACCTACGGGTTCGTGGGCGCGGACCTCGGCGCGCTCGCGCGCGAGGCGGCCATCTCCGCCCTCCGCCGCATCCTCCCGGACATCGACCTGGACGAGGACGAGATCCCCGCGGACGTGCTGGACGACCTCGTCGTCCGCGATGGCGACTTCTCGGACGCGCTCAAGCGCGTGCAGCCGAGCGCCCTCCGCGAGATCCAGATCCAGGCCCCGAACGTCGGCTGGGCCGACATCGGCGGGCTCGACGAGGTCAAGCGCCAGCTGCGCGAGGGGATCGAGCTGCCGCTCCAGCGGCCGGACGCCTTCAAGCGGCTCGGCATCCGCCAGGCCAAGGGCTTCCTGCTCTTCGGGCCGCCCGGCAACGGCAAGACGCTCCTCGCCAAAGCCGTCGCGCGCGAGGCCGAGGCCAACTTCGTCGCGACCAAGTCCAGCGACCTCCTGAGCAAGTGGGTGGGCGAGAGCGAGAAGCAGGTCTCGCGCCTCTTCCAGCGCGCCCGCCAGGTGGCCCCCACGGTCATCTTCATCGACGAGATCGACGCGCTGGCGCCCGCCCGCGGCAGCGGCATCGGGGACAGCAACGTGACCGAGCGCGTGGTGAACACGCTGCTGGCGGAGATGGACGGGCTGGAGGACATGCAGGGCGTGGCTGAGATGGCGATCTTGATCTTCATGTGGATCTGCGGCGGTCTCATCATCGTCATGGCCGCCACCAACCGGCCGACCCTCCTGGACCCCGCGCTCCTCCGCCCGGGACGCTTCGACGAGATCGTCTACGTGCCCGTCCCGGATCCGGAGGGCCGCCGCACCATCCTCGGCATCCAGACGCAGACCATGCCGCTCGCGGACGACGTGGACCTCGACGCGCTGGCGGCCCAGACGGAGCGGTTCTCCGGTGCCGACCTGGAGAACCTCGTCCGCAAGGCCGGCCTCCTCGCGCTCCGCGCCAACCTGGACGTGGAGCACGTCACCGCCGCCGACTTCGAGCGCGCGCTGGAAGACACCCGCCCGAGCGTGACGCCCGAGGTGGAGAAGGAGTACGAGCGGATGAAGCGCCAGCTGAAGCAGGAGGACCCGCGCGCGGGCCGCGCCATCGGCTTCCAGATCGCCCCGCCGGAGACCGACGCGGCCTGACACGACCCCGACTCCCCTTCGGTCCGCCCCGCTGGCGCCTCTCGCCGAGAGCGACCGCCAGCGGGGCGGTGCGTTCTCCGTGAGCCCGCGAACCCGCCTCGCGCGGGGCCGTTCGCGTGATCCCACCACCCCGAACATCATGCTCCGCCGCCCCGCCGACACCCCGGACTCCACCTACGACCTCACGCCCCTCCGCGGCGAGGCCCGCGAGCGCGCCGTCGAGGCCGCCGGGCTGGACGCCGAGGAGCGCCGCATCCTCCTGGACCACGGGACCGAGCGCCCCGGCTGCGGCCTCCTCCTCCACACGAAGGAGACCGGCACCTACGCCTGCAACCTCTGCGGTCTCCCGCTCTTCGAGAGTGGGAGCAAGTTCGAGAGCGGGACGGGGTGGCCCAGCTTCTTCCAGCCCGTCCACCCGGACCACGTGGCGGAGATCGAGGACACCTCATACGGGATGCGCCGCATCGAGACGCGGTGCGCGCGGTGCGACGGGCACCTCGGGCACGTCTTCCCGGACGGCCCGCGCCCCACCGGCCTCCGCTACTGCATGAACAGCGCCGCGCTGGAGTTCTTCCCCGAGGGCGAGACGCCCGTCCAGCGCACCGCCGAGCACCCGACGGGCGCGTAGCCGCGCGCTGGCGGAGGACGCCAGCGGAGCGGAGGGCGCCGTGACGAACGGTGCTCCCATTGGCAGCGGCGCTCGCTAATCGCGGGCGCTGCCCTATCGTGAGAGGACACCAGCCCCTCGCGCGCATGGCCCCCACCGTCTCCGCGCTCCTGGCGCACAAAGGCCGCAGCCTCGTCACCATCCCCCCAGACGCCACCGTCTTCGAAGCCATCGGCCGGATGGTGGAGTCGAACGTCGGCTCCATCCTCGTCATGGACGATGAGGACGTGCGGGGCATCTTCACCGAGCGCGACTACCTCCGCCGGATCGCGCTGGAGGGCCGCACCTCGCGCGAGACCCGCGTGGAGGAGGTCATGACGCGGGACCTCGTGACGGTCACGCCAGACACCGCCGTCTCGGAATGCCTAGCCCTCATGACCGAGCGGAAGATCCGGCACCTCCCGGTCCTCCACGCCGGCCACCTCGTGGGCGTGGTCTCCATCGGCGACGCCGTCCGCCAGCTGGCAGAGGCCGCCGAGGGCGAGGCCGAGGAGCTGCGCCGGTTCGTCTCCGGCGGCTACATGGGGTAACCGCGCGAACGGTGACGGTGGGGTCGCACACGGCCACGCGCCCGGCGCGATCCTGAGCGTATGCTCGCGCTCCTCCTCGCCCTCACCGTGGCCTCCGCCGACACCCTCCTCGTCATCGCGCACCGCGGCGCGAGCGGGCACCGCCCCGAGCACACCCTCGCCGCCTACCGGCTGGCGGTGGAGATGGGCGCGGACGTGATCGAGCCGGATGTGGTGAGCACGAAGGACGGCGTCCTTATCGCGCGGCACGAGAACGAGATCTCCGGCACCACGGACGTGGCCTCCCGTCCGGAGTTCGCCAGCCGCCGCACCACCCGAGCCATTGACGGGCGCGAGATCTCCGGGTGGTTCACGGAGGACTTCACCTGGGCGGAGCTGTCGACGCTGCGGGACCTGGCGCCCGAGATGACCGTCGTGGTCGCCGACGCCAAGGTCCACCAGGTGG
>DUBD01000060.1:0-26242 GCA_012960515.1 Bacteroidota bacterium | reverse complement strand
ACGGAGGACTTCACCCTCGCGGAGATTAAGATGCTCCGCGCCGTGGAGCGCCTCCCGGGGCTCCGCTCCACCGCGTTCGACGGCCAGTACGAGATCCCCACGCTGGACGAGGTGATCGCGCTCGCGAGGGAAATGGGCGAGGCGCGCGGCCGGCCCGTCGGGCTGTACCCGGAGACGAAGCACCCCGGCTACTTCCGCTCCATCGGGCTGCCGCTGGAGACGCCCCTGCTGGCGGCGCTCCACGGCGCGGGCTTCACCTCGCGCGAGGATCCCGTCTGGATCCAGTCGTTCGAGGTCGAAAACCTCCGCCTCCTGCGCGAGGCGACCGACCTCCGGCTCGTCCAGCTGGCGGCCCCCGGCGGCGGCCCCGCCGACCGCCCCGACCTCTCCTACGACGCGATGATGACGCCCGAGGGCCTCGCGGAGATCGCCTCCTACGCCGACGCGGTGGGCGTGGCCAAAACGTTCGTGCTGGACGAGACGACCGCTGCCCCGACCGGCCTCGTAGCCCGCGCACACGCCGCCGGGCTGGCGGTCCACGTCTGGACGGTCCGCGCGGAGAACGCCTTCCTCCTCCCGCCCTTCCGCACCGTGGGCGGGCCCGAGGCGCACGGCGACCTAGCCGGGGAGGTCCGCGCGCTCGTCGGTGCCGGCGTGGACGGCGTGTTCTCGGACCACCCGGAGGCCATCCTTCGGGCCGTTCGCTAGCGGGTCGCGGTCGTCTTCCGGAGCCCCTGCGCGATCAGCGCCAGCAGCACGGCCACACCCGCGATGACCGCAAAGGCCATCTGGTAGCCCGCCACGGGCACCACGGCACTCGCCGCCACCGCGCCCACGAGCGCCCCGCCCGTCAGCTGCCCGATGCTCAGCGCCAGCGTGGAGAGCCCCTGCGCCACCGCCCGCTCGTCCGCCTCGGACTCCTCGAGGAGGATGTACGCGATGCTGGAGCCCAGCAGCCCCGCCAGCCCGAACCCCACGAGCACGGTCCCCGCGGCGTGGACGCCGAGCGACGGCCCGAGCGCGATCACGCCCAGCCCCGCCGCCACCAGCACGCACCCCGCCGTCACGATGGGCCGCGCGCCCACGCGGTCTAGCAGCCGCCCCGCGAGCGGGCTCCCCACCGCCACGCCAAACACCAGCGGCAGCAGGAGATACGAGCCCTGCGCCTTCGTCACGCCAAACGCCGAGACGGCGTAGGCCGAGAGGAACACGAACGTCGCCTCCACGAGCCCCGCGCCGACTGCGAGCGCGCACGCGATCTGGACGTGCCGCCGCGACACGAGCGAGGGCCGCACGAGCGGCGCCTCGGCCCGCCGCTCCGCCCAGGCGAACGCCCCGCCGAACAGCGCCGCCAGCGCGAAGGCGCCCCACACCTCTGCCCGCGCCAGGCTGGCGGCGAGCGCCGAGGCGTCCAGCCCGCTCAACCCGGCTGCCAGCGCGACGAGCGCGAGCGCCAGGAGCGCGATGCCCCGCACGTCCACGGGCTTCGGGTCCGCCGCGCGGGTGTCCGGAAGCGTCCGCGCGCTCAGCACGAAGACCACCGCCGCGAACGGCAGCGTCAGCGCGAAGAGCCACCGCCACGAAGCCAGCGCCAGCACGATCCCGCCCACCGCCGGCCCGATCAGGAAGGCCACCCCGAACACCGCGCCGAGCAGGCCCACGGCGCGGCCTCGCGACTCCGGCGGAAACGTGTCGCCCACCACGGCCGTCGCCACGGGGAAGATGCCGCTCGCGCCCAACCCCTGGAGCACGCGCCCCACCAGGAGCACCGCGAACGACGGCGCCGAGGCGACCACGACCGTCCCCATCGCGAAGAGCGCCACGTCCGCGAGGTAGACCGCCCGGCGACCGGCGCGGTCCGCCAGCGCGGCCATCACGGGGAGGCCCGCGAGGTTGGCGAGCACGAACGCCGTGAACACCCACGAGACCGCCCGCTCGTCCACGCCGAACGCCTCGCGGAGCGCCGGGAGCGCCGGCCCTACCAGCGCGATATCCAGCGCGGCGAGGAGCGTCCCCAGAAAGAGGACGCCGAGGAGACGGCGGGGGGGAACGGACGGCGGCATCGCGGCGCGAGTCTAGGCCCGACCTAGCCGGCGAACCGGGGCACGGTTCCGTCTCTCGCCCTCTTCACGAACCCAGCTTTACCCAGGTTGTACCCTCGGTCCACACATTGAACCTCGGCAGTGCCCGACCCCAATCTCCTCACCGTCCGACAGGCCGCTGATCTCCTCGGCGTCCACGTCGATACGATCCGCCGGTGGACGGACGAGGGACGGTTGCCGGAGACGCGCACGCCTGGCGGCCACCGCCGCATCCCACGAGAGGCCGCCGAGGCCCTTCGCGAGGCCGAGCGCAAAGGGGCCTCCCCCTCACCGCTCTCCGCCACTCTCCCGCAGAGCGAGAACCCCGCGGATCAAGCCTGGGCGCAGCACGCCGTTGTCCACACGCGGTACGAGCTGAGCTCGCGCCCGTCGGAGTGGTCCGGCGCGCTCACCGAGGCGGACCGCCAGCAGAGCCGGGAGAACGGGCAGCGCCTCATGGGCCTCCTCCTCCAGTACGTCTCCGGCAAAGCGGACGAAGGCTCGCTCTGGCCGGAGGTCGGGCGCCTGACGCGCAACTACGCGCGCAAGCTCAAGTCCCGCGGCGTCCCCTACAGTGACGCCCTCCGCGCTACGCTGTTCTTCCGCGACGTGCTCTCGGAGAGCACCGCGTACTACCCGCACCTCCACGAGCAGCCCGTCACGGACCAGGTCGCGCTCGTGCGGAAGGTGAACCGGTTCACGAACGAGGTCCAGCTCGCCATCGCGGACGCGTACGACCGGACGCCGGAGTAGCCCCCACCCCTCTGCCCGGTAGAGAGGCTCCACCCTCCTATCTAGACACAGTCCACATCGTGATAGCCCGCCACTGCCTCCCGCTCCTCGCGCTTCTCGCGGCGGCCGCCTCCGCGCAGACCGTGGAAGGCACCATCGCCTCCGAGGGCGCCCCGGTTCCCTTCGCCACCGTCCGGCTGGCAGAGACCGAGCGCGGCACCGCCGCCGACGCCGAGGGCACGTTCCGCCTCGCGCTGCCCGAGCTCGGCCCGTTCGCGCTGATCGTGAGCGCCGTGGGCTACGAGCCGCTCCGCATCGAGGGCGCCGCGGCCGAGGGCGAGACCGTCCGGCTGGCGGTCGCGCTGGACGCCGTGACGGTCGAGACGGACGACGTGGTGGTGACGGCCACGCGGACGGTCAAGGCGCTCGAAGACGTGGCGGTGCCCATCACGGTCGTCTCCGCCGACGACCTCCGCCAGCAGGGCGCGGTCCGCCTGAGCGACGCGCTCGAGTCCCTGCCCGGCCTCTTCCTCTCAGACGACCACGGGACCGGCCTCCAGGTGCAGGGCTTCGCCTCGGACTACACGCTCATCCTCCTGGACGGCGAGCCCATCGTGGGGCGCACCGCCGGCACGCTGGACCTGGACCGCCTCACCGTCGCCGGCCTGGAGCGCGTCGAGATCGTGGAGGGGCCGTCCTCCTCGCTCTACGGCTCCGAGGCGCTGGCGGGCGTGGTCAACCTCGTGACCTCGCTGCCCGCCGCCGGCCGCGAGCACGCCGGGGCCCGCGTCCGCGCCGGCTCCTACGGCACGACGGACGCCACCGCCGAGGCCTCCATCGGGCGCGAGAACTGGTCCGCCCGCGCCTTCGTCAACCGCTTCGCCTCGGACGGCTACGACCTCACGCCGGAGTCCTTCGGCGCGACGGTCCCCACCTACACAGACTGGACCGGCGACGTGCGCCTCCAGGCCCGCCTCGGGGCCGCGACGCTCCGCCTCGGCGGCCGCGCGACGACGCAGGACCAGCAGGGCGGCTTCTCCCTCGGTAGCGGCGAGCTCGAGACCCGGTACGACGACACCGGCAAGCGGACGGACTGGAGCCTCCACCCGGAGCTCACCGTCCCGCTCAACGAGACGGTCCGCGTCACGACCTCGCTCTACGGCGCGCGCTACACGACCGAGACGCGCTACGTCAACCAGACCGACGGCTCGCTCTACTACTCCGACGACTTCGACCAGCGCTACGCGAAGGCGGAGGTCCAGGCGGACGCGCTCTGGAACGCCCGGAACCTCACCGTGGTCGGTGGCGGCGTCATCGACGAGCGGCTGGCGGGCGACCGCTACAGCCCGGACGCTTCGGGCGCGGCGCCCAGCGCGCAGCAGGTTTTCGCCTTCGCGCAGCACGAGTGGGCGCCCTCGCGCCTGCTGGAGGTCAACGCCAGCGCACGCTTCGACGCGCACTCGGACTACGCCGCTCGCCTCACGCCCAAGCTCTCGCTGCTCGTCCGCCCGAGCGAAGCGCTCCGCTTCCGCGCGAGCGTGGGCAGCGGGTTCAAGGCGCCCGCCTTCCGCCAGCTCTACCTCTCGTTCACCAACGCCGCCGCCGGCTACAGCGTGTTCGGCGCGACGCGGCTGGAAGAGGGCCTCGCGGAGTTGGAGGCACAGGGCCAGATCGCCCAGCGCTACATCGACGTCGCGGAGCTGGACGCGATCCAGGCCGAGAACTCCGTCGCCTTCAACCTGGGCGCCAGCGCGGACGTCCTGCCGGGCCTGACCGTGGAGGTGGGCGGCTTCTGGAACGAGGTCCGCGATCTCATCGAGACGCAGCCCGTGGCGCAGAAGACGAACGGGCAGCAGGTCTTCGCCTACTTCAACCTCGCCGAGATCTACACCCGCGGCCTGGACGCCTCCGTGACGGCCCGCCCGCTGGCGGACCTCGAACTCAGCGCCAGCTACCAGTTTCTCCAGGCGCGCGACCGCGAGATCGTGGACGCGTTGAACGAGGGGACCGTCTCCGGGCGCGACCCGGACAACCGCGAGTACCGGCTCTCCCTCAGCGACTACGGCGGCCTCTTCGGGCGGTCCCCGCACTCCGCCACGCTCCGCGCCAGCTACACGCTCGCCGAGACCACGGCCTCCCTCCGCGGCCGCTGGCGGAGCCGCTACGGCTACGCCGACTTCGACGGCAACGGCATCGCCAACCGCGACGACGAGTTCGTGGCCGCGACGCCCATCGTGGACCTCACGATCACGCGCGAGTTCGCGCTCCCCACCGGCCGGCTGGCGGCGCAGGTCGGCGCGGACAACCTCTTCGACACCACGCGCGGCACGCTCGTGCCGTCGCTGCCGGGCCGGACGGTCTTCGCCTCGCTCGGCTTCTCGCTCTAACCCTCACCCCCATCACCCCCACGCGCTTCCTGAGCGCGTATCCCCACCACCATGAACCGCATCGCACTCGTCGCCCTCGTGGGCGCGCTCGCCCTCACCGCCTGCGACTCCGGCGGCCCGGACACGGAGATCGTCAACCTCGAAGCCACCGTCGTCACGGACCTCCCGGCCGACCCCACCTCCGGCCGCGACCCCGAGACGGGCGTTCCGTTCAGCAACAACCTCTTCACCCTGTACGATCTCGACGCCGGCGAGGTCGTGCTCTCCTCGGACGACACCGACGACCGCAGCGACTCCCTCGGTACGGCCTGGGACATCGGCTTCCAGGGCACGACGATCATCTTCAACAGCGGCACGAGCGGCCCCGGTACCGTTCAGGCCCAGCTTCTGGAGAACACTCTCTTCGCGGAGCTGACCACGGCTCCCGCCGATGGCTACCTCCAGGATGGGGAGAACACCTGCCCCGGCGCCGCCTTCCCAGGTGGCACGTCGGCCGGCTCGCCCTACGTGATCTGCACGGGCGGCGGCAACGGCTGGTACAACTACGACTCCTCCCAGAACCTCATCACGCCGCTCTCGGGCCGGACCGTGGTGCTGCAGACGAGCGAGGGCAACTACGCCAAGGTCCGCATCCTGAGCTACTACCAGGGCAACCCGAACCCGCCGGACCCGATGGCGCCGACCCGCTACTACACGTTCGAGTACGTGCTCCAGCCGGACGGCACGCGTGACTTCGCGACCACGGAGGTCGAGATCGAGGACTAAGCCTGCCTCCCGTCCCGCTGGCGCCTCTCGCCGAGAGCGACCGCCAGCGGGGCGCGGCCTTCGCCATGCCCGTCCCCACCGCCCTCGCGGATCCCACTCTCGCCCGCTGTGACCGCGGCACCGTTCGCCTCTGCCGCTGCTGCGGTCACGTGGCGCTGTGGTTCAACGGCATCGCCCTGACGATGACCCGCGAGGAGATGGGCACGATGCGCGACACGCTCGACGCCGTCCGCGAGGCGGCGGCCCGCCCCGGCGCCGTCTGGGGCTGGTCGCTCCGCGCGGAGACCGGACGGCAGAAGGTCGTGTTCGAGCTCTGGGGCGATGACGCCGACGTGCTGGCGAACCTGCTCCACGAGGCCGACGCCGTGCTCGACCTGGACGCGATCCTGCTCCAGACCCTCGGGCCGCGGCCGCGCTCGTAGAGGGCTCCTCCTCGCGGTGGGGTTCCGCCCACCACCCCCGCCGCGATTCCGGGGCGCTGGCCGATGGCTGGCGCCCCGGTTCTGTTTCCGCCCGGCTGGCGGTCGCCCTGGCCGAACCCGCCCGTCGTTCTCGCCGAGGCGTTCCGCCAGCGGAGCGAGCGCTACGCCGCGGGCCGGTACACGAGCCCCGTCGCACCTGTCGCGAACGGGCGGGTCTCCACGAGGTCCAGCGTGGCCGTCTCAGCCCCGAAGAGCCGCTTCCCGCTCCCGAGCACGACCGGGTACACGATCAGCCGGTACTCGTCCACGAGCCCATGGGCCATGAGCGCTCGCGCCAGCGCGCCGCTTCCCCAGACGAGGAGATCGCCGCCCGGGGTCTGTCTCAGCGCGCGGACGGCCTCCATGGCATCGCCCTCCAGCAGGGTGGCGTTCCAGCCGGTCTCGTCCAGGTCCTCCTGCCGGAGCGTCGTGGAGGCGACGTACTTGTGGAGAGCGTTGATGCGAGCGGCGCTGGGGTCCTCGGACGTAGGCCAGGCGGCCGCGAACATCTCGTACGTCACGCGCCCGAGCAGCAGCGACTCCGCGGCGGAGTCCTCTTCGCCTTTGAACGCGGCGATCTCATCGTTCCAGTAGGGGGCCGTCCACGACGGGTCTTCCATGACGCCGTCGAGCGAGACATACTCCGAAACGACGACGCGGCGAGGGGTGGTTGACATGAGGGAGAGAGAAGGGGGAAGTGCCCAAGTTCTCACGGCGCCGTGTCATCCGCATGACAGCCCCCTTCCCCTCACCGGCTGGCGGTGCCTCTCGCCGAGGCCGACCGCCAGCGCGACGGGGCCTACGTCCCGGTGGAGTCTGCGGGCATCCGGCGCATCCGCGAGAACGGGAAGCCGTTGCAGCCCGTCCGCGGCTGCTCCGGCTGGGCCGCCTGAACGGCAGCGGCGGCAGCCTCCGTCGGCGCGTCGTAGGCGCTCAGGCAGAAGGCCCACTCGTACGGCGGCATCCCCTCCAGCCGCACCCAGTCGATCCGCGTCCAGAGGCCACCGTCTGTGGGGTTGGCGGCGTCGTTCTGCGCGAGGAGGTAGCCGCCCGTCTCCGTCGGCCGCCAGCGGGTGACACGGTAGCGGGCGTATCCGCGATGGACCCACGCCCGCTCCGTGACGGTGTAGGCGCTGCCGTAGTCGTCCGCGAAGGCACCGAGGACGTAGGCGGGCGGCGCGGGCTCCGGCGCGCGAGGGACGCACCCGGCGAGCACCGCCACGAGGACGAGCAGACCGCGCATGAGCATCGGCGCGCTGGCGGTGCCTCTCGGCACGTCCGCCAGCGCGCGGCGGGCGTTACGCGGCGACGGCCTCCTGGCGGGGCAGACCGCGGACGATCTCGCGCCAGGACTCCAGCTCCGCCTTGCCCGGCTTCCGCTCGCCGAAGAACTGCACGATCTGCTGGCCGTCGGCGTCGTAGACCTCCAGCGCGGTCACGTCGCCGTCCTCCGTGGGCTTGACGACGACCCAGGCCTCCGCGATCTGCGTCTCGTCTAGGTGGAGGTTGAAGCCGGGGTCCAGCACGTTGAACCAGGGGCCGTGCTCCACCAGCTTCTTGACCGGGCCCGTGTGGATCTGGATGGCGCCGCGGTTGCCGACGAACACCATGATCGGCGTCTCGGTCTCGGCGGCGGCCTCCAGGGCGCGGCGCGCGGCGATGGGCTCGGCGCGCTCGGTGAACCGGCCCTCGGCGAAGCGGAGCGCCTGCGTGCGGCTCACGCCGAAGTCGCGGAGGAGCGGGAAGAAGTCGTGGGTGTCCTGCAGGCCGGCCCACGCGGTCAGGAACGCCTCGCGGTCGATCTCCGCGTCGGGCGTCTCTGCGGCGGGCTCGGGGCGGGGCTCCACCTCCATCGCGAAGTCCTCCGCGGCGTGGCGCGCGACGAGCGCCTCGAAGGCGTCCACGTCCGACGTGCGCGTGAGGAACACCTTGTGCACGGCGTCGCCGTAGGCGTCGAAGAACTGGAGGCTGCGGCGGAGGCCGTCGCGCCCGGCCTCGGAGGGCGTCGCCACGGCGAAGCCGAACCGCCAGCGCGCGCAGAACAGCCGCAGGTCGATGGGGTCGCCTACGACGTTCGCCATCCCGTGCGGGAGGTCCGTCTCGGCCCCCTCGTAGGCGCCGTGCTTCTCGTGGACGCACGCGTCGTTGCGGGTGAGCGCCATCACCTCGCCCAGCGCTTCCAGCTCCGGGATGATCTCGCGCCAGTTGCTGCCGGGGCGGGCGAGCGGCGTCGCGTCGCCGTCCACGCCCGTGGCGACGAGCTCGCCCTCGCTCACGCCCATCTCGCGGGCGGCGGTGCGGATGCGGGTTTTGGGGTTCTGTTCTCGGAAGGCGGCGAAGCGCGCGCGGAGGTCGGTCATGGAACGGGAGGTCGGTCGGCTGGCGGTGGCTCTCGGCGAGGGCGTCCGCCAGCGCATCGGGTCAGGGAAGAACGGGGAGCGATTCGAACGGGGCGCCGTCGCCCTCAGGGATGGGGACAACGAGCGGGCACGCCGCGCACGGGTTCTGCGTCACGACGACGGAGATCCCGAAGGCGCACCGCACCACGGCGGGCGTCAGCACGGCGTCCGGGGAGCCGGCGGCGACGAGCTTTCCGTCCGCCAGGACGGCGATCCGGTCGGCGTACTGCGCGGCGAGGTTGAGGTCGTGGAGCACGGCGAGGACGCCAGTCCCGGCGCGGGCCTCCTCTCGCGCCACGCGGAGCACGCCGTGCTGGTGCGCGAGGTCGAGCGCGCTCGTGGGCTCGTCCAGGAGGAGGTAGCGCGGGTCGGGCGGGCCGTCCAGCTGCGCGAGGGCGCGCGCGAGGTGGACGCGCTGCTGCTCGCCGCCGGAGAGCGTGGGGTAGCGCCGCGCGGCGAGGTGCAGCACGCCGGCCCGGCGCATGGCCCGCTCCGCCACTTCCAGATCCCGCGCGCGGGGCGTCGCGTGGGGCGTGCGGCCGAGCAGCACCACGTCCAGCACGGGGAACCCGAAGGCGAGCGCGGACTGCTGCGGGAGCACGGCACGACGCCGCGCGAGGGCATCGGCGGGGAGCGCCGCCAGCGGCTGGCGGTCGAGGTGGGCGGTGCCCTCCGTAGGGGCGGACTCGCCCGCGAACACGCGGAGGGCGGTCGTCTTGCCGGCGCCGTTCGGCCCCACGATCGCGACGACCTCGCCGGGGGCGACCTCCAGCGAGAGGCCGTCCAGGAGGGTGGCGGTGCCTTTGCGGACGGAGACGGAATCGAGCGCGAGCATCAGGCGGGGCGCTGGCGGACGAGGAGCCAGAGGAAGAACGGCCCGCCCACGAGCGCGGTCACGATCCCGATGGGAATCTCGGCGGGCGCGAGGAGGAGGCGGGCGGCGAGATCGGCGAAGACGAGGAGCGCAGCCCCGCAGAACGCGGCGCCCGGCAGAAGGGCGCGGTGCCCCGGCCCCAGCACGAGACGGATGAGGTGCGGCGCCACCAGCCCCACGAACCCGATGAGGCCGGAGACGGCCGTCGCGGCGGCGACCGCCAGCGCGGCGAGCGAAACGGCCACGGCCTTGACGCGCTGCGTGTTCACGCCGAGGTGCCCGGCCTCGGCCTCGCCGAGCAGCATCGCGTCTAGTGAGCGCGCCAGCCACGGCGCGGCGAAGAGCACCGCGCCCACGAGCGGGACGGCCACGGCGAGCGCGCTCCACGTGGCCCCGCCCAGGCTGCCGAGCGTCCAGAAGGTGAGGTCGCGGAGCTGGCCGTCGTCCGCGAAGAGCACGAGGGCGCCGACCGCCGCGCCGCAGAGCGCGTTGACGGCGATGCCCGCCAGCAGCATCGTGGTGACGGAGGTGCGGCCCATCTGCGTCGCGATGCGGTAGACCACGGCGGTCGTCGCCAGCCCCACGGCGAACGCCGCGACGGCGACCATCGCCGGCCCGGCCCACGCCGCAGAGGCGGAGACGCTCGCGCCCAGCACGATGGCGAGCGCCGCCCCGAGCGCCGCCCCGCTGGAGACGCCCACGAGCCCGGGGTCCGCGAGCGGGTTCCGAAACAGGCCCTGGAGCACCGCCCCGCCCGTCGCCAACCCGGCCCCGACGATCCCGCCCAGCAGCACGCGCGGCAAGCGAATAGAGAGCAGCACGGCCTCCTGCTGCGCCGTGAACGCCCACGGCAACGTCACGCCAATCCGGTCCGCCAGCACGGCGAGCACCTCGCCCGGCGAGAGCGCCACCGCGCCCGTCGCGATGGAGGCCACCATCCCCACGACGAGCAGCACCGCCAGCCCCCCCAGCACCAGCGCCACGCGCCGCGCCCGCGCACCGGCCGCCGCCGCCAGCGTCGCGCTGGCGGTCGGGCTCGGCGGGGGGACCGCGCGAGCTTCGGCCGGGAGAGCGGCGCCTGTCATCCGCCCAGCGAGTCCGCGAGCGCCTTCGCGCCCTGCCCGATCCGCGGGCCGAAGCCGAGCAGCAGCGCGTCGTCCACGGGGACGATGCGGCGGTTCTGGCCCGCCGGCGTCTGCGCCACGCCCGGCTGCGCGAGCAGCCCGTCCACGCCGCCGATGCTCTCCAGCCCGCGCGCCGGGATCACGATCACGTCCGGCGCCGCCGTCACCACGGCCTCGGCCGTCAGCGGCTGGAAGTCCTCGAACGCCGTCACGGCGTTCTGCGCGCCGGCGAGCTGCAGCACGGCGTCTGCCGCGTTGCCCGTCCCGGAGACCAGCATCACGCCCGCGCCTCGCGCATAGACGAACAGCGCCCGAGGCGCCGTCTCGGGGTGCGCCGCCGTGGCCTCCGCCAGCTCGGCGCGCATCGTCTCGATCACGCCCGCCGCCTGCGCCTCGCGCCCGACGAGCCGCGCGATGGCCTGGACCCGCCCCTCGGCCTCCTCCACGGAGGACACTTCCGGGACGGTCTCCACGCGGACGCCCGCCGCACGGATCTGCTCGATCACGCCCGGAGGGCCCGAGGTCTCCAGCGCCAGCACGAGGGTCGGCTGGAGCGAGAGGACGCCCTCCGCCGAGGTCTGGCGGAAGTAGTTCAGGCGCGGCTTCTCCAGGATCTCGGCCGGGTAGAGGCTGGACTGGTCCGTGCCCACCACCCGGTCGCCGAGCCCGAGGGCGTAGACGGTTTCCGTCACCGGCCCGCCCAGCGTGACGATGCGAAGAGAGTCAGACACGGCCGCATCCGGGGCGGCCTCTGAGGAGGTCTCGGCGCCGCAGCCGATGAGCGCGAGCGCGAGGAGGAGCGAGAGGAGACGGAGCACGCGAGGCGTTACGTAGACTAGATCTAAGCTAGTACGCCCCTCCGCCGCTCGCAGCCCTCTACGACTTCTCCACATCCCGCTGGTGGGAGCCGCCGCCCAGGGGCTCCGCCAGCGCGCGGCCGGCTGGCGGCCGGTCTCGGCTGGATCGCGCCCTTTCACCCAGGCTTCCGCGCGAGGCGAGCGCGGTCCGAACCGGGGCCGTCTAGCTTGGACGCGATCCAAATAAGCACGTCGTGGTCCGTCTCGCCCTCGCCCTTCTCCTGCTCTCGTCCGCCGCCTCGGCGCAGACGGCGGTCCTCGCCGGCCGCGTGACCTCGGCAGAGGGCCCCGTTCCCGGCGCGACGGTCCGCGTGGGCGACCGCGGCACCGCGACCGACCTCGACGGCCGCTTCCGCCTCGCCGCGCTGGCGGCCGGCGTGGCCGAGGCCGAAGTCTCCGCAGTGGGCTTCGAGACCGCCGCACGATCCGTCGCCCTCCGCGCCGGCGAGACGACGACGCTCGACGTTCGGCTGGAGACGACGGCGCTCGCGCTCGGCGAGGTGGTCGTGCAGTCGGCGGGATCGCTCGTGGGGCCGCGCGGCGTGCGCGACGTGCCCGGCTCCGTCACCGTGCTCGGGCCGCAGGCGCTCGCGCGGCACCGCGACACGGACCTCCACCGCGCCCTCGCGACGGTCCCGGGCGTGAGCATCCAGGAGGAGGACGGCTATGGGCTGCGACCGAACATCGGCATCCGCGGGACGCAGACGGACCGCTCCAGCGGCGTCACGTTGATGGAGGACGGCGTGCTCATCGCGCCCGCGCCGTACGCGGCCCCCGCCGCCTACTACGTGCCGCCAGCGGGTCGGGTGGACGGGCTGGAAGTCCGGAAGGGCTCGGCGCAGATCGCCTACGGGCCGTACACCACCGGCGGCGCCATCAACCTGCTCTCCGCGCGCATCCCCGCCAGACCGGCGGCTCGCGTGGAGGTCAAGGGCGGGACGGACGAGGCCCGCACGGTCCACGTCCGCGCCGGCACGGACGACGTGGCGCTCGGCCCGGTCCAGCTCGGGATCGTGGCGGAGGGCTTCGCGGACGGCGTGGACGGCTTCAAGGAGATCCGCGCGTTCGACGGCTCCGGCGCGACCTCCGACGAAACGGGCTACGCGATCCGCAGCGGCCTCCTCAAGCTCCGCGCCCGGCTGGCAGCCTCACCGCGCGCGTTCCATTCGCTGGAGTTGAAGCTGACCGCGGACGACCAGACCTCGGACGAGACCTACCTCGGGCTGACGCCCCAGGACTTCGAGGCCGCGCCCTTCGCGCGGTACGCCGCCACGGCCGCGGACCGCTTCGCGAGCGACCACCAGATGGGCCACCTCCGCTACGTCGGTGTGTTCGGCCGGGCCGTGGACGTCTCCGCGACGCTCTACGTCACCCGCTTCCGCCGCGACTGGTTCAAGCTGGACGCCGTCTCCGACGGGCTGGCGGACGACGTGGACACGGACGGCGACGGCATCGCGGACGCCGACCGGCCCGTGCCCATCTCGGCGCTGCTCGCGGACCCCGTGCTCTACGCAGACGAGATCGCCGTGGCGCGAGCCGCCGTGGACCGGCCGGACGCGGGCCTCTTCCTCACCTCCAACGACCGCCAGTTCCGCGCCGAGGGGCTGGACCTGGGCGCAGGCCTCCGCCTCTCGCCCGCCGTGGACCTCCGCGCCGGCCTCCGCCTCCACCGCGACCAGGCGGATCGGCTCCAGCGCGAGGACCGGTACGCGCTGCGCGAGGCCGCACCCACCCTCGTCCAGGCCGGCACGCCCGGCGGCGCGGGCAACCGCATCGACCGCGCGGAGGCGCTCGCGGGCTTCGCCGAGGCGACGCTCACCGCCGGCCGCCTCACGCTCACGCCCGGCCTCCGCGTGGAGCACGTCCGCCAGTCGCGCGAGGACTACGGCACCGCCGACCCCGACCGCGCCGGCACCCCCACCACCCGCGCCAACACCACGACCGCGCTCATCCCCGGCCTCGGCCTCCGCTACGACGCCACGGAGGAGGTGACGCTCTTCGGTGGCGTCCACCGCGGGTTCGCGCCCGGCACCAGCCAGCCCGGCGTGGAGCCGGAGCGGAGCGTCAACGCCGAAGCCGGCCTCCGCGCTTCGCGCGGCGAGGCCCTCGCGCTCCAGGCCGTCGGCTTCGCGACGTGGTACCAGAACCTGCTCGGCGCGGACTTCGCCTCCTCCGGCGGGACGGGCACGGGCGAGCTCTTCAACGGCGGCGCCGCCGAGGTCGTGGGCGCAGAGCTGGCGCTGGACGCCGACGCCCTCGCGCTGGCGGCCGGTCCGGGCGGGCGCGTGCGGGTGCCCGTGCGCCTCGCGTACACCGTCACGGACGCCCGTTTTGCCTCCTCCTTCCAGAGCGATTTCCTGCCCTGGGGCTCCGTCTTCACCGGCGACGCCATCCCGTACGTGGCGCCGCACGTGGTCAGCGCATCCGCGGGCGTGGAGACCGGCACGCTCCGCGTGGACCTCCGCGCGAACGGGACCGCCGCCACGCGGGCCGTCGCCGGGCAGGGCGCGATCCCGGAGGGGGAGCGGATCGACGCGCGCCTGCTGTTCGACGCCTCGGCGGAGTGGACGCTGCCGGTCCGTCCCGGTGGCGCGCGTCTGGCGGCGCTCGCGCTCGTGCGCAACCTCACGGACGAGGTGTACGTGGCCTCGCGGCGCCCCGCCGGCCTCCGCCCCGGCCTGCCCCGGACGGTCCTCGTCGGCCTCCGCGCGGACCTCTAGCCCCGCCGAGCGGCGCCGCCAGCGGACGGCCGCGAGCCTTCACCCAAGCTCCGCGCCGGGGCAGCCCGCCTAGTCTAGACCCGATCTAGATTAGACGGACACCCACCGCACGACATGCGCTACGCCCTCTTCTTCCTCGCCTTCGCCCTCGCCGGCTTCCTCGGCGCCTGCGACAGCAACGACACGGACGACCTCAAGGCAGCGGCCGTCGAGACGTACGCGGACATCGTGTACGCCTCCTACCAGGACGCCTACGACGCGGCCGTGGAGATGGACGCCGCCATCGACGCGTTCATCGCCACCCCCACGGAGGCAACGCTCGCGACGGCCCGCCAGGCGTGGCTGGACGCCCGCGAGCCCTACGGACAGACGGAGGCCTACCGCTTCTCCAACGGCCCCATCGATGACGCGGACGGCCCCGAGGGCCTCCTCAACGCCTGGCCGATGGACGAGTCCTACGTGGACTACGTGATGGGCGAGTCCGGCATCGTCTCCACCGGCATCATCAACAGCGACGCCCCCGCCTACGCCACCATCGACGCGGACCTCCTGGAGGGGCTCAACGAGGAAGGCGGCGAAGAGAACGTGTCCGTCGGCTACCACGCCATCGAGTTCCTGCTCTGGGGCCAGGACCTCAGCGAGACCGGCCCGGGCAACCGCCCCGTCACGGACTACACCACGGCCCCCAACGCCGACCGCCGCGCGCAGTACCTCGCGACCGTCTCCGACCTCCTCCTCGTCCACCTCGGCGAGATGGTGGCGGAGTGGGCGCCGGGCCAGTCCGGCAACTACCGCGCGACGTTCCTCGCGCAGGACGCCGACCAGGCCCTCGCGGACGTATTCACCGGCATCGGCACGCTGGCCAAGAGCGAGCTCGCCGTGGAGCGGATGTTCGTGGCGGTGAACAACCAGGACCAGGAGGACGAGCACTCCTGCTTCTCGGACAACACCCACCGGGACATCGTGACCAACGCGCAGGGCATCGCCAACGTCTGGCGCGGCTCCTACACCCGCACGGACGGCTCCACCGTCAGCGGCACTTCCCTCGCCGACGTGGTCGCGGAGGAGAACGCGGAGTTCGCCGCCGAGGTCAACGGCTACACCTCCACGGTCCTGACCGCCGTCAACGCGATCCCGGATCCGTTCGACCGCGCGATCATTAACGAGCAGACGGTCGTGCTGGAGGCCGTAGACGCGCTCCAGGACCTCGGCGACGCCTTCGTAGTAGCGGCGGCCGAGATCGGCCTCACGATCAACAACGAGCTCCCCGACTGAGCCCCGCTCATGCGCCGTTCGCTCGTCCCCCGAGCCGCCCGCCCCCATCGCCAGTCGGGCGATGGGGGCGCGGTGCGTCTTCTCGCGCTGCTCTCCATCCCTCTCTGGATCTGGATGGGTGCCGCGTGCGACTCCGGCCTGAGCCCGGAGCCCGGCGAAGAGCTCTCGGGCGGAGCGGCCACCGTCTTCAACAGCGGCGAGAACGCGTTCGGCCTCCCGGCGCCGGGGCTCACGCGCGAGGAGGAGCGGTTCTTCGGCGTGGGCAACTCGTTCTTCAACCAGAACTGGGTCCAGGCGCCCGCCTCCACGACCGCCCGCGACGGGCTCGGGCCGTTCTTCAACGCCCGCTCCTGCGCCGCCTGCCACTTCAAAGACGGCCGCGGCCGCGCGCCCGAGTTCGACGGCGAGCGCCCCACCGGCTGGCTCGTCCGCGTGGGCGTGCCGGGGCAGCGTGACGAGATCGGCAGCCCGCTCGGGGACGAGGCCTACGGCTCGCAGATCCAGGACGCCGCCATCCTCGGGTTCACCCCGGAGGCCACGCCGGTCGTCCGCTACCAGCAGGTCACGGGCGCCTTCGCGGACGGCACGCCCTACAGCCTCCGCCAGCCGCTCGTGCGGTTCGAGGACGCCGCCTACGGCCCCCCCGACGGGCTGGCGGTCTCCGCGCGCGTGGGCAACCAGTTAATCGGCCTCGGCCTGCTGGAGGCCATCCCCGAGGCCGACCTCCTCGCGCGAGAGGACCCGGACGACCGCGACGGCGACGGCATCTCCGGCCGCGCGAACCGCGTCTGGGACGTCCTCGCGCAGCGCCACACCCTCGGCCGGTTCGGCTGGAAGGCCGAGCAGCCGACCGTCCGCCAGCAGGTCGCGAGCGCGTTCCACGGCGACATGGGCCTGACGACCTCGCTGTTCAGCCGCGAGAACTGCACCGTCGCGCCCGCCGGGTGCAGCGAGGCGCCGACCGGCGGCGCCCCCGAGGTGGAGGACGACGCGCTGGACCACGTCACGCTCTACGCCAGCACGCTCGCCGTCCCCGCCCGCCGCGACTGGGACGACCCCGAGGTGCTCCGCGGCAAGGCCCTCTTCACGCAGCTCGGCTGCGCCAGCTGCCACGTCCCCGAGATGCGGACCGGGACGAGCCCCGTCGCCGCGGCGCTCTCCGGCCAGACCATCCGGCCGTACACGGACCTCCTCCTCCACGACATGGGCGAGGGGCTGGCGGACGACTTCGTCACGTTCGAGGCGAGCGGCCGCGAGTGGCGCACGCCGCCGCTCTGGGGCCTCGGCCTGTTCGAGACCGTCAACGGCCACATGAACCTGCTCCACGACGGCCGCGCCCGCGGCGTGGTGGAGGCCATCCTCTGGCACGGCGGCGAGGCCGCCGGCGCCCGCGACCGCTTCCGCCAGCTCTCCCGCGACGAGCGCGACGCCCTCGTCCGCTTCCTCCACTCCCTCTAGCATGTCCGCCCGCTTCGGGGCCGTCCTCGGCCTCACCGCCCTCCTCGCCCTCGGCGCCGCCTGCGACGCCGCCGACGACGGGGACGCCCGCGCCGACGTCCGCCGCGCGATGCTCACCGACCTCGCGGACCGCGTCATCCTCCCCGCCCACGCCTCCATCGTGGCGGAGGCCGGCACCCTCGCGGACGCTACCCAGGCGCTGGACGCAGACCCGACCGACGAGACGCTGGAGGCCGCGCGCGAGGCGTGGGTCTCCGCCGCACGCTCGTGGCAGCGCCTGGCCGCGCTCAACCTGCCCGGCGTCAAGTTCGGGCTGTACCACAACCGGATCGCGACGCGCCCCGCCAACGTCACCGCAGTGGAGGAGGTGATCGGCGGGACGGAGACCATCAGCGCGGCGCTGGTGGAGAGCCGGGGCTCCAACGTCCGCGGCCTCCCCGCGCTGGAGTACCTCCTCTTCGGCGACGACGCGCTCGCCCGGCTGGCGGACCCGCGCCGCCGCGCCTACGCCCGCTTCGTGGCCGCCGACGTGCTCTCCCAGGCCGAGGCGCTGCAGACGAAGTGGAGCGCCGGCGGCGGCGACGAGATCGGGATGTTCCTCGCGGCAGACACCGAGGGCCGCAACCTCCAGAGCAGCGTCTCGCGCATCGTGAACGAGCTGGCGATGGTGGCGGAGGACCTCCGCTACGAGACCATCGGCCGGCCGCTGGGTGTGGCGCGGACGCCGGAGGACGAGAGCACGGGCCCGCAGCCCGGCCTCGTGCAGGCGCCGTACGCCGGCGTCTCCGTCGCGCTCTACCGCGAGACCCTCGCGGGCGTCCGCGCCCTCGTGACCGGCGGCGGTGGGACCGGCCTGGACGACTACCTCGTGGCGCTCGGCGCCGAGATCGACGGGCAGCCCGTCGGCGCCGCGGTCCTCGCGCAGATCGACGCCACGGACGCCGCCGCGGCCGCGCTCCAGGCCCCTCTCCGCGAGGCCGTCGTCTCCGACCCCGAGGGCGTCCGCGCGGTCTACGACGAGGCCGGCGAGCTCCTCCGCCTCCTCAAGACGGACATGGCCAACTGGCTCGGCGTGAGCATCACCTTCAGCGATAACGACGGCGACTGATGGCCGTCGCCGCCCCCGCTCGCCCGGACCGCCAGCGGGGCGCGGCCCGCCTCCGCGCGTGGGCGCTCGCCCCGGCGGACCCGCTCGTGCTCGGCGTCTTCCGCGTCGGGTTCGGGTTGGTGATGGCGGGGAGCCTGCTCCGCTTCCTGCTGCTCGGCTGGGCCGGGCCGCTCTACGCGGAGCCCGCGGTGCACTTCACGTACCCCGGCTTCGGGTGGGTGCGGCCCCTACCGCTGGGCGTGCTCACCGGCCTGCTGGCGGTCGCGCTGGGCGGGGCGCTGGGGTTCGCCGTAGGGCGCGGCTGGCGGGCGTGGGGCGCCGTGTTCGTGGCCGCGTTCACCTACGTGGAGCTGATCGACGCGGCGACGTACCTCAACCACTACTACTTCGTGACGGTCGTGGGGGGGCTCACGCTGGCGCTCCCGATGGGCGCGGCGCTCGTGCCCGGCCAGACACCCCGCGCCTCCGTCCCGCGATGGACGGTTGCGGCGCTGAGGGCGCAGATCGGCGCGGTGTACGTCTTCGCCGGCATCGCGAAGCTGCACGCGGACTGGCTGGTGGACGCGATGCCGCTCCGGATCTGGCTCCCCGCGCGCGGCGGGCTGCCGGTCGTGGGCCCGCTCCTGGACCTGGAGTGGATGCCGTGGGCCTTCGCGTGGGCGGGCGCGCTGTTCGACCTCCTCGCGCCGTTCGCGCTCTCCGCCCGGAAGTGGCGCCCGTGGGCCTACGCCGCCGCGCTCGCCTTCCACGCGATGACCTACGCGCTGTTCAACATCGGCGTGTTTCCGTTCGTGATGATGGTGGCCGCGCTCGTCTTCTTCGAGGCCGACGAGTGGCGCGCGCTGGGCCGCCGCCTGTCCCGCTGGCGGCCGTCGTGGGCGGGCCCGAGCGGCACCGGTCCGCGCCCACCCGTACAAACCTCGCGATGGGCCGCCGCCGCCGTGGCCGCGTTCCTCGCCGTGCAGCTCCTGCTCCCGCTCCGCCACTGGCTCTACCCCGGCGACCGCCTCTGGACCGAGGAGGGCTTCCGCTTCGCGTGGCACGTGATGGTGGCGGAGAAAACCGGAACCGCCGCCTTCCACGTCCGCCAGCCCGAGACCGGGCGCGAGTGGACCGTCCTCCCCAGCGACGACCTCTCGCCGCTGCAAGAGAAGCAGATGGCCTTCCAGCCGGACCTCCTGTGGCAGTACGCGCAGCACGTGGAGCGCCGCTTCCGCGAGGCGGGCCACGGCGACGTGGAGGTTCGCGCCGACGCGTTCGTCAGCGTGAACGGTCGGCCAAGTCGGCGGATCGTGGACCCGGATGCGGATCTCACGCGCGTTCCGCGGTCGTTCGGTCCCAAACGCTGGATCCTCCCCCACCCCGATTTCTGATCCCCCATGCCTCGTTTCCTCGCCCTCGCGGCGCTCCTCCTCGCCGCGCCCGCGTTCGCCCAGGACGCCCCCCTCCTCATCGAGGACGTCCCGACCTACTCCGGCGGGATGATGGGCGGCGTCGGCCCGTTCACCCTCCTCTCCCTCCGCGACGGCGCCATCGTGGTCGCCGGTAGCGCGACGGGCGAGGCCCGCGCCGACTCCGCCAGCGCGTCGTGGGACCTCGGCCTGCGCGGCACGGAGGTCATCCTCAACGGCGGCACCAGCGGCCCGGGCGGTCTCCGCGGCCTGCTGGCGGAGATGCCCTACGAGGCGGTCACCGCGCTCCCCGAGGGCCTCGCGGCGGACGGCGAGACGGAGTGCCCGCGCGGCGCCGCGCGCGTCGTCTGCCACGGCAGCGGCAACGGCTGGTACTCCTACGAGGCCAACGGCGTGCAGCCGACCCCCGGCCGCACGCTCGTGATCGCGCGGCCGGACGGCTCCGCGGTCAAGGTCCGCTTCGTGGACTACGTCCTCGGCGAGGCCGACGAGACCGGCGCCCGACCGCGCTTCGTGACGCTGGAGGTGGCGCCGGTCGAGTAACCGGACGGCGGCGAGGGGAGCCGCGCGCGCGTCCCGGCGTACCTCGCGCATGGACGCCTCTCCCCTCGCCCGCTTTCTCCGCCGCCGCCTGGACCGCAGCGGCCCGTACGGCCTCGGCCTGACCCTCGCGTTCGGGCTCGTCGCCGCGACGGTCTGGGGGTTCGTCCAGGTCCTGGACGCGGTGATGGACCGCGAGGGCCTCGCGCGGTGGGACGCCGTTGCGCACGGCATGCTCTACGATGCCTTCGGGCAGGACACCGGCCTCGGGCTGGCGGTCACGTGGTTCGGCAACAACTGGACGATCATCACCCTCGTGGTGCTCGTCGCGGCGGGGCTGGTCCTCGCAAGGCGCTACTGGGCGGCGTTCCGCGTCGTGTTCGCGAGCGGGGTCGGCGGGCTGGTGATCACCGGCCTCAAGCTGATCTTCGCGCGGGACCGCCCGCTGGACACCGTGATCCCCGCTGAGGGCTACAGCTTCCCGAGCGGCCACGCGTTCGCCTCCACGGTGTTCTACGGGATGATGCTGGTGCTCGTCTGGCGGCTGACGGAGAACCGGATTGCGCGGGCGGTGGCAGCCGTCGTCTTCCCGCTGGCGTTCGTCGCCGTCGGGCTCTCGCGGGTGTACCTCAACGTGCACTACCTCACCGACGTGGTGGCGGGGTGGCTCGCCGGGCTGGCGTGGCTGGCGACGAGCCTCGTGCTGGTGCACGTGGTGGAGACGCGAACGCGGAGCCGCGCCGAGGCCCGGGAGGAACGGACCCGCCCGGACGACGCGGCACCGTAGCCGTCTCTAGTCGCCGATGGTGCCAGGCCGCCCCGCGCCCAGTCCGACCGCCAGCTTGCCGAGAAGGACCGCGCCGAGGAACGCCAGCGGCGCCGTCCACCCGCCGCCGAGGTCGTACAGCCACCCGAAGATGGCCGGACCCGTCGCGGCAACGAGGTAGCCCACCGACTGCGCCATGCCGGAAAGCTCGGTCGCGCCCTCGGCTGTGGCGGCGCGGAGCACGAGGAGCAGGAGCGAGAGCCCGAACGAGCCGCCGAGCACGGCGCCCAGGATGGACACCCAGATCACCGCCGGCCCCAGGCTCGGCACGAGCAGGCCGACGAGCGCGAGCCCTTCGAGCACGATGAGCGCCCAGATCAGGCCCCGCTGGTCCGCGCGGCGGGCCGCCCAGACCGGCACCCCCAGCGACCCGACGATGCCCATCGCCTGGTTGATGGAGAGCAGCCAGCCAGCGTCGGCGGGGCTGAGGCCGCGCGTCTGCAGGAGGTCCGGCAGCCACGCCAGGATCACGTAGTAGGTCAGCGACTGGAGCCCCATGAACAGGGCCACCTGCCACGCGAGCGGCGAGCGGCCGAGGTTCGCGAGGGACGCCAGCACGCTCCGCCGGGGCCGCGTGAGGATCTGCCCGCGCACGAGCGGCGCCCACAGCACGAGCGTCGCCAGCGCGAGGAGCCCCCACGCGCCCAGCGACATCCGCCAGCCGACGGCGCTCGCCAACGGCACGCTGGCGCCCGCTGCCAACGCGGCGCCCAGCCCGATCCCGCTGGAGTAGAGGCTCGTCATCGGGCCGGAGCGGTCGGGGAAATCGCGCTTGACGAGGGCAGGCAGCAGCACGTTGCCCAGCGCGATGGCCGCGCCGAACAGCGCCGTGCCCACGAACAGCAGCGCCACGCTCGGCACGGCCCGGAGCCCCGCCCCGACCGCGATCCCGCCGAGCGCCAGCGCCAGCGTGCCCTCCATCCCGAGGCGCCGCGTGAACACCGGCGTGAGCGCGGACATGAGCCCGAAGCCGAGCAGCGGCAGCGAACTCAACAACCCGATGGCCGCGTTGGAGAGCCCCGTCGCCGCGCGGAGGTCGCCGATGAGCGGGCCGACGCTCGCGATGGCGGGCCGGAGGTTGAGCGCGATCAGCGCGATGCCCGCGATGAGCAGCGCGCGGCGCGTGCTGGGAGAGAGGCCGCTCACGCGCGTCGCTGGGCTCGGAAGTGGCGGATCGCCGCGGCGACCAGCGCGAGGCAGAGGACCGTCGTGACGAGCTGCGCCGCGAACGCGATGGGCAGCGCGATCTCGCCGCTCACCATCGCGGGGACCACGCGGCCGATGCTCCCGAGCGCGCCGAGCAGCGCGACGATCACGACGCCGTGCATGGCGGCCTTCGTGGTGGACGGCTTGGCCTTCGCGAGCATCACCAGCCCACCCATCACGAGACCGAGAAACGCGGGGATAAGCGCCGTGACGCTGTTGGCGCCGGTGATGGCGAAGGCGACCACGCCCGTCGCGACGAGGAGGCCGGCCACGAGGCCGGAGGTGCGGGTGATGTCCATGGGGGGGGTGGGAGTGCGGTGCTCCCCGAACGAGGAGCGGCCGCGCAGTGTCCCACCTGGGGCCGCCTCCCCCCGCGAAATGGAGGCGAAACGGCCCCGCCCGTCCCGCTGGCGGCCGCGCTCAGACGGACCGCCAGCGGGACGGGGAGATGGCTACAGCCGCACGCTCGCGCCGACGCCGACGAGCAGCTCCGGGGCGGTGTCCGAGAGGCCCGCGCCCACTTGGGCGTCGAGCTGCGCGTCGTGGGAGAGGAGGAGCGTGGCGCCGGTATGCACGAGGAGGGCGGCCGGCGCGTCCTCGTCGATGCGGTCGATGACCGCGAGCTCAGTGAACGCCCCGATCTGGTCGTCCAGCGCGTAGCCCAGCACGAGCGTCGCGCTGAGATCCGCGCCCTCCAGCCCCGGCTCGTTGTACGTGATGCCGCCCTGCGCCCCGAGGGAGAAGGCCGGCCCCAGGTCCGTCCCGGCGATCAGCAGCACGCTCGGCACCGTCCGGTCCGGGTTGAGGTCGTCGTCGCCGAGCGGCAGCGAGGTCTCGGCCAGCAGCGCGAGGTCCACGCCCGCGACGGCGCCCACCGCCAGCTTCGCGCCGATGGACGGATCGCCGATGCCCTCATCCGAGCCCAGCGGCGTCTCCACGCGGAGGAAGTCCGGCGCCCCGAGGCGGACTTCGAGAAACGGCAGCACGCCGACCCGGGCGAGCGCGGTGGGCGCGGCAAAGGCGGAGAACCCGCTGCCGGCGTCCTCGTACACGGCGCCGGCTTCGATCTGCACCCGGCCAGGCGCGATGGTGACGGCGCTCTCCGTGAGATCGGGGCGGTCGGTGACGAGGGGCTGCGCGCTGGCGGCGGCGCTGAGCAGGAGCGCCAGCGCGGCGAGAGGAAGTCGGACGGGCATGGGAACCGGGGGTGGCCGAGAGGTTTAGGAGGACCTAAATTAGGCACACCTAAACCCGCCGCCACCCCCGCCGTTCCGTGGGCACTCACACCCCCGCCGTCGAGGACTACCTCAAGGCCATCTACGACCTCTCGCGCGGCGACGACCGCGCGGCGACCTCCGCGCTGGCGGAGCGCCTCGGCGTGTCGCCGGCGTCCGTCACGGGCATGGCGAAAAAGCTCGCCGGGCTCAACCTCGTGGAGCGCGTGCCCTACGGCGGGGTCGTGCTGACGGCGGCGGGGCGGCGGATCGCGGTGGAGACCATCCGGCACCATCGTCTCGTGGAGACCTACCTGCATGAGGCGCTCGGCGTGCCGTGGGACCGGCTCCATGCCGAGGCGGAGGCGTGGGAGCACGTGCTCAGCGAGGACCTGGAGCGCCGCATGGATGAGGCGCTCGGCCACCCCACGCACGACCCCCACGGCTCGCCCATTCCCACGCCCGCGCTCGAGCTGGAGGAGGCGGACTGGCCGCCCCTCGCCCGCCTGGACGTCGGCGCTGAGGGCACCGTGCAGGAGGTCTCCGACCACGACGACGCCCTCCTCCGCACGCTCGGCGAGGCCGGGCTCTACCCCGGCACCGCGTTCACCGTGACCGCCGCGCCCCCCGACTCCGACACCTTCACCCTCCGGCTGGCGGACGGCTCCGAGCTCACGCTCGCGCCAGAGGCCGCCGCCTACGTCTTCGTTTCCCATGCCTGACCGCCGCTCGTTTCTCACCCTCGCGCTCGCCCTGCTGGCGGCGCTCCCCGTCGTGTCCGGCTGCGCCGAAGAGGCCGCCGACGACGGCCGCGTGGTCGCCGTCGCCACGACGAGCATCGTGGCCGACGCCGTCCGCCAGGTGGGCGGGGAGCACGTCGCCGTGACCTCGCTGATGGGGCCGAACGTGGACCCCCACCTATACCGCCCCTCCGAGGGCGACGTCACCCGCATGGCCACCGCCGACGTGGTGTTCACGAACGGGCTGGACCTGGAGGGCAAGATGGGCGAAGCGCTGGAGCAACTCGGCTCGCGCGGGATCACGGTCGTCGCGATTGCCGAGGCCGTGCCCGAGGCGGACCGCCGCGAGTCGGTCCAGTTCGAGGGCTCCTACGACCCGCACGTCTGGATGAACCCGCGCCTCTGGGCGCTCGTCGCCCAGCACGCCGCCGACGCCCTCGCGGAGTTGGACCCCGAGCACGCGGAGGTCTACCGGGCCAACGCCGCCGCCTACACCGACTCCCTCGCCGCGCTCGACGACGAGCTCCGCCAGCGGCTGGCGGCCCTCCCGGACGAGCGCCGCGTCCTCGTCACCGCGCACGACGCCTTCGAGTACTTCGGGCGGGCCTACGACTTCGAGGTCCGCGGCCTCCAGGGCCTCTCCACTGCCACGGAGGCGGGCACGGCGGACGTGCAGGCCCTCGCTCGGTTCGTCACCGAGCAGGAGATCCCGGCGATGTTCGTGGAGACGAGCGTCTCGGAGCGGACCATCCGCGCAGTGCAGGAGGCGGTCCAGGCCCGCGGCGGCGACGTCCGCCTGGGTGAGCCGCTCTACTCGGACGCGCTCGGGGCCGAGGGATCTGGCGCGGAGACCGTTGCGGGGATGCTCCGGCACAACGTGGCCGCCATCGTGGAGGGGCTCGGGGATCCCAATGCGTAAGTCGTGATGCGTGACCGGACAGACTTCGAGACGTGGACAGACACCGTGCCGGACGCCATCCGGCGCGATCCGCTCTGGCGGGTGCAGGCCTACCGGCTGGCGCTCTTCGTCGGCGAGGTGAGTTGGGCGCACGTGAGCCGGCTATCGGCCGACCGCCGGACGCGGGCGCTCTCTGACCAACTCTACCGCGCGGTCGGATCGGTCTCCGCGAACATCGCGGAGGGGTACTCGCGAGGTGGTGGCCGGGACCGTGCCCGGTTCTACGAGTACGCGCTGGGATCGGCGCGCGAGGCTCGGGACTGGTACTACAAAGCCCGCCATGTTCTTGGAGAGGACGATACCGCGCCTCAGATCGATCGCCTCGCGCAGATCACCCGACTCCTTCTCACGATGACCCGCGACCAGCGGACCGTCCATCTACGAGAACCCGACGAGACCTACGATGCCCCCAACTGACGCTCTTACGCATCCCGCATCCCGCATCCCGCCGTTCGCCCTGGACGTGGCCGATTTGACGGTAGCCTACGGTGAGGCGCCGGTCTTGTGGGACATCGACCTGCAAGTGCCAGAGGGCGTGCTCTGCGCCATCGTGGGGCCGAACGGCGCGGGCAAGACCACGTTCATCAAAGCCGTGCTGGAGCTCGTGCCGAAGGCGGCCGGGCGCGTGCTCGTGATGGGCGCGCCGTACCGGCGCCAGCGGAAGCGCGTGGCCTACGTGCCGCAGCGCGGAAGCGTGGACTGGGACTTCCCGACCACCGCTCTCGACGTGGTCACGATGGGCACGTACGGTCGCCTCGGGTGGGTGCGGCGGCCCGGCGCGAAGGAGAAAGCGGCGGCACGAAGCGCGCTGGAGCAGGTCGGCATGGGGGACTACGCAGACCGGCAGATCGCGCAGCTCTCCGGCGGGCAGCAGCAGCGGGTGTTCCTCGCGCGGGCGCTCGTGCAAGACGCGGACCTCTACCTCATGGACGAACCGTTCCAGGGCGTGGACGCTACGACGGAGCGCGCCATCGTGGCGTTGCTGCAGGCGTTGCGCGAGGCGGGCAAGACCGTCCTCGTGGTGCACCACGACCTGCAGACCGTCCCCGAGTACTTCGACTGGGCGTTCCTGCTCAACGTGCGGCGGATCGCCGCCGGGCCGGTC
>DUBD01000059.1:5830-6243 GCA_012960515.1 Bacteroidota bacterium | reverse complement strand
GTCGCCCGCGTTCGTGAGGGAGACGCCGCCCGTCGGCATCAGCCGGAGATGCGGCATCGGGGCGAGGACGCCTCGGATGAACCCGGGGCCGAGGCTTCCGGCCGGGAACACCTTCGCCACGTCGGCCCCGGCCTCGTGCGCGGCGAGGATCTCCGTGGGGGTGAAGCAGCCGGGCATCGCGGCGGCACCCATCGCGTGGGCGGCGTCGATGACCTCGCGTTTGAACACGGGGCTGACGACGTACCGGGCACCGGCGTCGATGGCGGCCTGCGCCGTCGGGCCGTCGATCACCGAACCGGCGCCGACGAGTACCGCGTCGCCTAGCTCGTCCGAGACGGCCCGGATCCCCTCGAGGGCGTTGGGGACCGTCATCGTCACCTCGACGCACACGACGCCGCCTTCGCGGAGGGCGT
>DUBD01000059.1:2167-5786 GCA_012960515.1 Bacteroidota bacterium | reverse complement strand
AGGCGCGTCCGTGCGAACGACGGCGACGGCGCGGTCGCGCTCGATGAAGCGCACCACGTCGGCGCGAGTGGTGGGGATGGTCATCGCGAGTGGGCTTCCCAGAGGCCGAGGAGATAGGTGGCGCCGAGGGCGCGGTCGAAGAGCCCGTAGCCGGGGCGGACGGAGGGGTTGTCTCGCTCGCTCCAGATCTGGCGGCCGTGGTCGGGGCGGAGCGGGCCGTCGAAGCCGGCTTCCGCCAGCGCGCGGACCACGCCGCCGAGGTCCACGTCGCCGTCCGGGTGGGCGGTCTCCGTGAAGTCCCGGCCTTCGCCGAGCTGGCGGACGTTCCGGAGGTGGGCGAAGTGGATGCGCCCGCGTGTGGCGAGGCGTCCGGCTGCCTCGGGGAGGTGCGGCACCTGCTGGGGATCGGCGCCGAGGGAGCCGGTGCAGAACGTGACGCCGTTGGCGGGGCTGTCGACGAGGTCGCAGACGCGGTGGAACGCCTCGGCGGAGGTGACCACGCGCGGGAGCCCGAACAGAGGCCACGGCGGATCGTCGGGGTGAATCGCGAGCTTGACGCCGGAGGCCTCGGCTACGGGGACGGCGCGCTCCAGGAACCAGCCGAGGTGGTCCCACATCTGCTCTGGTGAGACCTCGGCGTAGGCCGCGAAGAGGGCGCGGAGCTGATCGGGCGAGTGGGCGTCCATCCACCCGGGGAGGCCGTCGCCAGCGAGGGCCTCCTCGACGGCCGACAGCTCTCCCTCAACGTACGCGAGGGCTTCCGACCCGTCCGCCAGCGGGCGGCGCAGGTTCGTCCGCGTCCAGTCGAAGACGGGCATGAAGTTGTAGCACACCACGGGCACGCCGGCCGCGCCGACGGCCTCCACGGAGGCGCACCACCGGTCCATCAGCCGCTCGCGGTCGTCGGTGCCGAGTTTGATCCCCTCGGGCACCGGGATGGACTCGATGCAGGAGAGGGTGAGCCCCGCCGCCTCTACGCGCTGGCGGAGCGTGTGGACGGCGTCGGCGGTCCAGGCCTCGCCCGGCGGCACGTCGTGGAGCGCGCTTACGACGCCGGTGACGCCGGGAATCTGGCGGATGTCGCTGAGCGGGACGGGGTCGGACGGGCCGTACCAGCGGAATGAGAGGTGCATGGTGAGGGTGAGGGGCCTCTGGTGGGAGAGGCGAGGGGATCAAAAGCCGCCGTATGCGGCGAACCCGCCGTCGATGGGGATGTTTGACTTTTGCCTGAACTCGCCCTCGGACTCGCCCGCGCGGAGTTCGTCCGCAGATAAATACCCGCACATCGACCACCAGGGTCTGGCCGGTAATGTAGCGCGCCCAGTCGGAGCAGAGGAAGACGACGGCACCGGCGACCTCGTCGGGCTCACCGAAGCGCCCCGCGGGCGTGTGGGCCACGATATCGGCCCCGCGCTCCGTGAGGGAGCCGTCGGCGTTGAGGAGGAGGTCCCGGTTCTGCTCGGCCACGAAGAAACCGGGCGCGATGGCGTTGACCCGGACCCGGCCCTCGGTCTCCTTGGCGAGCTCGACGGCCATCCAGCGCGTGTACTGGTCCACCGCCGCCTTGGCCGTGGAGTAGCCGACGACGCGGGAGATCACGCGGGTGGCGGTCATGGAGGACACGTTGACGACGCACCCGGCGCCTGGCCCCTCCGCATGATCGGCGATGGCCTCGCCGAAGACCTGCGTGGGGAGGACGGTCCCGAGGAGGTTGAGGTCAACAACCGAGCGCCAGGCCTCCGGCGCCAGCCCGAACGGGCTCTCGCCCGGGGCGAGCGTTGCCCCCGCGACGTTCCCGCCAGCGGTGTTGACCAGGGCGTCGATGCGCCCGAACTGGTTCAGGATGGACTCGCGGGCAGCCGTGAGCGCGTCCGCGTCGAGCACGTTGGCCGCGAGGCCTATCGCGTGCTCGCCTCCGGGGGCCATTTCGCGGGCCGCCCTCTGCGCGTCGCCTTCGTCCAGGCCGAGGATGGCGACGCGGGCGCCCGCGTCGAGAAGCGCGCGGGACATCCCGCTGCCGAGCGTGCCGTCCCCGCCGGTGACGACGACCACGCGGCCGTCGAGCCGAAAGGGGCCGCCAGTCGCCGGGCGGCTGGCGGTGCCGATGGGAGGCGCGTCGGGGGAGCCGTCGCCGGAGCCGGGGGGGAGCGTGGTAGGGGGCATCAGTAGCCGAGGAGGGAGGGGAGCCAGAGAGAGAGGCCGGGGAACGCCGTGACCAGCGCCAGCGCGAGGAGCATGGCGACGAACATGGGCAGCAGCGGGCGCACCACCTTCGCGATGGTCGTCTCCGCCACGCCCACGCCGACGAACAGCACGCTGCCCACCGGCGGCGTGCACAGCCCGATGCAGAGGTTGAGCACCATCACGATCCCGAAGTGCACCGGGTCCATCCCGAGCTCGACTGCGACCGGCAGGAAGATGGGCGTGAAGATGAGGATGGCCGGGGTCATGTCCATGAACACGCCCACGAAGAGGAGCACGGCGTTGATGAGGAGGAACACCGCGATGGGGTGCTCGAACGCAGACACCGCGCCGGCAATCGCCTGCGGAAGGTTGACGTACGCCATGATCCAGCTCATCGCGATGCTCACGGCGATGAGGAGGAGGACGATGGCGGTCGTGCTCGTGGCGTCGAGCAGGATCTGCGGGAGGTCGCGGACGCGGACCCCGCGGTACGCGAAGGCCAGGGCGCCGGCGTAGAGGACGGCCACCGCGGCCGCCTCCGTCGCGGTGAAGACCCCCGCCACGATCCCGCCGATCACGACGACGAGGAGGAGCAGGCTGGGCAACGCGCTCCAGAAGCGCCGCGCGATCACGCCCAACGGAGCGGCGGGCTCGGTCGGGTAGCCCCGGCGCCACGCGATGGCCCCCGCGACGGCCATGAGCATCGTGCCGACGAGGAGGCCGGGCATGTACCCCGCCAGGAACAGCGCGGCAATGCTCGCGCCGCCGGAGGCGAGGGAGTAGATGATGAGCACGTTGCTCGGCGGGATCACGAGGCCCGTGGTGGCCGCCGTGATGTTGACCGCCGCGGCGAAATCGCGGTCGTAGCCCTCCTCCACCATGCGCGGCCCCACCGTACTCCCGATGGCGCTGGCGGCGGCGACGGCCGAGCCCGAGATGGCGCCGAAGAGCATGGAGGCGAGCACGTTGACGAAGGCGAGCCCTCCGGGGAGCGGCCCCAGCAGCGACTTCGCGAGGTCGATGAGCCGCGTCGCGATGCCGCCGCGGTTCATGAGCTGACCTGCGAGGATGAAGAACGGGATCGCGAGCAACGTGAAGCTGTCCAGCCCCGTCGCCATGCGCTGCGCGACCGTCGTAAGCGCGGCCGTCGGCCCAATGGAGAGCATCATCGTAGCGACCGTCGCGAGCCCGATGGCGAACGCCACGCGGACGCCGAGCGCCAGGAGGAGCGCGAACGTCGCCACGAGGACGACGATGGCGGTGCCGTCCGCGGCGAGGGCGTCGGGGGCGGCGGCCTGGAGGAGGGCGAGCGTCACGGGCGGCCGGGGCTGTCGGGGGGGAGGTGCGCGGCTGTGAAGGCGTCGGCGCCGGAGTCGTCCGGGTGGGGGGGCACCGGTCCCCCCCGGAGTACGCGAACGTGCGCGCCGAGCGCCAG
>DUBD01000059.1:0-2157 GCA_012960515.1 Bacteroidota bacterium | reverse complement strand
GAGGTCGCTGCCTGGCTCCAGAAAGACCCGATCCAGCGTTTCCAGGATTTGCTCCTGGAGCAGGGCGTCCAGGTCGAACGCCTGGCCGAGCGCCAGCAGCGCGTAGAACGCGATGGCGGCGCCCGCCAGCGGCAGCACGCTGTAGACGGCGCCGAGGGATACGCCGAGCGCGGCCGAGCGCTGCTCCAGGAGGGTCACGAGACGGACGAGGTTGCCCCCGCCGTAGACCATCACGCCGAGGGCGAACAGGAGGACGCTGCCCTGGAGCACCAGGCCGAGCGCGGCCCGCGCCCTCGGTCTGGAGTCGAGCGCGCGGGGCAGGAGGTCGATGGCGAGGTGCATCCGCTGGCCTACGGCATAGGCGGCGCCCAGCATCCCGAGCCAGATGAGGAGGAACCGCGCGAGCTCGTCCGTGAACGCGCTGGGGCTGCCGAGGACGAACCGCGAGAGCACCTGCCAGGTCACGTTGACGACGCTCGCGGCCATGAGCGCCACGCACGCCCACGCGATCACGCGGTCCACGGCCCCTTTGAGACCGCCGTCTGAGGTGGAGCGGAGGAGGGGCTCGTTCATGGGGCGACGCGGGCTCGGGCCGTGTCGGCGGGGACCTCCGGTGCCGCGCCGACGCTCTGCACCTGCTCGATGAGGCGGCGCGTCTCGGGATCGGCATCGGCGAGCATGGGCGCCACCCGTTCGGAGAACGCCGCGCGTTCCGCTGCGCTCATCTCGATCACCTCGACGCCGGCCTCGGCGACGGCCGCCAGCGCGTCGTTCGTGGACTCGCGCCAGAGGCGCTTCTGCAGGGTGAAGCTGGCGGCGGCGGCCTCTTCGAGCCACGCCTGCTCCTGCTCGGTGAGGGAGTTCCAGACGGGCGTCCCGATGACGAGCACGTCCGGCACGGCGGTGTGCTCGTTCAGCACGTAGTACGGCGCGACTTCGTAATGGCGCGAGAGGAAGAAGCTGGGCGGGTTGTTCTCGGCCCCGTCCACGACGCCCTGCTGGAGGGCGGTGTAGAGCTCGCCCCACGAGATGGGAGTTGGCGATCCGCCCATCTCGCGGACCATCCGCATAGAGGTGGGGCTTTCCTGGACGCGGATCTTGAGGCCGGCGAGGTCTTCCGGGGCCCGCACCGGCTTGTCCACGGTGTAGTAGCTGCGGGCGCCGGCGTCGTAGTAGGTGAGCCCGCGGAAGCGGAACGGTTCGGTCGTGTCCAGCACGCCGCGCCCGACCTCACTCTCGAAGAACGCGATTCGGTGGGCCTCGTCTCGGAAGAGGTAGGGGAGGGAGAAGACCGCGAACTCGGGCGCGAAGCCTTCGAGCACGCTCGCCGATACCTTCGTCATCGCGAGGGAGCCGATCTGAAGCAGCTCCAGGCACTCGCGTTCGCTACCGAGCTGGCCGCTGGGGTAGACCGCGATCTGGAGCCGGCCGGCCGAGGCGGAGTCAGCATGGGCGGCCATCGCGAGCATCGCGAGGTGGACCGGGTGGTCCGTGCTGAGCCCGTGGCCCAGACGGAGCACGCGGGCGTCTTCGCTGGCGGGATCGCTGGACGCACATCCCGCGAGGAGCACAAGGAGCAGGGCGAGGGGGAAGGCGCGGGTCACGAGCGGGCCTCAGTCGTGGGGAGGTCGGTGGACGTTCTCCGGGCGTCCAGTCGGTAGACCCGGCGGGGGAGTGTCACGGCGAGGTCGGTCGCGATCCGGCGGGCCTCCCCGAGGCCGATCTGATGCCGCGCCACGAGGCGCCCGAGGTAGTGGGCGTCGATCCGGCGCGCGAGGTCGTGACGGGCGGGGATGGAGCAGAAGGCGCGGGTGTCGTCGTTGAACCCGGCGGTGTTGTAGAACCCCGCGGTCTCGGTCACGTGCTCGCGGTAGCGGAGCATGCCCTCGACGGAATCGTGGAACCACCAGGCGGGCCCGAGGACGAGGGCCGGGTAGTGTCCCGCCAGGGGCGCCAGCTCCCGGGCGTAGGTGCTCTCGTCGAGCGTGAACACGACGAGCCGGAAGCCGGGGTGGCTCCCGAACTCCGTGAGGAGGGGCTGGAGGGCGCGCGTGAACTCGATCGCGACGGGGATGTCGGCGCCTCTGTCCGGGCCGAAACGCTCGAACAAGAGGACATCATGGTTGCGCAGCGAACCGACGTGGAGCTGCATGACGA
>DUBD01000058.1 GCA_012960515.1 Bacteroidota bacterium | reverse complement strand
AGGCGACCTTAAAAATGAAGAACACTTTACTCACCCTGAAGAGTATGAACTTGAGTGGTTAGGAGTTCCAAAAAGGGAGACCCCAGTTGCTGAGCCGACAGTTGAGGCTGCAGCAAACAGAACTGTGCGCTTGGTGGATGACATACTCTAACTTCCTCCCGTTGGGACGACGATCTGGCCGTCGCTCAGCGTCCCGCTCACGACGTAGGTCCCGGGTGCGCTCACGGTCACGCCGCCGCCGCTGGCGGTCGCGCCTTCGCCGGTGACGGTGGCGGACGTGCCATTGAGGGCGACCGTCGTCGCCGAGCCCACGTCGTACGTGTAGTCGGCCGCGTCTTCGTGGTCGGCCGCGTTCTCCGCCACCGCGTCGGTGACGGTGAACGGGTCGGGGTTGACGCCGCCGATGTCGCAGCTCAGGGCTGAGAGCACGAGCGTGGCGTCGCCGCTGGCACCGCCCGTGGTGGTGTCGCAGGCAGCGAGGGAGAAGAGGAGGAGCGGGAGGATCCAGCGCAGAGACGTGGGCATGGCGGAGGCAAAGGGGGATGGTGCCTCGAGTCTCCGGTGCGGATGTCCAGGCCCCGTGCAGACCGACCGCCGACATCGTCACAGCTCCGTCACGCCCATCGGAGGAGAGAGACGGTCACCGTCGTCCCCGCCCCTGGCGCGCTCACCGCCGAGACTGAGCCTCCCATGGCCTGCGCGAGGGAGCGGACGATGCTGAGGCCTAGCCCGGCGCCTCCGCCAGACCGCGCGCCGTCGGCACGGACAGACCGCTCGAACACGTGGGGGAGTGCGTCGGCCGGGATGCCCTCGCCGGTGTCCGCGACGGTGATTTCGACGCCCTCTGGAGCCTCTCGCGCGGAGAGCGTGATCCCGCCTCCCGCGGGCGTGTGCCGGAGCGCATTCGCTACGAGGTTGTCGAGGATCTGGGCGAGGCGGTCGGGGTCGGCCCGGACGTCCGGCGCGTCGGCTTCGACCGCCAGCCCGACCCCGGCCTCGGTGGCGCGGGCCTCGAAGGCGGCGACCGTCTGGCGGAGCGCGTCGGCGGGCGACACGCGGGTGGGGTGGACGGGGAGCGCGCCGGCGTCGGCGAGGGCGAGCGTGTGGAAGTCCTCGACGAGCCGGGCGAGCCGCTCGGCCTGGGCGCGCGCCGCGCCGATTCGTTCGGGCGTGGGCTCGAGGGCCCCGCTCTCGATGAGCTCTAGCGTGCCCAGGACCGTCGTGACCGGCGTACGGAGGTCGTGCGACACGTCGGCCGTCATCTGCTTGCGAAGCGCCGTCGCCTCCGCCAGTTGAGCGCTCATCGCGTTGAACGCCTCGGCCAGCGCACCGACCTCGTCAGCCCGCTCGACCGTGACCGTCCGGCCTAGGTCGCCGACAGCCAGACCGCGCGCCGCCTCCGTCAGCCGCCGGAGCGGGCGGACCGTCCGGCTCGCCAGCCAGAGACCGACGGCAATCGACACAGCGAGCGCGAGCCCGAGCGCCGCGAGGAGTGCGGTCGTGGACGAGGTGAGGAACCGAGCCTCGGGGCTCGTCGGAGGGAACTCCGCGAGCGCCGCCATGGCGTCCTCGGGAACGAAGGCCGTCCCCACGCGCTCGTCGCCGACGGTGACCGCGCGGCCTCTGGCGAGGGCCTCGGGCGGGAGCACGTCGCCCGAGGCGTAGGCGTCGAAGGGCTGGACCACGCGGCCGTCGGCGTCGGCCAGACCGAAGGCGATGCCCCGGCCGAGCGAGGCAGGGGGCGGAACTCCTCCTCGCCCTCCCCGTCGCGGCGGACGCGGACCGGGAGGGCGATCGCGAATGGGATCCGCCTCCGGGCGTCCAGCGGGCGGATCGGGTGGGGCGGCCTGTGCGGCCGGGGGAGTTGCAGAAACGGCGCCGGTGCTCTGGGCCTCCGCCTCCACCTGGCGCACAAAGGCGTCGAACGACTCCGCGACCACGAACCGGTCGAACGTCCGTGCCGTCGACACGCGGACGGCGACGGCGACGAGGGCGGCCTCGAGCACGCACACGGTCACGAGCGCGAGCGTCCACCGCGTCCGGAGCCCGCCCCTCACGTCCTGATGGGCGCGCGGATCCGGTCGCCCACACGGGCCACCGGCCTGGCTTGCGCGGACTCCCAGGGAGGCCGCGCGCTCACGGACCGAAGGCCGGGCAAGCGGTGGTGGGCGGCGTGGACATCCGGCAACCTACCGACGCCGACTGAGGCGCCGCAGCCGCTCGTGAACCCCGGGCGCCTCACTTCTCGCGGGGAGCCGGCGTGTCGACCCGGACCGTGGACGTAATCGGGACGCCCCCCACGCCCCACGTGCTGTGGTCGTTCGCGTTCAGCGTGACGGTGACGTAGTTGGCGCCCGTCTGGAGGAGGCGGCTCGGGAGGTGTACCCAGTCCGAGTAGACCCGCATGACCTTGGCGCCGTTGACGTAGACGTGGGCGTGCCCAGCGTTCTCCTCGACCGGGTCGTTGATGGCAGCGGGGGTAAAACGGAAGGGCTCGGCCAGGATCTGGACGTTGTACCCGTCGACCGAGTCGGGGGCGACGCGGTGCGTGAGGGCCGGTGCGAGAGTGGAGTCCGCGACGTTCCGGACGGCGTGGCCGTGGTCCGCCGCATTGGCGGCCGACGTTTCGGGCACCGGCGCCGCGTCGTGCTGTGGCCCGCCCGCGACGGCGGCGGTGATCCCGTACCCCGCGCCGACGCTCACGGCGCCGAGACAGAGGGCTAGGAGGACTCGGGTTCGTTTGGACATCGTGGGCATCACTACTGACCCCGCGGCGGGGCTTGATCCGGCGGGGAAGGCAGGGCCTCGCGCAACGCCTCGACGGAGACCCCGAGGCGGGCTGCCGCGGCCTCGACGTCCGGTGGCCCCTCGCCGAGGGCCTCGACCAGGGCGGCCTCGCTGACGCCCAGCCGCTCGGCCGCGGCACCGACGTCCGGGCGGCCTGGGGGGCCGCCGGGCGGCGGCCCCCGACGGGCGGGGGCCTCGACCTCGCCGTGGTAGCAGTCGACCGAGTAGGGCGCCCCGTCCGCGGTCATGTGGTAGTGGTAGATCCCGTCGGCGAACTCCGGCGTCGGCTCGACGTGGCCGCCGCACTCGTCGAGGTCGTCGCTGGTGACGACCTCGCCGCCAGCCCCCTTGTCCGCGTAGACGGGGAACCCGTCCTGGAGCACGCCGATCATGTACGAGTGCTGGCCCGGCACGTCGAGCTCGGAGCTGATGCAGGTCGGGACGCCGTGGTAGTGGTACGTCGTCCCGTCGCCGAGGGGGTGCCCGTTGCACTCGTCCACGAAGGCGGCGTGGTCGTGGACCACGTTGTCTTCGAGCGCGACGACCGTGCGCTCGCGGTCCTCGTAGTCGTTGAAGATGCGGGCCCCGTCAATGGCCACGCCGATCTGCCCGAGGTCGGTCAGGGTCGGCTCCTCGACGTAGACCGGGCGCGTCGTGATGGTCACGTCGATCGGGGTCGCCACGATCTCGTCGCCGGCCAAGGTCCAGAACGAGTCCGCCGGGTCGTCGATGAAGGGCATCGTGCTGGGGTCGTCGGGGACGAGGTAGGCGTCGGCCACGCCGCCAGCGGGGAGGCCGTCGGACTCGTAGCGAAACGTCTCGTCCTCTGGCGCGAAGGTGATCGTAACGTTGTCGGCCCAGTTCGCGCGCTCGATGCCGGGGGTCGTGTCGACGCCGCCCGCGAGGGGGGCGCCCGAGACGCAGGCAGGGAGGGCGAAGAGGAGCGCGCCTGCGCCCATGCCCAACGCGACGATGAGCGCCGCACCGTAGAGGGTCTTCGGGTGATGTGCCATGGGTTCTGTGTCGCGAGGACGCGCTCCGCCGAGCGGGAAGGGCAAGGAAGGGAGCCAAGCTCGGAAAGAGCGGCCTCGATGGAGGGACGGAGACCTAAGCTAGGCCGCCGGTGTCCAGAACCTGTGCAGGCCACCGCGCCGACGGTCGTCGTACACGAGGCGCGCCCTCGCCCCGGGCTCCGCCAGCCCGGAGCTCAGGACTGGACCGCCGGGCCGAACCGGTAGCCCACGCCGAACACGGTTTCAACGTGGGTCGGCGCACCGGGGTCGGCCTCGACCTTCGCGCGGAGGTTGCGGACGTGTGAGTCGACCGTTCGCTCGGATCCACCGTCGAGCCCGAGGATCTCCAACAAGTCGGCGCGGGAGAGCGCACGGCCGCGCGCGGCCATGAGCGCGTGCAAGATCTGGCGCTCGGCCGGCGTGAGGTCGACCGTGCGGCCCCGGATGGCCGCCCGGTGCGCACCCACGTCGAGGACCACGTCGCCGCCGCGGCCGCCGGAGGACGGCCTGGATGCGGGCCTCGACCTCGTGGAAGCTGAACGGCTTGGTGACGTAGTCGTCAGCGCCGAGGCCGAGCCCCTCGACCTTGTCGGCTTCGCCGACGCGCGCCGTGAGCAGGATCACCGGCGTCTCGCCGTCGCGGCGGAGCTGGCGGACGACCTCGAACCCGTCCATCCACGGCATCATCACGTCGAGGAGCACGAGGTCGGGGCCCTGCTCGCGCGCGGCGGCGAGCGCCTCCTTCCCGTCGGCCGCCGTGACGACGGCGTAGCCCTGAGCTTCGAGGAAGTCGCGGAGGAGGTCGCGGATCGACGGTTCGTCGTCGGCGACCAGGAGCTTGGTCGGCATCGGAGCAGAGCGCGTGGGTCGGGGTCAGCGGGCCTCAGCCTGGAGCGTACGGACGTCGTCGATGAGCTGCGCGACGGCCGCGCTGTTCATCCCGTTGTAGACGCCCCGGATGCGGCGGCTGCCGTCGAGGAGGTAGAAGCTCTCGGTGTGGGTGAACGCGGCGTCCGGGCGGGACATGGTCTCGCCCAGATCGTCGTCGGCGAAGTAGGCGCTCTTGCCGAGCGCGTAGATCGCGTCCTGGCTCCCGGTCACGAGCCGCCAGCGCTCGGCGAGCACGCCGGTCCGCTCCGCGAACGCCGCCAGCGCGGCGACGCTGTCGGCCTCGGGCGTGACCGAGTGCGAGAGCATGACCACGCCGTCGTCGTCCGCGAACTCGCGCTGAACGCGGAGCATGTTGGCCGTCGTGGCCGGGCAGATGCCGGGGCAGGCCGTGAAGAAGAAGTTTGCGACGGTGACCCTCCCATCGAGGTCAGCCTCGGTGACCGTTCGGCCCACTTGATCGACGAAGGCGAAGGCCGGGGCGGTGTGGAAGCTGTCCGGGACGGCCTCTGGAGAGTCGAACCAGTACGGCGTGAACTCGGCGCTGGCGTAGTACGGCAGGGCATCGGCTTCGGCCTCGGAAGGTGACGCCTCGGCGGGGGCGGGCTCGCAACCGCTGGCGGCGGCCGCCAGCAGGGCGAGGGCGAGGAGCGTGCGGGTCATGGCGGTGGGGTCAGGGGCCGACGACGAAGTCTTCGTCGTTGAGCTCGTAGCAGAGAGTGGCGCGCTTGAGCCCGTAGGTCCGGCCGTCGCGTGCCTCGTAGTTGGCGTAGAGCGCGCCGTTCTCGCGCCACGCCCGCTGGAGGCCCTGTTCCTGGCCGTCCACGAGCTGGAGCTCTTTGAACGGGGCCCCGCTCGCGTACCACTCCCGCGCGGTCCCGTGGACGACGCCGTCGCGATAGGTCGCCTCCGACCGTGGCGTCCCGTCGGCCCACCACGTCTGAGCCGTTCCGTCGCGGCGGCCCGCGCGGTAAGTCGCGGACGTGGCGGGCGTGCCGTCGGGGTAGAACCGCGCGGTGGGGCCGTCGCGCAGGCCATCGGCGTAGCCGGACTGCTCGACGAGGGCGCCGTTCTCATGGCGGACGAGCGTGCCGGTAAAGAGCGCACCGTCTCGTGTGACACGGCCGGCGGCGTCGCGCCCGAGCCGGTCACCCCGGACCCGCCCGCGCCGAGGCGATGGCGCTCATCCACGGCACCACCCGCCGCTGAGCCGATGCACCCCGCCCTGGCCGTGCCGCTCGGGCGCCCGCGCGTGATGGGCGTCGTCAACGTCACCCCCGACTCCTTCTCCGACGGCGGCCGGTACGCCGCCCCCGCCGACGCGGTCGCCCACGGCCTCGAGCTGCTCGAGCAGGGCGCCGACCTGCTCGACGTCGGCGGCGAGTCGACCCGGCCCGGGGCGACCCGGCCCCTGGTCGCCGAGGAGCTGGCCCGCGTGGTGCCGGTCATCCGCGAGCTGGCCGCCGCGGGGGCGCTGGTCTCGGTCGACACGATGCGCCACGAGGTGGCCGAGGCCGCCCTGGAGGCCGGTGCGGTCGTGGTCAACGACGTCTCCGGGGGGCTC
>DUBD01000057.1:31623-36206 GCA_012960515.1 Bacteroidota bacterium | reverse complement strand
GGCTCCGTGCCGGGGCCGTCGCCGTCGGGGCCGGCTCCGCCCTCGTCGAGCGCGACGCCGTCGCCGCCGGCAACTGGGAGCGGCTGACCGAGAACGCACGCCGCCTCCGCCGCACCATCGACGCCGCCTAGGCTTCCTCTCCCCACGGTCTTCTCCAGCGCTCCTGGCGCCAACTCCCTACACGCATCATGGCCACCATCGTCACGTTCGGCGAGATCATGCTCCGGCTCTCCACCCCGGGGTTCCAGCGCTTCACGCAGGCCCAGAGCTTCGACGCCTCCTTCGGCGGCGGCGAGGCCAACGTCGCCGTCTCCCTCGCCCACCTCGGCCACGACGCCCGCTTCGTCTCCAAGCTCCCGGCCCACGAGGTCGGGCAGGCCGCCCTCAACCGCCTCCGCCAGTTCGGCGTCGACACCCGGTTCGTCGTGCGGGGCGGGGACCGCGTGGGGATCTATTTTTTGGAGACCGGCGCGTCGCAACGGCCCTCGAAGGTTGTCTACGACCGCGCCCGCTCGGCCGTGAGCGAGATGGCCCCCTCGGAGGTCGACTGGGACGCGGCCCTCGACGGGGCCGACTGGTTCCACTGGACGGGGATCACGCCCGCGCTCGGGCCGAAGCCGAGGGCGGCCGTCGAGCGCGCGTGCCGGGCGGCGAGGGCGGCGGGGGCGACGGTCTCGTGCGACCTCAACTTCCGCTCGAAGCTGTGGACGACGGGGGAGGCCCAGGCCACGATGCGCCCGCTCATGGAGCACGTCGACGTCTGCATCGCCAACGAGGAGGACGCCGACCGCTCGCTCGGGGTGCGGACGGCGGGGTCGGGGGCCGAGGCGGCGGAGGGCGCCGCGCTCGACGAGGGGGGGTACGCCCGGCTGGCCGAGAGGCTCAAGGCCGACTTCGGGTTCGGCGCCGTGGCCATCACGCTGCGCGAGAGCCACTCGGCGAGCGACAACGGGTGGAGCGCGATGCTCCTCGGCGGCGCGGGGTCGGCGGCGCCGCTGGCGGCGGCGAGGCGGAGCCGGGTCTACGGCGTCCGGCTCGTCGACCGCGTCGGGGGGGGCGACAGCTTCGCGGCGGGGCTCGTCCACGGGCTTCTGACGAAGGCCGACGCGGGGGAGGCGCTGGAGTTCGCGGTGGCGGCGAGCGCGCTGAAGCAGACGATCCCGGGCGACCTCAACCTGACCTCGGCCGCGGAGGTCGAGAAGCTCGCGACCGGCTCCGGATCCGGACGCGTCGAGCGTTAGGCTTTGCTCCGCGCGCCCCGCCATGGGACGGGCCGCGATACCGCGAGGCTCCTCAGGCGCTCTCCTCGCCGAGCCGCGTCGCGTCCAGTCGCGGCGCGAGGTAGAGCGCCGCGAGGCTCATCGCGACGAGGATGCCGGTCGGCATCTGGCCGAGGACCTGGTTGCCGTAGCTCGCCGCCGCGATCCCGCAGACCCCGGCGAACAGCGCCGCCAGCCGCTGGCGGAGGCCGTCATCGCGCACGCGGAGGAGGCGCCGGAGCGCGCCCACGAGGACCGCGCCGAGACCCGCGAGGTAGAGCCACAGCCCCACGATCCCGTGCTCCGCCCAGATCTTGACGTACCACGAGTCCAGCGCGAGGTCCGCGAGGAACGTGCCGGGCGTGAACCGCTGCCCCCAGTACCCCGCCGATCCCACGCCGCCGCCGAGCGGCCGGCTCGCGAGGTAGGCCTTGAGCCGCCGCTGGTTCTCCAGGCGGACCTGGAGGCTCGGGTTGTCTGCGCCCTCCACGATGGCCGTCCGCATCCGGCGAACCTCGTAGATCTGGTGCCCGACGCTCGTGAAGCGGAGCACGCCGTAGACCATCGCGAGGGCGAGCATCCCGAGCGTCAGCAGCCGCCAGTTGCCACTCAGCACGAAGTAGACGAAGAAGCCGACGAGCGGGACCGCCATCGCGCCGCGCGTGCCGGAGATCAGCAGGCCGTAGATCCCGAGCAGGCCGATCGCGGCGAACACCAGCTTCCGGCCCCGGCTCCCCGGTCCGAGCGCGAGGATGACCCCCACGAGCCCGACGTGGCCCATCGCGGCGCCGAACTGGCCGGAGTCCGAGTAGAACGAGAACACCCGGAGCTTCCCGAAGAGGAGGTGCGTGGAGAGGTTGCCGGGCACGTTCAGCCACGCCTGCTCCGCGGCGTCCAGCCCGATCAGCTTCTGCTTCGCGCCCCAGAGCGCGCCGAGGACGGAGAACGCGAGCCAGAGCCAGAGGAGCTTGTCCAGGTCGGCACGGTCGCGGAGGAGGAGGAGGAAAAGCGGGACGGCGAGGAACGGGTACAGCGCGACGCCCCGCATGGCGTAGACCCACGCCGCGACGCTCCGCGCCTCGGGGTTGACGAGCTGGAACGCGGGGTAGGCCATCCACACCGTCACCGCCAGCACGGCGCCGTTCTTCAGGCGGTCCCACTCCCACTCGCGCGGCCTCAGCACGACCGCCAGCAGGGTGAGCGCGAGGAAAGCGTCCACGAGCAGGCCCGTCGGGGCGGGGACGTAGCGCGTGATCCCGACGCCCAGGAACGCCGCCGCGAGCGTGGCGACGAGCCCCCACCGCGGGTCCAGCACGACGGCCCTCGCGACGAAGAACGCCGGCGCCGCCAGCAGCAGCGCCCCGCCCACGAGCACGCCGCCCTTCGCGACGAGGAGCCCGAGCAGCGCCGCTCCGAGCGCGAGCGCGACGCCCCACGCCGCCCGGCTGGCGGTGGTGGTGGGGCGAGGCGGGAGGTCCAGCACGAGGGCAGTCACAGGGAGGCGGCAGGTCGGAACATCGGCACAGAGGGCGCGAAACCTGAGCCGAGTTCTCGCGCCACGAGCGCGGCGCCCACGGCCACGCCCACCGCCGTCATCCCGACCGTCACGGCGGCCACCCCGGTCACGCCGAATCCGAGCGCCAGCGCGGCGGCATCGCCCACGAGGTTGGCCACCATCATCGCGCCCACTTTGGCGGTGTTGAGGTGCGGGCGGTCCAGCGCGTCCAGCGCGAGGCCGAGGAACCGGTCGGCGGGGAGGAGGAGCGCGTAGAGCACGAACCAGCGGAAGGGCGCGGCGGCCTCGGCGTAGGTCGCGCCCCCGAGGAACGCCGTGGCCTCCGCGGCGAAGACCCAGCCGAGCGCGGCGCCCGGGACCAAGAGGGCCGTGATGCCGAGCACGTCGCGGCGGAGGCGCGAGAGGAACGCCGCGGCATCGGAGGCGCGGGCGGAGCGGGAGAGCGCGGGGTAGGCGGCCGCGCCCAGCCCGCGCACGGGAACCTCGGCAGCCTCCACCAGCTTCTGCGGCACGCCGTACAGCGCGACGGCGCCCGGCCCGAGTACGGCCCCGAGGATCAGCGCGTCGGCGCTGCGGAGGAGGTAGGCGCCGAGTGTGGTGGCGGCGCTGAAGCGGCCGAAGCGGAGCAGCCGCGCGACATCGCCCCGGCGGGCGTCCCGGACCGCCCACGGACGCCCCCACCGGCTGGCGATGGCGCCGAGCGAGACGAGGAGGTGGATCCCGGCGTGCGTCCACGCGAGCACGGGCAGCGTCAGCGCGCCGCCCCACGCGAGCACGGCGGCGACGAACGCGGCGGAGAGCGCCAGCCGGAGCGCGAGCACCCGCCCGAACCGCTCCTGCGCCTGCGCCTCCCATCCCGTGACGGTATGCCCGAGGCTCGCGAGCGCCCACGCGGGGAGCGCCCACCACACGCCGCCGCCCACCACCGCGCCCCCGCCGGCGACGACCGCCAGCGCCACGCTCGCGGCGGCACCCACGATCCAGGCCGCGCCCGCGCTGGCGGCGCCCCTCGGGCCGGCCAGCCCGGCGGTCTCGCGCACGAGGGCGGCCTGCGCCAGCCCGCTGCGGAGCACGTCCACGAACGCGGCGCCGGTGAGGTAGAGCACCCACACGCCGAACTCGGCGGGCGCCAGCGCGCGGGCGACGAGCGCGAACCCGGCGAAGCCGAACACCGCGCCCACGCCTTGCGTCGCGAGGGAGAGGCCGCGGGGGCCGCGAAGGAGGGAGGCGACGCGGTGCATCTCAGACGAGGGCGTGCGTGGCGGCGACGGACGCGACCACCTCGGAGAAGGCGGCGGCGCGGGCGGTCCACGTGTTGCCCCGCGCGAAGTCGATGCGCCGGGCCTTCGCGGCCGGCCCCGTCGCGGCGAGTGCGTGGTCCAGGGCGCGCGAAAACACGCCGGCGTCGGAGGCGGTGTGGACGAGCGCCTCGGCGTCTCCGAGCGGCGCGAACGGCGTAGTCACGACCGGACGGCCCGCGGCGAGGTACTCGTTGAGCTTGAGCGGGTAGATGCTCCGAGTGAACGGCGTCACGCGGAACGGGATGATGCCCACGTCCATCCGCGCGAGGAAGCCGGGCAGGCGTTCCGGCGGGTGCGGCCCCGCGAGGGTCACGTTGGGGAACGCCGCGAGGGCATCCGCCGCCTCGTCTGTCGCGCGGCCGACGAAGAGGAAGTCGAGATCGGTCCGGCGGGCGATGAGTGCGCGGAGGAGGTCGGTGTCCACCCGCTCGTCGAGGCTGCCGATGAGCGCCTCGAACTTCTGGCAGTCGTCGCGCTTGACGAAGACGAAGGCCTCCTTCTTGAGCT
>DUBD01000057.1:9408-31613 GCA_012960515.1 Bacteroidota bacterium | reverse complement strand
CGATGAAGCCGATGCAGGGGCGGGAGCCCTCGGGCCATTCCGCCGCGGCCTGGTGGAAGAGGTCGAAGTCCACGCCGTTGGGCACGAGGTGGACGTTGCGGTGGAGCCGCTGGCGGCTCTCGCGGAGGCCTTCGGACGTGACGACGGCGGCCTCGGCCATCGCGAGGTACTCCGCTTCCAGCGCGGCGCCGTGCTTGCGGACCCACGGCGCGGCGGCGATCTCGTCGTATCCGTAGTAGATCCGCCCGCGCTCGCCCAGCCGGCCCGCCAGCGGGAGGCCGAGTTGCGGCGCGAACGCCGTCACCACCACGGGCGCCTCCATCGCGAGCTGGCGCATCGCGTGGCGGACCGCGGCCCCGACGATCTCGCCGTTGATGCGGAGCGCGGCGCGGAAGGCCGGGCCCTCGTCCATCCAGCGCGTGGGGAGCACCGGCGGTGAGGTGAGGACGTGCAGCGATCCGGCGGGTCCGGCGACTTCGCGCAGGCGCGGCTCGCGTCCCAGCATCCGGCGGAGCGGCGCCGGCCCCGACCCGCTGGCGGCGCGGGCGGCGTCGGTGAGGGTGTAGGCGTAGTCCACGTAGAGGACGCGGTGGTGGGCCGCGAGCGCCTCCATGAGGCGGACGGTGGACTTGACGTAGTCGCCGTCCCAGGCGGGCTGGGCGAGGCAGACGATGGGCGGGCGGGGCATGGCGGCGGGATCTATCGGCCGAACTCGAAGCGGGCGGCGCGCTTGAGGGCGCGGCGCGCGGCGGAGCGGCGCTTGGGGACCTCGCCGAGCAGGCCCTCCAGACGGAGCGGGTCGGTGCCGGTGAGGACGAGGTGGGGCGGGTGCCCGCTGGCGCGTTCGAGCGCGTCGGCGGTGTGGGCGTCAGCGGTGGCCCACGAGCGGGAGGCGCGGGCGGTGAGGAGCACCACGTCCGCGCGGGCGAGGAGGCCGAGCGGGAGCGGGGCGTCCAGGACGGGCGGGAGCTCCAGGACGGTGACCTCGGCGTCGGAGGCGCCCGCGAGGGCTTCGGTCGTGTCCACCTCGGGGAGCGCATCGGTGACGGCGTAGGGCGTCGCGCCGGCTTCGGCATGGGGCGCGAGGTAGCGGACGCTCCGCCCGCGCGCGCTCAGCCGCTCCGCCAGCCGCGCGGCGACGAACCCGGCGCCCTCGCCGGCGTGCCCGCTGGCGACGGCCACGAGCTGTGGCCCGCCGCTCGCGCGCTCGCGCAGGACGAGCGCCACGTTGCGGAGGAACTGGGCATCGAGCGGGGTGAGCAGCGCGGGGTCCACGGGGGCCGCGGGGTACGCCCCGGCGAGGGGGAGCCCGGAGACCTCGGCGGCGTGCTCGGGGGAGCGCATGGACTGGTCCAGCACCTCCACGCCCACGATCCCACCGACGCAGAGGCCGAGCCCGGCGAGGAACGCCAGCGCCAAGAGGAGCGGGCGCTTGGAGCCGTTGGGCCGCGCGGGCCGCTCCGGCGGCGCCACGATGTCCAGGTTCGCACTGCGGGCGATGCTCTCCTGGCGCATCCGCGCGAGGTTGAGGCTGTGGAGCATCTCCATGTACGTGCCCTCGGCGATGTCCACCTCGCGCTCCAGGCTGCTGAGCGTGGAGCCGAGCGGCGCGAAGACGTCGTAGACGCGCTGGTACTCGTCGCGGCGCTGGCGGAGGACGGCGAGGCGGGCGCGGCGCTCCGTGACGGACGTCGCGTGCTCGAGCCAGGCGCCGGTGAGGGCGCTGCGCGAGACGCCCTGCTCGGAGTGGCTGAGGCGGTGGAGGCCGCGGACGTTCCCGTCCAGCACGCCCCGGAGGGAGTCCACCGCCGCGCTGGCGGAGGCGTCGGGCGTGCCGAGGGCCTCGGCGCGGGTGGCGCGCGTGGTGGCGGCGGAGAGCGCCCGGCGCGTGCGGGCCACGGCGTCGCTCTGGGTGAGGACGGCCTCGCGCTCGCTCAGGCGGCGCTCCGTGGTGGTCAGGGCATCCTCGGCGGCGGCCAGCGCCATCTCCTCCTGCTGCACCTCGTGGTCCAGCGTCTCCTTCTGCGAGGCGATGTACTTCGTCTGCTCGTAGTAGTTGATGATCCGGTTGCTCACGCCGAACTGGCGCATCCCGCCGACGGCCTCGCGGAGGGCGCTGTCGGCGAGGGCCGTCTGCCGCTCGAAGAACTCCACCACGCCGCCGGTCTGGCGCGTCTTCATGCGGCGGAACTCGCGGACCACGTCGTCCAGCAGAATCTGGAGCGTGCGCTGCGCGAGGGCGGGGTCCGGGGCGGTGTAGCGGATCTCCACCATGTCCGAGCTGCCCACGCGGCTGGCCTGGATGGACTGCTGGAGCGTGGAGACGTTGAACGGGCCGGGGTCCACGTAGAGCGTCGCGTAGACCACGCTCGCGGGGTCGTCGGCCTCGGCCGCCAGCCGGGCGGGCGTGAGCGCGGCGCCGTCGGCCACGCGACGGAGGGTGGGGCCCTCCACGTCTTCCACGAGGCGGAGGTCGCCGGCGGCCCGCTCCGCGAGCAGCGTCAGCGCGAGGTGCTCGACGGTCTCGCGGCTCTTGACGAGCTGGATGAGGTTGTCGAAAGCGGTCTGCGTGGAGAGGTAGTCCACGCGGGAGCCGTTCTCGGAGTCGATGGAGTAGCCGGAGACGAAGCCGGTGTAGAGCGTCGCGGAGGCGGCGTACTCGCGGGGGAGGTCGCGCGTGGCCCAGAAGGCCGCGGCGGCCATCACGGCCGGCAGCCCGATCAGGAGCGCCCAGTGGCGGGCGAGGAGGCGGAGGAACTGGACGAGGCTCATCGGACCTGCGGGCTGGCGGCGGCGGTCAGCGCGGCGAGGGCGCCGCCCGTGAGGCGGTCCAACTGGCCGTAGGCCGTGAGGTAGTCGGCGCGGGCGGTTTCGTAGGCGGCGGTCGCCTCGGCGGCGATCTGGTCCACGCGCGCCAGCTCGCCGACGGGCACGTCGCCCTGGACGAACTCGGCCTCGGCCATCGCGCGATGCGTGCGGGCGGACTCCATGCCAGCGGACCGCACGCCCACGAGCCGGTACGTCAGCTCCGTCTTGCGGTAGAGCGCGATGGCGACGAGGTCCAGCTCTTCGTCGGTCTCGGCCTGGCGGGCGAGCGCCTGCGCGAGTTGCGCCTCGGCGTGCCTCCGCTCGTGCCTCCGCCCCACGACGTCGTAGAGCGAGACGCGGACGCTCACGCCCACCGTGGCGCCGAGCGAGAGGTCGTCGATGAGGGCGTTGCCGTAGGTCCCGGCCGTGGTCCCGACGGTGACGCCGATGTTGTCGGTCCAGGCGGAGCGCGTCCGGTCCAGCTGCGCCTCGTTCTTGGCGACGGTCGCGGCGGCGTAGCGGGTGGCGGGAGACTGCGTGCGGACCGCGGCGAGCACGTCGACCAGCGCGGGGAGGATGGGGAGGGCCTCGTACGAGGCGTCAGAGTCGGCCTGCGCGTGGGCGCCGAGCGGCACCGCCAGCGCGAGGACGAGGAGGAGGAGGCGGGGCATGGGAGTGGGTGGCTGACCGCTCGCAGTCTCCCGCGCGGGGGGCCGCCGCCCGGCCGCCTTTCGACGAACGCCGCCGCCCGTTCGACGAACGGCCCCGGCCGCCTCGGGTGAGTCCGAGACGACCGGAGCCGGACGCCTGCGCGCGAGGGAGAAGGCCCTCGCGCGCCCCGCGCCCCGACCAAGTGGGTGGTGCCACCCGGCCGGACGGGTCGGCGCGGGATCCCGGGAGGTCAGCCAACCGCCCGGGTCGGCCCAGAGTCAGCCCGATCTCTGAGCCGGGACGCGCGACCGGTCGTGGTGTGCCCTGGCACCGGTTGCGCGTGGGGGAGCCAGCGGGCGCGGTCTCGCGCGTCTGGCGGATGGGACGAGCGAGCCATCAGACGTTCTCGCTCTGGAAGAGGGCGGGCACCGTCTTCGCGATGAGGCGGAGGTCGAAGCCGAGGCCGTGGCGCTCCGCGTACGTGTTGTCCAGCGCGATCCGCTCTTCCGGCGTGACCTCGCCCGTGCCGCGCTGGGTGACCTGCCAGAGCCCCGTGAGGCCGGCCGGCGCCAGCCATCGCGCCACGGCGCCGTCGGCGGTGAGTTGCTCCGCCTCGTAGAGCGGGAGGGGGCGGTTGCCCACGAGTGACATGTCGCCGCGGAGGACGTTGACGAGCTGCGGCAGCTCGTCGATGCTGGTGTTGCGGAGGAAGCGGCCGACCCGCGTGATGCGGGGGTCGTCTTTGAGCTTGAAGAACGCGGGCCCGGCGAGCTGGCGGCGGCGGTGCTCGGCCTCGCAGATGACCTCGCCGCCGTCGGAGACGAGTGGGGGCGAGCAGGTCTCGCCCGTCGTCTCCGCCAGCCGGGCGCAGTCCGGGCAGCCCGCGGGCGCCTCGGCCTCGGCGGCGTACTGGTTGAGGTGCGCGAACTCCTTGAGCCGCTGGTCCGCGTCCGGGTACATCGTGCGGAACTTGAAGAGCCGGAAGCGCCGGTAGCCGGCCCCCACGCGCCACGAGGCGTAGAACACGGGGCCGCGGGACTCCAGGCGGATGGCGAGCGCCGCCAGCAGGAGCACGGGGGAGAGCACGAGGAGGGCGCCCGCGGAGGCGGCGATGTCGAACGCGCGCTTGGCGAGGCTCGGGCGGGGGGACAGCATCGGAGTGGGGGAGAGGGTGGAGGGCCGGGTTAGCGGGCGTAGAGGCGCGAGGCGTCGCGGTAGCCAGGGCGGTCGGCGTACCAGTCCGTCCAGTCCGCGCCGCCGGACCGCGCCCAGCCGACGAACCGGAGGTGCCCGGCGTCCACGGCCTCGCGCTCCACCGGGTAGACGAAGGCCTCCGGGACGTGGATGGCCCACGGCAGCCCCTGCTCGTTGACGTAGGTGACGTCCGTGCCGATCTGTGTCCGGTCCGAGGAGGAGCCCAGCAGCGTCGGGTCCGCGAGGGCGGTCGGCTGGAAGCCGGGGAGGTGGACCTCGCGGCCGCGCTCGCCGTCCGAGACGAGGAAGAGGTCCAGGCGGTCCAGTCGGAGGTCGCCCAGCGGAATCGGGTACGAGAACTCGATGGACACCGTGACCGAGCCGGGCGCGACGGCCGGCGCCTCCCGCTCGGTGTTGACGAAGTATCCGGAGGGCCGCTCCACGAGGGCGTAGGCGTCGTCGAACAAGGGGAGGACGGCGCTGGGCTGCCCGATCTCTGTGCCGGTGGACGCGAGGGAGAACACGCTTCGGGTCAGGCTCGCCCCGCTGGCGGAGCGGATGGCGGCGGCGGGCACGGGGAGCGCGAGGGCGAGCGCATTCCGGTACCCCGCGCCGATGGCCTGCACGGTGATCTCGGCGTCCATCCGGGTCGCGCGGCCGTCCGCGTTCACACCGACCGCCAGCGCGTAGTCCGCGACGAGGTCGTTGAAGTCGTAGTCGCCGCGGCCGGGCCAGAGGTCTTCGTACGCGAGGGTGCCGGCCTCGCCTTCGGCGGGGAGGTGGACCGTGCTCGCCACGTCCGGGTCGTAGGGCGCGTCGTCCAGGCCGTTGAGGACGCCGTCGCGGTCCGCGTCGGCCTCGGGGTCGCGGCCGGGGTCGGTGACCTCGGGCACGCCGCCGGTCTCGATGGCCGTGACGGGGTTGGAGGTGACGTAGAAGACGGCGTCGTTGAAGTCCTCGTCCGAGCCGAAGGGCACGTTGTCGCGGCTGACGTCCTCGAAGGCGAGCAGGAGCAACTCGCGCTCGGCATCGCGGAGGAGCACGTTGTGCTGGCGTCGTGCGGGGCTCGTCTCCGGGTTGAAGTCCGGGTTGGAATAGACCGTGTAGTACCCGGAACCCACGCCGGAGCCGTTCCAGCCGTTGGAGACGAGGAACCACCCGATGGCCGTCCCGGCCGGGAAGCGCCCGATGTGGACGCGGTCGCCGGAGTGGAGCCCGCCGCCGCTGCCCGCGAAGGAGACGTTGGGGAAGACGAGTGTCTTGGTATCGATCTCCGCCGGGCTGGCGGGCGGCGCGGCCGGGTCGTAGGTGTAGAAGCCGAGCGCGTTGCGCCAGCCGGCGCCCTCGTGAACGAACGTGACCCACACATCGGCTTCCTCGGTGAGGATCGCGTCCGTCTCGTTGCCCTCGGCGAGGTACTCCGGGTGGTCTTCGGGCACGCGGCTGTTCTCCGGCAGGCTCGCGTTGAGCGTCGCGAGGAGGCCGGCGTCGATGGAGTCGGTGCCTTCGAGGTAGAGCGGGACGCCGCTGCGCGTCCACTCGCCGAGCGTGGCGAACCCGCTCTTGGCCGCGGACGCTGTCCCGGCGGGCGCTCCAGTGCGGAGGGAAGGCGCGGGGCCGCCGAACGCAGCGCTCAGGCGTGAGCCGGTGATCGCGAGCCGGGCCTCGCCCCCGAGCCCGAGGTAGCGGGGCGCCACCACGAGCGAGTCCAGCGCGAGGGGCACCGCCAGCGGGAGGACCGCGCGGCCGTCGGTCCCGGTGGTGGCGGTCGCCAGCCGCCGGCCGTCGGGCGTGCGGAGGTCCATCGGGACGCCCGCGAGGGGGGCGCCGGTGTTCGATGCCGCGCTCAGCGTGACCTCGACGGAGCGGGTCGTGGCGTAGTCGAAGCCGGCGGGGACGGTGACATCGTCCAGGCCGTCGCCGCTACCGCCGGACTCGGCGGGCGCGGTGGCATCGCACGCTGCGAAGAGGAGGGCGAAGGCTGCGAGGGAGAGAAGAGAGCGCATGGAGGCGGGAGTCTGGAACCGGCCGCCGCGTGCGGCCTCGGCTCCGAGTCTCCGGCCTCCTCTCTCGTCTCCTGCCCCGGCTTCGACGAACGGGCGGTCGCTTCGACGAACGCCGCACCTCGCGCGACGAACGCGCCGCTACCCCAGCCGCCGGAAGAGGTTGGCGATCCGCGCCATCAGCTCGTCCGGGTTGAACGGCTTCGCCACGAAGTCGTCCGCGCCCAGGCGGAGGCACCGCACGCGGTCCTCGCTCCGGTCGCTGCCGGAGAGGATGAGCAGCGGGAGGCGGCGGGTCCGCTCGTCCTCGCGGAGCGCCTCCGTGAACGCGAAGCCGTCTACCTCCGGCATCCGGAGGTCCGCCACGACCAGGTCCACGCCGCCCGCGCGCACGCGCGTCAGTGCGGCACGCCCGTCCGGCGCGGTCTCGACGGTGTATTCTGCGCCGACGCTCCGGTCGAGGAACGCGCGCATCACGGGGTCGTCATCGACGATGAGGACGGTCTGGGGGGTGGGCATAGTGGCAGAGGATTGTCCTCTAGTTTACTCCCCGATCGCCGATCTCCGGTCCACCGCCTCGATATGCCCCGCCCACCGCTCGAGACCGCACTCGCCCGCGCTGTCGGCGTCTCGCTGGATCCGGAGGAGGCGTGCGCGTCGTTCGTGGAGGCGCTGGGCCGGTACGCCCCGTTCCGCTGCGCCGCCGTTCTGACCGACGATGAGCGCGTGGTCTACTCAGACGGAGACCCGCTCGCGCCGGGTGGTGAGCCGACGCGGTTCTCGTTGCCCGGTCTCGGCACGCTGGCGGTCCGGTTCTACGAGCCCCTGGAGACCGAGCAGGCCGCGGCGGTGGAGGCTGTCCTCCCCCGGTTGGCCGTCTCGCTCCGTGGCGCCCTCGCGCATGAGAAGCTCCAGGCCGAGTCCGAGGAACGCGCGTCTGCGCAGGCCGCCAGCCGGGTGGACCGCGAGCGACTGGCGGCGCTCCTCCGCGCCAACCCCAACGCGACGCTCGTGGCGACCGCGGACCGCCGGGTGACGCTCGCGAATCAGGCGTTCTGCGACCTCTTCGGGATCTCCGCCCCGCCCGAGGCGCTCGTGGGGGCGGACTGCGATGAGGCGGTCCGCCAGTCGGCCGGTCTCTTCGCGGACCCCGAGGCGTTTCTCGCAGGGGTGGATCGGGTGCTGGCCGCCCGTGAGCCGGTGACGAGCGAGGCGCTCGCCCTCGCCGACGGGCGCGTCCTGGAGCGGGACTACGTGCCCGTCCGCATCGACGGCGAGTACGTGGGCCACCTCTGGGAGTACCGAGACGCGACGGAGCGCCGGCGTGCCGCGATGGACGTGGACCGCCTCCGCCAGTTCTACGAGGCCGTCCTCGAGTCCATGCCCGCCCAGCTGGCGGTCTTCGACCCCGATGGCCGGTACCGCTACGTGACGCCGAGCGCCATCCGCGATCCCGAGATCCGGGCCGCGGTCATCGGCCGCACGGACGTGGAGTACGCCCGCATGCGAGGGCTACCGGACGAGGTGCCGGCGCGGCGGGTACAGACGATCCACGACGTCGCGCGGACGCAGACCTCGGTTCAGTTCGAAGAAACGTTCCAGGCGCGGACCGGCGAGACGCGCCACTTCGTCCGCTTCGTGACACCCGTCGTAGACGCGGACGGGGAGACCACGCAGGTCCTGGGCTACGGCCTGGACATCACCGAGCGGAAGCAGGCGGAGGAAGCCCTCCTCGCGAGCGAGGCGCTCAAGCGGGGCGTCTTCGAGTCCGCCTTGGACGCGGTCATCACGATCGATACCGAGGGCCGGGTGCTGGAGTTCAACCCCGCCGCGGAAGAGACCTTCGGGATCCCAGCGGTTGACATCGTGGGGGAGGTCATGGCCGACCGCCTCATCCCGGAGCGGCTCCGGGATGCGCATAAGGAGGGAATGGCACGGTACCTCACGAGCGGCGAGGGGCCGGTCCTCGGCGTCCGGATCGAGGTGCCGGCCCTGCGAGCGAGCGGGGAGGAGTTCCCGTGCGAGCTCGCGATCAACTCCGTCCGCCTGGACGACCGCGAGGTGTTCACCGCCACCCTCCGAGACATCACCGACCGGAAGGCGGCGGACGACGCCCTGCGGAAGAGCGAGGCCCGCCTCCGCGTGGCCCTGGAGGTCGCGAACCTCGGGACGTGGGACCGCACGCCCGAGGGGGAGGGGGACTGGGACCTCCGCTGCCGGGCCATCTTCGGCTTCTCGCCAGACGAGCCTCTCACGTTCGACGACTTCCGCGAGCGGATCCACCCGGAGGACCTGCCCGGCGTGGACGCGCGGCTGGCGGCGGCCTTCGACCCGGCCTCGGACGGGACGTACGTCTCGGAGTACCGGGTCGTCTGGCCAGACGGGTCCGTGCGGTGGGTCGCCACGCGCGGCCTCGTGCTGTTCGAGGGAGATGGCGAGCAGCGCCGGCCGGTCCGCTTCGTGGGGACGGCGCAGGACGTGACCGAGCGTCACCTCGCCGCGGAGGCGCTGGAGGAGAGCGAATCGCGCTACAAGCAACTCGTGGAGAACAGCCAGGAGCTGATCTACCGCGCCGACCTATCGGGCGTCTTCACCTACGCCAACGCCGTCGCCACCCACCGCACGGGGTACGCCGAGGCGGACCTGCTGGGGATGCCGTTCTGGGACCTCGTGGACGAGGAGCACCGGGCCGACGTGACCGAGTACTACGCCCGCCAACTGGCGGAGCGCGTCCCGACGACCTACCTCGAGTTCCCCATCCGGACGGCGCGAGACGAGGTCCTCTGGATCGGGCAGAACGTGCAACTGCTGGAGGAAGACGGTCAGCCCGTGGGCGTGCAGGCCGTGGCGCGGGACGTGACGGAGCGCCGCCACGTGATGGACGAACTCGTGGCCGCCCGCGAGACCGCCGAGCGCGCCAGCCGCGCACGCGAGGAGTTCCTGGCCAACATGAGCCACGAGATGCGGACGCCGCTCAACGCCGTGATCGGGATGAGCGAGCTGCTCCACTCCACTCGCCTCGACGACGAGCAGCGCCAGTTCCTGGCCGCGCTCTCGTTCTCCGCCGAGCAGCTCCTCGCGCTCATCAACGACCTGCTGGACGTCGCCAAGATCGAGTCCGGCCGCATCGAGTTCGAGCGCGTGCCGTTCCAACTGGCGGAGGTCATCGACGGGGTGTGCGAGGCCGTCCGCTTCCGCGCGGAGGACAAAGGGCTGGACCTCACCACGACGCTCGCGGACGACGTGCCGCGCTACCTCGTGGGTGACCCCGTCCGGCTGAGCCAGATCCTTCTCAACCTGCTCTCCAATGCGGTCAAGTTCACCGAGCGCGGGTGGGTCCGCATGCGCGCAGCGCTCGGCGAGGGCTTTCGGGCGGGAGACGTCTCGGTCCAGTTCGTCGTGGAAGACAGCGGCGTGGGTATCCCCGCCGCCAAGCTGGCGACGGTCTTCGAACGGTTCACGCAGGCCCGCAGCGATACGACGCGGCGGTTCGGTGGGACGGGGCTCGGCCTTGCCATCGTACGGGAGTTGACGCAGCGCCAGGGCGGTACCGTCGCTGTGGAGAGCGAGGAGGGCCGCGGGACCACGTTCACGATCACGCTGCCGTTCGCCGTCGCCGAAGGGCGCCCGGAAGAAGACGACCACGAGGACGCGGACCTCTCTGGCGCGCGGGTTCTACTGGTGGAGGACAACCCGCTCAACCAGTTTGTCGCCCGGCGGATGCTGGAGGGGTGGGGCGCCGAGGTGGAGGTGGCGGAGAACGGCCGCGAGGGCGTCCACGCGGTGGAGCGCGCGAGCACCGCGGGCGCGCTGTTCGACCTCGTGCTCATGGACATCCAGATGCCGGTCATGGACGGCTTCGAGGCCACCCGCCGCATCCGCCAGCGGCACGGGCCCTCGGCGCTCCCCATCCTCGCGCTCACGGCCTCTGCCCTCGTGGAGCAGCGCGACCAGATGGAGATCGCCGGGATGGACGGGCTCGTGCTCAAGCCGTTCAAGCCGGAGCACCTCCGCCGCCGCGCCGCCGCCGCGATGGGCCGCGCCGCCGCGATCCCGGCCGAGTCGCAGGAGTCCGCGCAGCCGCACCTCGTGGACCTCTCCAACCTAGAGGCGGACCTGGGTGGTGACCTCGCGTTCATCGGCCGCCTGATCGACCTGTTCGCGGACGTGGTGCCGGAAACTGTCCGCGCGATGGAAGTCGCGCTCGCGATGGAGGACCTGCCCTCGTTATCGTCCGCGGCGCACAAGCTCAAGTCCTCCGCGGGGATTTTGGGCGTCCACCGCCTGCACGCGCTCCTCAGCGAGGTCGAGCGTCTGGCCGAGGCTGGTCAGCCCGCCCGGCTGGCGCCGCTCGTGGACGAGACCGTCGCGACGGCCGCCGCCGCCGTGGACGAGGTCTCGCGCCTCCGCCCCCGCTACTCCCAAGAGACCTCATGACTGCCCTCGTCGTAGACGACGACCCCGTCGCTCGCGCCCTGATCGAGACGTTCGTCACCCGCCACCCCGCCCTGACCCTCGTGGGGACGTGCACGGACGCCATCCAGGCCGCCGGCGTGCTGGCGGAGCGCCGGGCCGCAGGCGAGCCGGTCGAACTCGCGTTCCTGGACGTGGAGATGCCGGAGATGACCGGGCTGGAACTGGCCGAGGCGCTCGGCGCGGGCGCCAGCCGGCCGCAGGTGGTCCTCGTCACCTCGAAGGAGGAGTATGCGCGGGAGGCGTTCGACGTGGAGGTCACGGACTACCTCGTCAAGCCGCCCTCGTACGGGCGGTTCGCGAAGGCGGTGGAGCGTGCCCTCGCGCGAAACGCCGATGCCCAGGAGAGCGCCGAGCCGGACCCCGCGCCCGACCCCCACACGCTGTTCGTCAAGTCGGATGGGCGGCTCGTGCGGCTGGACCTGCGGGAGGTGGCGTGGATCGAGGCGCAGAAAGACTACGTGCTCTTCCACACCCCCGAGCGCGACCACCTCGTGCACACCACCATGAAGGCGTTGGAGGCGCGGCTGCCCGACGCGTTCGTGCGGGTCCACCGCTCCTACTTCATCCGCTTGGATCAGGTGAGCGACATCGAGGACTCGTCCGTCGTGATCGGCCGGAAGGTGGTGCCGGTCGGCGCGACGCACCGGGCGGGGCTCCTCGCGCGGCTCAACACCCTATAGGCGCGGCCCGCCGGCAGGGCGATCCGATGGCTCGCCCCGCTGGCGGTCGTTCCCGCCGAGACCGGCCGCCAGCGGTCAGCGGGCGCCGAGGCCGAACACGGCGTTCGCCATCAGGAGCTCGCCGCTGGCCCAGAAGCCGCGAAAGATCGGGGAGTCCAGGAGGTAGACCACGTGGCCTCGGCCCAGGTCTTCCACGCCGAAAACGAGGGAGTTCGCGAGGGCGGCCTGCGCTTCGGCTCCGGCGAATCCGGCGGTCGGCGCCCCATCGCGCACGACGCCCACGTTCCATCCGCGGTCCAGGAAGGGGGCGGGTTGCACGCGCTGCTTGAGCACGTACGTCCACTCTGAGTAGCCGTAGGCGAGCGGGTGCGAATCGTCCAGCGCGATGCGGTAGACGGCGCCGGGCACGTCGCCCGTGGCGCGCTCCCGGGCGCGATCCTCGTAGCGGGGCAGGGGAGCCTCCGCGTCTGCGCTTTCCTCCGGCGCCTCGCGAGTGGCGAGGGCGAACCCCTCCGTGCCGGCGAGAGCGGACGCGCCGCCTTCCATCGCGAGGAGGCGTCCGCCGTCCCGCACCCACGACCGGATCGCGGCTGTCCGGTCCTCGGTGAGCCACCCGCCGTACCTGCCGCCCGGCATGATGAGCACGTCGAGGTCCCGGAGGTCGCCGGACGTGAGCGTCTCGGCAGGAAGCAGCGTCAGCGGGTAGTTCCAGCGTTGGTCGAACAGGCTCCAGACTTCGCCCAGGGAGCCGGGGGACACCGGCTCGCCCGTCAGCACGCCCACGCGCGGCGCGGCCACGAACCCGACGCGGTTGGAGCCGAGGTCCGGCCCGCCCGTGATCTGCCCGCCGGCGACGGCCGCCAGCGGACGGCCGGTGGCCTCCGCCACGCGCTGCACGATCGTTTCCAGCGGGGCGCCGAGGTCGCGATTGCCGGCCGGTGCCACGACGAACGACCCGCGTCCGTACGGCACCCCGTCGATCTCGACGGGGGAGGGGAGAACGCGCACGCCGATGCCTTCGCGGAGAAGCGCCGCGAGCAGCCGTGCGTCTGCGGGGCCCTCCCACCGTCCGATCCAGCCGTACGCCGAGGGCGGGGGAGAGGGCACGGCCGCAAATTCGCCCGAGGCCTCAACGGCGGTCTCCAGCGCCACGGCCTCCAGGCCGTAGACGTACGGGAGCGCCCAGGCGGTGGCGTCGTACGTGAGGGAGTCGCCGAGCGGCGGGTCGGGCTCGAAGAGGACCTGCGCGAGCGCCCGCTTGGGCTGGTCGAGCGAGACCACGAGATCGCCGGGAGCGACCTCGACGCGCGAGGCGGGCTCCGCCTCGGACCGTCCGCCCGCGTAGCGGATGCCCCGCGCCGATTGGGTCCGGGTCGCGAGGCCGTACGTGATCCCCTGCAGGTCGAGCAGCGCGGCGAGGTCGCGGAGGGCCGCGTCCGGGCCGCGGACGGCGAAGGCGCGGGTGGCACCGCGCGGCGGCTGGCGGAAGTAGTCGGCGAACTCGCGGCGGACGCGGTCGGCCTGCGCGGCCGTCGTCGCGACCGTCTCCAGGCCGGTGTCCACGTGGTTGCGGATCCGGTCCGCGAGCGTGAGCGTGTCGCCCTCGGCCGTGACGATCGCCAGCCCGGCGCGCCCACTCCCGCCCTGTTCATACGTCATCCCGATGGCGCCGTTGAACGTCGGCCAGGTGTCGCCGTAGCCGGGGTAGAACAGGTCGAAGACCTCGCGGGTGAAGTAGAGGCGGCCGTCGCGGTCGAACACCCGCGCGTTCGCCTCGCCGATCTGCGTCTGCAGCTCGCGCTGCCACGGAGTGATCGCGGGGTGGTACGGCTCCGCCGCCGGCGCGAAGTAGTAAGGGCTGTCCACGCCCTGCTCGTGGAAGTCCACGTGGACGGCCGGCAGCCAGGCGTTGTAGAGCGGGAGCCGCTGGCGGGTCTCCGGCTGCGTGCCCCAGGCCCAGTCGCGATTGAGATCGAAGAGGTAGTGGTTGACGCGCCCGCCGGGCCAGGGCTCCTCGTGCTCCCAGGCGGCAGGGGAGGGATCCGGCTGCATCCCGCGCCGCTGGCGGTAGGCGTGGACGTAGCGGTCCCGGCCGTCCGGGTTGAGGCACGGGTCCAGCACCACGACGACGTCATCCAGCCACTCCGCCGCACGTGCGGAGGTCGCCAGCTCGTAGAGCGTCGCCATCGCGGCCTCCGTGCTCACGCTCTCGTTCCCGTGCACGTTGTAGCTCAGCCAGACGACCGCGTGGCTGGGCTCGCCCTCGCCTCGGACGGACGCCTGCACGCTGGCCTGCACCGCCTCGGGGGCAACGCCGGCGCCGCTCACGACGAGCGCCAGCAGGGGGCGCCCTTCGGGCGTCTCGCCGTACGGCACGAGGTGGACGCGCTCGCTCTCCTCCGCGACCGAGGTGACGTAGTCCACCACGCGGTGGTGAGGCGTGAACCGCTCGCCGAGGGCGTAGCCCAAGAACGCCTCGGGCGATGCGGGCTGGGCGTGGAGCGCGGTGGAGAGGAGGAACGCCGCGACGGGCAGGAGGCGGAGCATGACCGGGGGAGAGTGGGGCGCCAAGCTAGCGGCCTTCCGGCAGGTCTCACCGGCTCTCCCCGGCCGCCGCCGCCGGCTGGCGCGAGCTTGCGGCATGGAGCCCCCATCCGTCCTCGTGATCGGGGCCGGCGCTGCCGGCCTGACCGCCGCCCTCTTCGCGGCGCGGGAGGGCGCGCGCGTGCACGTGCGGGAATCCAGCCGGAAGGGCGGGAAGAAGATCGTCGTCAGCGGGGGCGGGCGGTGCAACGTGCTCCCCTCGGAGCTGGACCCCTCGCGCTACGTCACGGCGTCTTCCCCGCGGACCATGCGGCGGATGCTCCTGGCGTGGTCGCTCGATGAGCAACGGGCCTTCTTCGAGGACGACCTCGGCGTGCCCCTCGCCCTGGAGCCGGAGACGGGGAAGCTGTTCCCGCGTTCCAACCGCGCGACCGACGTCCGCGATGCGCTCGTTGCAGCAGCACTCAGTGCGGGCGCGACGTAATCGTACGAGACGCGCGTGACTCGGCTCCGTCCTCGGGCTGGTGGTTGGACGGTGGAGACGGACCGCGGGGAGCGAGAGGCGGACCGCGTCATCGTAGCGACGGGGGGCCTCTCCGTGCCCAAGACCGGGAGCGATGGGTTCGGGCTGCGCGTCGCCGAGGCCCTCGGCCACGAGATGATGCCGACGTATCCCGCGCTCACGCCTCTCCTCGCGGACGGCGCCCCCCATGCCGAACTCTCCGGGATCTCCGCCGATGTGCGGGTCCACGCGCCCGCCGGGAAGGACGGGGTCCGCTCCGAAGGAGGCTTCCTGTTCACCCATCGCGGGTACAGCGGGCCTTCCGTTCTGGACGTGTCCCACCTCACCACGCTCGCCCGCGAGGCGGGCCGCACGCAGGAGGTGCGCGTACAGTGGACCGATCGGGACGCCGAGGAGTGGGCGCGCGTGCTGACGGAGCCGGGCGCGGGGCTCGTTCTGACCAGCCTCCGGGACGTGCTACCGAATCGCCTCGCGGACGCTCTCATGGAGGAAGCCGGGGTCCCGGCGGACCGCGCGCGGGCGGAACTGCGGAAAGACGAGCGCAAGCGCCTGGTCCGCGTGCTCACCGAGTACCCGCTGCCCTGGACGGGCGATGAGGGGTACAAGAAAGCTGAGGTCACCGGCGGGGGCGTCGCCTTGCGCGAGGTGGACCCGGTGACGCTCGAGAGCCGCCGCCAGCCGGGCCTGTTCTTCTGCGGCGAAGTGCTCGACGCCTTCGGCCCGATCGGCGGCTACAACTTCTGCTGGGCCTGGAGCACGGGGCGGAGCGCTGGGCGCGGCGCGGCGTCTCCCGGTCGCTAGGCGGCGTCCTCGGTCAACTCGATCCGCGTCAGCGCGCCGTGGACGTCGATGGCCGCTTCCAGCCGCGCGCTGGCGGAGAGGACGCGGCGGACGAGCCGGTCGTCCCGGCCGAACACGTCGAGGAGCGCCGCCAGCAGGGCGAGGGGCACGAGGACGGTGGCGGCGAGACCGGCCACCCAGACCTTGAGCACGTAGACGAAGGCGTCGTGGACGGAGCGGGCGCGATGGGACATGGGGGGCGGGGTAGGGGAGGCCGCCCTACGAGTCCCCCGTCCGGGCAAGTTTCACCGGAGGCCGTCCCGCCACGAGACGTCGGCCGTGCGGGTGGTCCGCGCGAACCCGATGCCGTCGATGGTCCCGCGGGCTCCGCAGTACGCCCGGCGGCAGACCGCGCCGGCGTCCCCGAGCGTGAGGGAGTCTGCCGAGACGTGGAGCGTCATCGCGCACTCCGGCCGTTCTCCGACGTACTCGAGGACCTCGCGAGAGACCCACTCGTCCCCCTCGCGGCCCATGGTGCCGTGCCACTCGCAGATGTGCGCGTTGGTGTGGAGCAGCACGAAGGACACGTCCAGCGAGTCTCCGCGCGGCACTACCGCCAGCTGGTCGGTGGCCGGCTGGGGCGTCCAGTCTGTGCCGTCGTACACGATGACCTCGTGCTCAGCGACGTAGGAGCCCGTCAGCGGCGGGGCGTCCGCGGGCGGCGTGGAGGTGCAGGCGGCACACGTGAGGGCGGCGGCGGCGGCGAGTCGGCGGGTCATGGCGCACGGGGGAGGGGGCGAAAGATCGTGCTCAGCGCGTTCTCTGTGAGGCTCCCCGCCGTCCGGTCCACGGCGCAACACCCCGAAGGGCGGGGCGTACGGACCATGACTAGACTCCACCCCCATGCGATTCCGCTCTGCCTCCGTACTCCTCGCGCTCGTGCTGCTGGCGGCCGTTGGCAGCGCGCGTGCGCAGGCCGCGCCCGAGTTTGGCGACGGCCCGGTGTACCGTGTCACGATCGATGGCATGATCGATGCGGCGCTCGCCAACTACATCGACCGTGCCGTGAGCGACGCGGAGGCGGATTCCGCGGCGGCCGTCCTGCTCACCGTGGACACGTTCGGCGGCCTCATCGACGCCGCGGACCAGATCGTCAAGCGGCTGCTCCGCGCCGAGGTCCCGGTCGTGGCCGTGATCGACAAGAACGCGATCTCGGCGGGCGCACTCATCTCGTACGCGGCCGACCGGATCTACGTCACGCCGGGCGCCAGCATGGGCGCCGCGACGGCGGTCAACGCCACGGGCGAGTACGCGCCGGAGAAGATCCAGAGCGCCACGCGCGCCCTCATCCGCTCCACCGCCGAGGCGAACGGCCGCGACGGTCGGATCGCAGAGGCGATGGTGGACGAGCGCATCGAGATCGAGGGCGTGGTGGGCGAGGGCGAGCTGCTCACGCTCTCCGCCAGCGAGGCAGTGGAGTTCGGCGTGGCCGATGCCGAGGTGGCGAGCCCGGACGCCGCGCTGGCGTCGCTCGGGCTGGCGGGGCGCGAGAACGTGGCCCACGAGGCCAGCGGAGCGGAGAAGGTGCTGCGGTTCCTCGGCTCGCCCGTCATGGCGAGCCTGCTCATGCTGATGATGCTCGGCGGGCTCTACTTCGAGCTCCAGACGCCGGGCGTCGGGTTCGCGGGCGCGATGGCGCTGGTGGGCGCGGGGCTGTTCTTCGCGCCGCACTACTTGCTCGGGCTCGCGCAGAGCTGGGAGATCGCGCTGTTCGCTGTCGGCATCATCTTGCTGGCGGTCGAAGTGTTTGTCACTCCTGGGTTTGGCGTGTTCGGAATCGCCGGGGTGGTCGCCACGCTCGGGGCGCTCCTCATCGCGCTCGTGCCGAACATCGGGTTCCAGTTCCCGAGCGACGGCGAGATCGCCCAGGCCACCACGACCCTCGCGGCCACGCTCGTGCTCCTCGTGGTGCTGGCGGTCTCGCTCGGGCGCTACCTCCCGCGAAGCGAACGCTTCTCACGCCTCATCCTCGCCGACGAGCTCTCGGCCGTCACCGGGCACACCTCCTCCGACACGGACGAGACGCTGCTCGGCCTCCGGGGCCGCGCGATCACCTCGCTCAGGCCCTCCGGCACCGCGGACTTGAACGGCCGCCGCGTGGACGTGGTGGCGACCGGGCAGTTCGTGGACGCCGGCACCGAAGTGGAGGTCGTCTCCGTGCGCGGCTCCGTCGTCGAAGTGCGCCCCGTTCCAGCCGCGTAGACCTGTGGAACTCCTGATCCCTATCGCGCTGATTCTCGTCGGGCTGGCGCTCGTCGCCGTCGAGGTGACGCTGATTCCCGGGACGAACATCGTCGGCGTGTTGGGCCTGATCGGCGCGGCGACGGGCGTCGTGATTGCGTTCCTGGAGGGCGGAGCCGCCGGCGGCATCGGCGCGCTGGCGGGGACGCTCGTCGCGGGGGGCGCGTTGGGGTACCTCCTCTGGGAGAGCGGCGCGTGGGGCCGGTTCGTGCTCTCCGATAGCCTCCGCCGGGACGCTGAGGCCGACGCGGTGGCCGACGCCTCGCGGACGGCGCTGATCGGCCGCGGCGGGACCGCGGCGACGCCGCTCCGCCCTGAGGGCGTCGTGGACCTCGGGGGCGAGCGCATCGAGGCGCGGACCGAGGGCGCGTACGTCGCCGCGGGAAGCGCCGTGCGCGTCGTCGCCATCGACCGCAACCGGGCGGTCGTCCGGCTCGAAGACTGACGCCGCCAGCGCGGCGGGACCCATCCGCTTCGTGGCTCCGTACCTTCTGCCATGGACACCGCCGCCACCCGCACCGCCGTCCTCGGCGCCGGAAGCTGGGGCACCGCCCTGGCCTACAGCCTCGCCCAGAACGGGCATCCCGTGACCCTCTGGGCACGACGGGAGGACGCTGCGCGCGAGATCCGCGAGACCCGCCGGAACCTCCGCTACCTCCCCGATGCGAAGCTGCCGGACTCGATCCGTGCGACCTCGGACCTGACGGGCGCCATCCGCGATGCGGATGTGTGGCTCTTCGCCGTCCCGAGCCAGCACGTGCGCGGTGTGGCGGAGCAACTCGCAGAGCACGCCGCGGCGCCGCGCGCCCTCGTGTCGGTCGCGAAAGGGATCGAGAACGGGACGCTCCTGACCACGAGCGGCGTTCTACGGGAGAGCCTCCCGAAGGCGGACCCGAACCGGATCGGCGTGCTCTACGGGCCGAGCCATGCGGAGGAAGTGGCGCTCGGGCAGCCCACGAGCATCGTCGCCAGCATCCCGGACCTCGCGGTCGCGGAGGAGGTGCAAGCGCTGTTCATGGCGCCCAGTCTCCGCGTCTACACCAACCCCGATCTGGTGGGCGTGGAGGTGGCCGGCAGCGTCAAGAACGTGATGGCGCTGGCGGCGGGCATGGGCGACGGCCTGGGGCTGGGCGACAACGCCAAAGCCGCGCTCGTCACCCGCGGGCTGGCGGAGATCACGCGGCTCGGCCTCGCGATGGGCGCGGACGCGCACACCTTCGCCGGGCTGGCGGGCCTGGGCGACCTGGTGGTGACGTGCTTCTCGCAGCACAGCCGCAACCGCCGCTTTGGCGAGATGATCGGCGCTGGGCGCACGCTTGAGGAGGCCGCGGACGCGATGACGATGGTCGTGGAGGGCGTCAAGACCACCGCGAGCGTCCGCCAGCTGGCGGAGCGCTACGGCATCGAGATGCCCATCTCCGAGGCCGTCGGGCGCGTGCTGGCGGGGGAGAGCCGCCCGCGCACCGAGGTCCACGACCTGATGACGCGAGACCCCAAGCACGAAGCCGCGCACCTGGACGGTTCCGTGCTCGGCGACGCCATCCTCCCCGCCTGACCACAGGCCCCACCATGACGCTCGACGACCTCCGCCGCCTCGCGGCGATGGGAGAGGGGCGGCACCTGGAGTTCAAGAACCGGGTGCCTGCCGCTGACAAGCTCGCGCGCGAGGTCATCGCGCTCGCCAACACGGACGGCGGCAAGGTGCTCCTCGGCGTGGACGACGACGGGAGCGTGATCGGGCTGAAGGACGCGGACGAGGAGCTGTTCGCGCTGCGCGAGGCGCTCGGGCCCCGCGTGGAGCCGGAGGTGCCGGTGGAGGTGGAGCCGGTGCGGGTGAGCCGCCGCCGGCTGGCGCTCGTCGTGGACGTGCCCGCCTCCGGAGAACGACCGCATTACCTCCGCCCCGGGGGTGACCCGCGGCAGAAGCGTCGCGCGTTCGTGCGCGTGGAGGACCAATCCGTAGAGGCGAGCCGCGAGGCCGTCGCGCTGATGAAGGCGGAGCGGACGGGCGAGGGCGCGCGGTTCACGTTCGGCGAGCGCGAGCGGAAGCTGCTGGCCTACCTCGACCGCCACGAACGCGTGAACGTCGCGGAGTACGCGCGGATGGCGAACGTGCCGCTCTGGAAGGCGTCGAAGACGCTCGTGCAGCTCGCGCACGCGGGCGTGCTGAAGCTCCACGCCCAACCGGGCGGCGCGGACTACTTCACGGCGGGGGTCGCCTGACGGGGCTCCCGCCGCGCTGGCGGAGTTGGGGGGGGCTCGTCGGAGGCGTCCGCCAGCCGGGCGAGGGGCAGGCGGCTTCCTCGCGTCTTTCGCGGGAATCCGCACGGGGGCCGGATAGCTTCCGAGCCCTTCGCGTACCCCCCGTCCCGAACCCGACCCCTCCGACATGGAACCGACCGCTCCCACCTCCGACGCTCCGATCACCATCACCGTCGCCCACGGGGACGGCATCGGGCCGGAGATCATGGAGGCCACGCTCCGCATCCTCGAAGCCGCCGGCGCCCCGCTCCAGTACGACACCATCAAGGTCGGCAAGGAGGTCTACACGAGCGGCCACTCCTCCGGCATCGCGCCGGAGTCCTGGGACACGATCCGGAAGAACAAGATTCTCCTCAAGGCGCCCATCACGACGCCCCAGGGCGGCGGCTACAAGAGCCTCAACGTGACGCTCCGGAAGTCGCTCGGGATGTTCGCGAACGTGCGCCCGGTCAAGAGCGTGGCGCCGTTCGTGGCCTCGCCGCACCCGCAGATCGATCTCGTGATCGTGCGCGAGAACGAGGAGGACACGTACGCCGGGATCGAGCACCGTCAGACCACGGAGGTCACGCAGACGCTCAAGCTCATCACGCGGCCCGGATCGGAGGCCATCGTCCGCTACGCGTTCGAGTACGCGAAGGCGCACGGCCGCCAGCGCGTGACGTGCATGACGAAGGACAACATCATGAAGCTGACCGACGGTCTCTTCCACAAGGTGTTTGACGAGATCGCGGCGGAGTACCCGGAGATTGAGGCGGAGCATCGCATCATCGACATCGGCGCGGCGCTCATCGGCGCGCAGCCGGACTCGTTCGACGTGGTGGTGGCGCCGAACCTCTACGGAGACATCATCTCCGACATCGCCGCCGAGGCCTCCGGGTCCGTCGGGCTGGCGGGCTCCGCCAACATCGGGACGGAGGTCGCGATGTTCGAGGCCGTCCACGGCAGCGCGCCGGACATCGCCGGGAAGGGGATCGCGAACCCCTCGGGCCTGCTCCGCGGCGCGATCATGATGCTGGACCACCTCAACCTCGACCGGCTGGCGGAGACGATCGAGAACGCCTGGCTGGCGACGATTGAGGCCGGCATCCATACCGGCGACATCTACGGCGAGAACAGCACCCGGAAGGTGGGCACCGCCGAGTTCGCGGACGCCATCATCGAGCGCCTCGGCCAGACGCCCGAGACCCTCACCCCCGCGCACTACACCGACGCCGAGGTCTCCGTCGGCGTCCACCCGACGCCCCGCGCGGAGAAGACGCTCGTCGGCGTGGACGTCTTCCTGGACTGGGACGAGAGCGGCCGCCAGCCGGACGTGATCGGCAACGCGCTCCGTGAACTGGATGGCGAGGGGCTCCGCCTCAAGCTGATCACCAACCGCGGCGTGAAGGTCTTCCCGGACGGCCTCCCGGAGACGTTCTGGACGGACCACTGGCGCTGCCGCTTCGTCGCGACAGATGACACGGTGACGCCGCAGCAGATCGTCGCGCTGTTGGGCCGCCTCGCGGACAACGGCTTCGATGCAATCAAGACGGAGAACCTCTACCTCTTCGACGGCGAGCGCGCCTACTCCCTCGCGCAGGGCGAGTAACCGAGCCCGCCATCGCGACAATCCCAGACCGCCGGCCCCTCTCGGGCTGGCGGTTCTCGTTTGTGGCCGTCGGGAAGCCGTCTTGCCGCCCATCCGCTCCGCCAGCGGGGCGGGCGGTGATAGCTTGGGACCCCCTCCCACCGCAGAGCGCCCCCCGTGCTCGACGTTCTCCTCGCCAGCCTCCTCTCGCCGGTCGTCCTCGCCTTCGCGCTCGGCGCGCTGGCGGTCGCCGTCAAGAGCGATCTCGAAATCCCGGCGCCGCTCTACCGCGCGCTCTCCATCTACCTCCTGCTCGCGATCGGGCTCAAGGGCGGGACGGCGCTGAGCGAGACCCCGCTCGGCGAAGTGGTCTGGCCGGTCGTGGGCACGGTCTCGTTGGGCATCCTGACGCCGCT
>DUBD01000057.1:0-9397 GCA_012960515.1 Bacteroidota bacterium | reverse complement strand
GCGTACGGCGTGCTCCGTCGGCTGGGCCGCGTGGACCGGACGAACGCGGCCGCGCTCGCGGCGCATTACGGCTCGGTCTCCGCCGTGACGTTTATCGCGTCCGTGACCGTGGCCGCGTATGCCGGCGTGCCCTCCGAGGGCTTTATGCCGGCGCTCGTGGCGCTGCTGGAGGTGCCGGCCATCATCGTGGGGCTCATGATCGCGTATGCGCGAGGCGAGCGGGCGGGCTCCTGGCGCGATGCCATGAAGGAGGTCGTGACGGGGCAGAGCATCGTGCTCATGCTCGGCGGCATGGCCATCGGGTGGATCGCGGGGAAGGAGGGGATGGCGCCCGTAGAGCCGTTCTTCGTGAGCGGCTTTCAGGGCGCGCTGACGCTCTTCCTGCTGGAGATGGGCATGGCCGCCGCCCGTCGGCTGCGCGATCTGCGTGCCGTCGGGGTGTTCCTCGTCGGGTTTGGGATCATCATGCCGCTGCTGCACGGGGCGCTGGGCGTCTGGGTGGGCGGCCTGACGGGGCTTTCCGTCGGGGGAGCCGCCGTCCTCGGCGCGATGGTGGCGAGCGCGTCGTACATCGCCGCGCCCGCGGCCGTGCGCGTCGGGCTCCCGGAGGCGAATCCCGCGTACTACCTGACGGCCGCGCTCGGGATCACCTTCCCGTTCAACCTCACCGTCGGCATCCCCGTGTACCTCGCGCTGGCGCAGTACCTCGGCGGATAGCGCGAGGCTCGCTCGGCCCACGCCCCGCTGGCGGCCCCTCTCGCCGAGGCCGACCGCCAGCCGTCCGCTCTCCCGGTCCTCCGATTCCTCGACCTCCGATGCAGACCGTCCCCTACCGCCTCGTCACCATCGTCACGGAGGTCACGATCCGTGACCGGCTCCTGGACGCCATCCACCGCCTCGGCGCCTCGGGGCACACGCTCTACGAGGTCCGCGGCGAGGGCTCCCGCGGCATGCACGGCACGACGTGGGAGCGCCCGAGCGTCAAGATCGAGACCATCGTGACGGCGGACATCGCGGAGGCCATCGCGTCACACGTGGCGGACACGTACTTCAAGCACCACTCGGTGATCGTCTACCTCCAGGACGTGGAGGTGCTGCGCGGGAGCAAGTACGCGCCGCACAACACCGAAGCCTGAGTCAGAGGCCCTCGAAGTAGAGCGCGTGGTGCGCGGCGCAGCCGGGGTTGAACGCCGCGCCGCACCGGGGGCAATCAGAAGCGCTCGCGAGGTACTCGCGGGCCGTCAACGTTTCGCGACAGACGCCGCAGAGCACGGCGGGCTCGTCGAAGCGGTCGCGAGGCCAGGGCGCGAGGGGGTGGTCGGCGGTCGCCTCGTGGCAGAGGTGGCAGGGGACGTACACCTCGCACGCCCCGCACCGCAGCGCGATCACATCGCGTGGGGAGGGGTAGTGCGCGCAGCGCGTCTGCGCGTCCACCCGGACGCCGCGGAGCGGGACGGGAAACCGCGGGTCCACAGCACGCGCCGCGCTGGCGGACCGGCTCCGCCAGCGCAGCGAGGGGTTAGTTGGCGGAGACGCGGCGCAGGCCGGCGTGCGCACCAGCGAGCAGCCACATTTTGACGAGCCCGAACGGGAGGAAGAGCAGCGCGCCGCGGACGACGGCCTCCCCGAGCGTGTCGTACGGGCCGGCGACGGCGAGCCACGTCACGCCCATCGTGTAGAGCAGCACCGCGCCGACCATCATCGCGAGGCCGGAGCCGATCAGCGAGGTCCAGCGGTCCGTCAGCGAGCCGACGAGGAGCGCCACGAGCGGGTACGAGAAGAGGTAGCCGGCCGTCGCGCCGAGGAAGTAGCTCGGGCCGTAGGCGTCGCCGGAGAAGACCGGGAAGACGAGCCCCGCCGCGAGGTAGAGCAGCATGGACAGCGCGCCGTTGCGGCCGCCGAGGAAGAGGCCCGCGCCGTAGACGGCGAGCGTGCTGAACGAGAGCGGCACCTCCCAGAGGTAGATCCGCGTCTGCGCGCCGAGCGCGGCGAGAGCGGCGAAGCCGACGATGCCCATGACCTGGGCAGCAGTCGTCGCGCGGGGGCCGCGGAGGGCGTCGAGGATGGACGGGCGGTCAGCCGAGAGCGTGAGGACGGACATCAGAAGGGCGGGCGTGTCGAGGGGCCGGAAGGTACGGACACCGGGCGCGAGGGTGCCCGCCGCTCACCGCACCGCCGACGCCCCGGCGCTGCCGAGCGCGACCGCCAGCGCGTCCTCGCCCACGGCCACCACGGCGTCCGGCGCGCCCGACTGGCGGCCAGCCTCGGCGCGGAGCCGTTCCATCGCGAAAGAGGAGGCCACGGCGGCGGCGCCACCGATGAGTGCCCCCGCCAGCCGAGAGTCCCCCCGAGCGCTCGCGATGGTCGCGCCGACGAGCAGGCCGGAGCCCAGCCGACCAATCAGTGCGGGGGGCGACGTGCGCGAGGGGATCGCGGGGTGCTTGTCGGCGGCCATCTCGCCGAGCGCGGCGACCGCCAGCCCGGCGCGGACGGTGGGACGTGAGAGAAGAGAGCCCGAGGCACGGGGCAACGCGCGGGCGAGAAGGGCGGGGGCCGTCATGGACCGCATCCCGGCGGTCCAGCCGAGGGCAGTGGCGGCGAGGGTCGAGTGGATTGTCATGCGGTCGGTACCCCGCAAGGCACCGCGCGGGTCCATCCCTTGTGTCTCGCGAGACTGGATGCCGGCGGACCGGCTCGCCACGCGCTGGCGGTGCCTCCCGGCGAGTGCGACCGCCAGCGGGGCGGTGTGACACGCCCTGGCATACCGCGCGGGTAGATTGGGCCGATTGCCTCCCGCACACCGGCCCCGCCCGCCCCGATGCCCGTCGTCGACGTCATCCCGCTTCACGAGACCGCCCGCGAGCGCTACCTCAACTACGCGCTCTCGGTCATCACCTCCCGCGCGCTCCCCGACGTGCGCGACGGGCTCAAGCCGGTCCAACGCCGCATCCTCTATGGGATGGCGACGAACCTCCGCCTCGGCCCGGACGCCCGCTTCCGCAAGTCCGCGACCATCGTGGGCGAGGTGATGGGCAAGTACCACCCGCACGGCGACAGCGCGATCTACGAGGCGATGGTCCGCATGGCGCAGGACTGGACGCTCCGCGCGCCGCTCGTGGACGGGCAGGGCAACTTCGGCTCGCTGGACGGCGACCCGCCCGCGGCCATGCGCTACACCGAGGCCCGGCTGACCGCGCTCGGCGCGGACATGGTCTCGGAGATCAAGTACGACACCGTCGCCTTCCGGCCCACCTACGACGGCACGCTCTCCGAGCCCGTCGTCCTGCCGGCGCCGGTCCCGAACCTGCTCGTCAACGGCGCCAGCGGCATCGCCGTCGGCATGGCGACGAACATTCCGCCGCACAACCTCGCGGAAGTGGTGGACGCCGCCGTCGCGCTCATCCGCAGCCCCAACGCGAGGCTGGAGACGCTGCTCAAGCACGTCCAGGGCCCGGACTTCCCGACGGGGGGGCGCATCCTCAACACGCCCGAGGAACTGGCGAAGATCTACGAGAAGGGCGAGGGCACGGTGGATCTTCGCGGCGAGTACGAGACCGAGGGCAAGTCCCGCGTCGTCCTGACCTCCATCCCGTACGGGATCACGAAGGCCAGCCTGATCGAGAAGATCGCGGACCACATCCGCACGGGGAAGGTGCCGCAGATCGTGGACATCCGCGACGAGAGCACGGACGAGGTCCGCGTCGTGCTGGAGATCAAGCGGGGCGCGAGCGCGGAGGCCGCGATGGCCTACCTCTTCAAGCACACGCCGCTCCAGGGCCGCTTCCACGTCAACCTCACGTGCCTCGTCCCGACGGACAACCCGGAGGTCTCGCGGCCGGAGAAGGTGGACCTGCGCACGGCGCTCCGCCACTTCCTGGACTTCCGCCTGGACGTGGTCACGCGGCGGCTGGAGCACGAGCTCCGCCAGCTGGAAAAGCGGATCCACATCCTCAAGGGCTTCGTCATCATCTTCGACGCGCTGGATGAGGCCATCCGCATCATCCGCGCCTCCAAGAACAAGGCGGACGCCAACCAGCGCCTCCGCCACCGCTTCGGCATCGACGAGATCCAGGCGGACGCGGTCCTGGAGATCAAGCTCTACCGCCTCGCGCGGATGGAGATCGACGCCATCCGCGCCGAGCTGGCGGAGAAGGAGGCCCGCGCTCGGGAGATTCGCCAGCTGCTCGCGGACGAGTCCGCGCGATGGACGCTCGTCCGGAAAGAGCTGCTCGCGGCCAAGAAGCAGTACGGAGACGAACGCCGGAGCACCATCGCAGGGCCGGACGCCGTCATCGAGTACAGCGCCGAGGACTACATCATCGCCGAAGACGTGTACGTCATCGTCACGCGCGATGGGTGGGTGAAGCGGCAGCGCTCCTACACCGCGCTAGACGCGATCCGTGTGCGCGAGGGCGACTCCGTGGCGCACGCGCTGGCGGCGAGCACACGCGCGACGATCGGCTTCTTTACGAGCGCCGGGCGGTGCTACACGGCCCGCGTGGACGACCTCCCGCAGACGACCGGCCACGGCGACCCCATCCAGAAGTACTTCGACTTCGCGGACAAGGAGCAGGTCGTGGGCGTCGTGAGCTTCGACGAGCGCGTGCTCCCGAGCGGCGTCCCGGAGTTGGACGGCGAGCCCCAGCCAGAACTTTTCCAGGGCGACGGCGCACCGCCGGACGACGCCTTCGCCGGGCCGTACGTCGTCGCCGTCTCCACCGACGGGCTGGCGGTCCGCTTCGAGACGGCCGGGTTCGCGGATCCGAGCAACAAGAACGGCCGCGTGTTCATGCGTGTCCGCCAGGGGCAGGCCGTCGTCGGGGCGGAGGTGACGCCGGGCGGGGAGGAGAACGTGTGCCTCGCGAGCCGCCAGGGCCGCGCGCTGATCTTCCCCGTCACGCAGGTGCCCGTGTTCAAGAGCGCCGCGAAGGGCGTCATTGCGATGCGCCTCGCGGCGAAGGACGACCGCGTTCTCGGAGTCGCCGTCTCAGACGCAGCCCGCCGCGGGCTGGAAGTAGAGACCTCGCGCGGCCGGATGGAGATCGTCCGTACCACGAAGTTCGAGGTGAGCAACCGCGGGAATAAGGGCTCCACCATCATCAGCCGGGGCACGCTCCGCGCAGCCACGCCGGACCCGATTGAGGTGCACCTGAACGAGACGCAGTAGAGCGACGGAACGGCCGTCCTGGCGGTTCGGAGGTCACACCCACTGGCCTCTGAACCGCGTCTCCCGGCCCGGCTGGCGGTACGGCGCAACGGTCTGTGTGCCCACGGATCCGTTGCGGAGAGGGGGCGGGTGAGTTAGGGCCTGTCTCGTGATTCCGTACCGGCCTGCACGTGGCCTCGTAGCCGCCCTGCCGCGTTGCGCTGCATCGCCGTAGCGCGGCTACGGCTCCTTCGCGCGCCTTGCAGGGCGGCCCCGATGCTCGCGTTCGGCCACGTTCCTGAATCTCGAGACAGAGCCTAGAGGGACACGGGGTAGAGGCGAGCGCCGCTCCCGTCCGTGGGACGAAAGAATCTGTCTGCATCCGTGTCCAGCCGATCGGCGCTGAACGCCAGCGTGTCGAGGTGGTCGTAGCGACGAGCGGGCGCGGTGGGAGCCATCCCCGTGCGAGCGCGTCCGCCAGCCGCACGAGCAAGGGGGGAACTGCCTGCCCCGTATTCCCTTCCCTCGCAGAGCCGGAGTCCAAACGCTTTAAACGCGAGTGCGGAGGTGAGGGCGCCAGCGCCATCTCGAAATGCCGGCGGTGGCCCCAACTGAGACGGAGCCCTCTCATATCAGGGAGAGGGAGGCGATTCACCTCCTGACGAACGCCACGCATCCCCGCACGCGGCCGGAGAGCGGGGGCCCCTGGACGAGTGCGGTGCGCAAGCGAGGGACGGGGGGCGAACGAGTCGTGGAGGTAGGTGGGGGGGATTCCATCCGCCAGCGCTCTCTTCTTCCAGCAGCGGACGAGTCCGTGGTTGCCGATTGGCCGAACGGTCGGTACGTGGCCGCGAGCGGTGGACATGGCGCGATTGTTGTTCGTAACTCGGGAGCGCTTCCAGCCGCCCTCATGTCACCCATGCCCACCTCCCCCCGAGAGGACGCCCGTCCGGTGCTCCCCATCCGCCTTCGCGCCGCCGTTTTGAGCGGCCTCCGCACCGTCTGCGCGACGTCCGCCGAACTCCTCCGCCGGCTCGACCGCGACGCCGCTCGCCCGGAGGACCCGACGGGACGCGCCTTCGCGTAACGCCGCTCGCCCGGACCCCTCGGGCCCTGTCGTCTCGTCCGCCCCTTCCGCCGCGCTGGCGGACCGGGTGGGCGTCTTGTTCGCTGACCCCGCCAGCTTGTCGCGGAGGACCCCCGAGCGGTCTCTCGGGGCGTGGATCTTCGTGCGCTGAAGGAGCGCGCGACTAACGCCGAAGAACGGGAGCGTACCTGTAACCCTCGCGCGCGCGCGCACGTAGGCGGCGCTCATCCGCCCCCCCGGTGCAACGGCGGCCGCGTCGTACCATCGGAGGGCCATCGCGCTCCTTCTATGACCACGCTCTACTGGGCCTGCCTCGGCGGCGGCTTCGCGTTCTCGCTCCTGCTCCTCCTCTTCGATGGACTGCTCGATGGCGCGCTGGATGCGTTGGACGGCGCGCTGGGTTCGTTCGACCTCGACGGCGTGTTCGACCCGCTCTCCGCCGTCGCAGGCGCGACCATCTTCGGCGCGGCCGGGCTTGTGTTGGATTCCGCGATGGGCTTGGGCACGACCGCCCAACTGATCGTCGCGGGAGCCATCGGCGTGCTGGCGGCCGTGGTGATGCACGTCGCCTACGTGAAGCCGATGAAGCAGAGTGAGAACTCGACGGGCTTCTCTCAGGAGGAATACGTCGGCAAGACGGGCGAGGCGAACACGAGCATCCCAGCGAGCGGATTTGGCGAGGTCGTGATCAGGATGGGCGCGAGTACGACCTTCCAGACGGCCGCATCGTTCGACGGAACCCCCATCCCAGACGGCACCCGCGTGGTCGTCGTGGAAGTGGAGCGCGATGGCGTGCTCCGCGTCTCGGCCTTGACGGCGGAGGAAGCCGCCCACTCCCCGCTGGCGGAACGCCCGCGCCCCCGGCTCGAACTCGGCGCATAGCGCCATCCCCCTACTTATTCCCTACGCCCTACTCGTCATGGATCCCACCCTCATTGCCATCGCCGTCGCGGCTGCCACGGTCGTCTTCCTCGTGATGATTCTCGCCAGCCGCTACAAGACCGTCGCGCCGGACGAAGCCATGATCATCACGGGTGCCGCGCTCGGCGGTAAGAACGTGCTGACCGACGAGAGCGCGCGGAAGGTCAAAATTGTCCGCGGTGGCGGCGCCTTCATCGTGCCCATCGTGCAGCAGAAGGAGTTCATCTCGCTGCTGAGCCACAAGCTGGATGTGTCCACCCCGGAGGTGTACACGTCGCAGGGCGTCCCCGTCCTGACCGACGGCGTGGCCGTGATCAAGGTCGGCTCATCCGTGGAGGACGTGGCGACGGCGGCGGAGCAGTTCCTCGGCAAGCCGGACGAGGCCCTTCGCGCCGAAGCCCGCGAGGTGTTGGAGGGGCACCTCCGCGCCATCCTCGGCACGCTGACGGTGGAGGAGGTCTACCGCAACCGCGACAAGTTCGCGCAGGAGGTGCAGTCCGTCGCCGCGCGCGACCTGAAGAAGATGGGGCTCCAGATCGTGAGCTTCACCATTAAGGACGTGCGCGATAAGAACGGCTACCTCGAAGCCCTCGGCCGCCCGCGCATCGCGGCGGTCAAGCGCGATGCGGACATCGCCGAGGCGGAGGCCATCCGGGACTCCCGCATCAAGAAGGCCGACGCCGACGAGGAAGGCCAGAAGGCGGAGCTGATCCGCGACACCAACGTGGCCGAGGCCACGAAGGAGAAGGAGCTGAAGGTGGCCTCGTTCAAGCGCGAGCAGGACACGGCCAAGGCCGAAGCCGACCTCGCGTACTCCGTGCAGGAGGCGAAGAGCCAGCGGCTCGTGGTGGAGGAGCAGATGCAGGTCGAACTCGTGCGGAAAGAGCGCGAGGTGGACCTCGAGAAGCTGGAGATCGACCGCCGCGAGCGGCAGTACGACTCCGAGGTCAAGAAGAAGGCGGACGCCGAGCGCTATGCGATCGAGCAGCAGGCCGAGGCTGAGAAGCTCCGCCAGCTCCGCCGTGCCGAGGCCCGCCAGTTCGAGATCGAGGCCGAGGCCAAGGCTCGCGCGGAAGGCACCCGTGCCGAAGGTCTCGCGGAGGCCGAGGTCATCCGCCAGCGCGGCTTGGCCGAAGCCGAAGCCAAGGAGAAGCTGGCGGAGGCGTTCGAGAAGTTCGGCGAGGCCGCCGTGCTGGACCTCCTGGCCAAGATGATGCCGGAGCTGGCACGCGAGGTCTCCAAGCCGCTCGCATCCATCGACAAGCTGACGGTCGTGGACACAGGCTCCGGACAGGGCGCCGGCCGCCTCACGAACACCGTCGCGCAGCTCATGGCGACGACGCCGGAACTGGTCAAGGGCATCATGGGCGTGGACCTCGGAGAGATGGCGAACCGCCTTACCGCCGACCGTTCCTCCGCCGTGCGTCCGCAGGCGGCTCGTTCTGCCGCCGGTGACGGAGCGCCGAGCGCAGCGCCCAGTCTTCCCGAGACCCCCGCCAGCGAGCCCGACGACGCGTAAGCGGTGGGGTACTCCTGGCACTCGTACCACCCCAACCCGTCGCGCCGCCACTCCGACCGCAGGAGTGGCAGCGCGACGGACGCGTTGCATGACGCGTTGGGTGGCGCGAGGCAGGTCCAGCCGGGATCGCTCACGCCCGCCCAACTGCGCCGCCAGCGGGAGCGGCGGGCATCGCGCCAGCACCGCCACGCCCGTCGTCGCGGCCGGCTGGCGGAGGCCCTGATCGTGGTCGGGCTGGCTGCCCTCGTGATCGTGATCGCGCTGAGCGTCCTCGCGCTCAGGTAGACCGGTCTACTCCGCGAGGGGGACGATTTCGCCCGTCTGGCTCACCGTCATCCCCTCCGGCGGCGGCGTCGTAGGGAACGCCGAGATCGAGACGCCTGTCGCCTCCGAGCCCCGCCAGCCGTTGGGGACGTAGTGCGTGTGGCTGCCGTGCGAGATGGGGACGTAGCCTTTGGGCGAGAGCACCCCCGTCTCGCTCTCGCGGAGGCCCAGCGTATCGGCCAGCACGAAGGCGAACAGGAGCGCGAGGGCGATGAGGAGGACGCGGACGTTCACGGGCAGTCCTCCTGCAATTCTACGGCCCCGAGATCCGGGGCTTTTCCGTCCCGGTAGGGGCGGGGGTTGCCGAGCAGGTCGATCGGATCGTCCGTGACGGCCTCGCCCTCGCACCGGACTGGGGACGACGACGCGGGCGGGAAGGCGGTGAGATTCGGATCTTCCC
>DUBD01000056.1:29775-36511 GCA_012960515.1 Bacteroidota bacterium | reverse complement strand
CTACAAAGACGGGCTGGCGGTCACGAACACCGGCAAGATCGTCCGCGGCGACTTCCCGTTCGTGCCCGGAATCGACCTCGCCGGAACGGTGGCGGAGTCCGCCAGCCCGGAGTGGGCCGCGGGCGACGGCGTGATTCTGACGGGCTGGGGCACGGGGGAGAACCGGTGGGGCGGGTACGCCACGCGCGCCCGCGCGAAAGCAGAGCACCTCGTTCGCGTGCCGGATGGCCTCTCGCCGGAGGACGCGATGTGGATGGGCACCGCGGGTTTCACCGCCGCGCTCAGCGTGCTGGCCTTAGAGCAGACGGGCGTCTCGCCGGACGGCGGCCCAATCGTGGTCACGGGCGCATCCGGGGGGGTGGGCAGCGTCTCCATCGCCCTGCTGGCGGCGGCCGGGCACGAGGTCCACGCCGCGACCGGGACGGAGAGCGCCCACGACTACCTCCGCCAGCTGGGCGCGAGCGAGATCGTCGGGCGCGAGGCGCTGGCGTCGGGCGCGGAGCACGCGCTGTGCAACGGCGTGTGGGCCGGTGCCGTCGATTCCGTCGGCGGATCCACGCTGGAATCCATCATCGCGACGACCAAGCGGCGCGGCACAATTGCGGCCTGCGGGCTGGCGGGCGGCCACAACCTGAGCACGACCGTGTTCCCTTTCATCCTGCGGGGCGTGGTGCTCCACGGGATCGACTCCAACACGGCGCCGCGGGAGCTGCGCGAGGCCGCGTGGCAGCGGCTGGCGGATGCCATCGGCGAGGGCCACCTCGCGGCCGTTCAGAAAACTGTGATCGCGCTGGACGACGTGCCGGAGTGGAGCGAAAAGATCGTGGCCGGGGATACTGTCGGCCGTGTGGTGGTCGCCATCGGATGACGCGGTCTCCCTGGCAGCGGCCTCTCTCGCCCGCGAGCGTCGATGTCGCCATCGTCGGCGGCGGCGTGATCGGGTGCGCCACGGCCTACGCACTCCGCCAGTTGGACCCCGCTCTCCGTCTCGCGATCGTCGAGGCCGGTGCGCTGGCGGATGGCGCGAGCGGGCGCAACGCGGGGTTCGTGTTGCTGGGCGCACCGGGCGCTGACCCCGGGGCGGCGGACGCAGCAGAACGTGAGCGCGCGCATCGGCTCTGGGCGTTTACCGAGGCCAACGCGCGCGCCATCGCGGAACTTGACGGCCGCGCGTTCGACCTCCGGTGGACCGGGAGCGTCATCGCAGCCGGCTCCCCACGCGAGGCCGAGACGCTCCGCCAGCAGGCGGCGGCGGTGGACGGCGTGGACTGGCTGGACGCCGAGGCGCTGCACAAAAGGATCGGCGCCCAGGGTTTCGAGGGCGGACTGTTCGTCCACACGGGCGGCGTTTTGAATCCGGCGAAGCTGGTCCGGCACCTCGCGATGCTCTCCGGCGCGACGGTCCTTCAGCACGCACGCGCCGAGCGGCTGGCGGCCAATGCGGGCACCGTGACCGTAGCAGGCGAGGGGTTCCAGATCCGGGCGGCTCACGTCGCTGTGTGCGTCAACGCCTACCTGCCGAGGCTCTTCCCGTCCCTTAGCAGCTGGGTCCGACCCGTGCGCGCGCAGATGTTCGCGACCGAGCCCGTCGCGCCCCGGCTGGCGGAGCCGGTCTACAGTCACGACGGCTACTTCTACCTCCGCCAGCGGACCGATGGGCGGGTGCTGGTCGGCGGAGCACGGCACCTCCATCGCGATGCGGAGGTGGGCTACGCAGACGAGACCACGCCCGAGCTTCAGAGCAGCCTGGAGCGCTACCTCGCGGAGCACTTCCCGAGCTTCGGCGCCCCGCCCATCGCGCGGCGGTGGAGCGGGACCATGGGCTTCTCACCCGACGGGCTCCCGGTCGTGGGCGCTCCGGACGATCTGCCCGGCGTGACCGTCGCCGCGGGATTCACCGGGCACGGGATGGGCTACTCGCTCCGCTTCGGGCAACTGCTCGCCCGGCGTATCCTCGGGCTCCCCGATCCCGACGCCCACCTGTTCTCCTCGGACCGCCTCGCACCATCCGCCAGCGGTCCGGCGTTCACCGACCTGTACGACTGATCCTACCTCATGGACACGACCTACCACGCGCCCGTCGCGGCGCTCGACACCGACACGCGGGCGGACTTCATCCTCCGCACGTACATGCACCTCCTCGGCGCGATGCTGTTCGCGGGCGTGGAGTACCTCTTCTTCCTCAGCGGCTGGGCCGAGCCCATGGCCAACGCGATGCTGGGCACGAACTGGCTGTTCGTCCTCGGCGCGTTCATGGTCGTCGGCTGGCTGGCGTCCTCCGTGGCGCACCGTGTGGAGTCGCTGCCGATGCAGTACCTCGCACTCGGCGGCTTTGTGGTTGCGGAAGCCATCATTTTCGTCCCGATGCTGTTTATCGCGATGTACTACTCGGGCGACCCCGGCATCATCTCCAAGGCGGCGTGGGTGACGGTCCTCGGCTTCGCGGGGCTCACCGCCGTCGCGTTCTACAGCCGGAAGGACTTCACCTTCCTCGGGAGCGTGCTCCGCTGGGCGTTCGTCGTGGCCCTCGTCGCCATCGTGGCGGCGGTGCTCTTCGGGTTCGAGCTCGGCACCTGGTTCTCCGTCGCGATGATCGGGCTGGCCGGCGCGGCCATCCTGTTCGACACCTCCAAGGTGATGCACCACTACCCGGAGGACCGCTACGTGGCCGCCTCGCTGGAGCTGTTCGCGAGCGTCGCGCTGATGTTCTGGTACGTGCTCCGGCTGTTCATGTCGCGCGACTAGACACGCTCCGCGTTGGTCTCCGAGCCGCCAGTCCCCGCCGGGCTGGCGGCTCGTCTGTTCCGGCCGCTCCCGCCGGGGGCGACCGCCAGCGCTCAGCGGCCGGGCACCACGACCTCCGCCCCGGCGGCGGCCAGTGCGTCCATCCCGCCGATGTTGTAGACGGCGGGGAAGCCCATCGCTTCCAGGATGCCCGCCGCGCGGCCGCTCCGCGTGCCGGAGGCGCAGTAGATGTAGACCGGCTCCGAGAGAGGCAGTTGCGCCGCCTGCTCGCGAAAGTCGGACGCCATCACGTTCAGGTTGATCGCGCCCTCCAGATGGCTCGCCTCAAACTCGCGAGGGGTCCGGGCGTCGATGAGGGTGTGCTCGGGCTCGTAGGCAGTGAGGAACGCCTCGGGCGACATTCCCTCGCCCCCGGAGGCGAAGCGCGAGAACAGGATGTACCCCACGACGAGCGCGAGGATGGCGATGGACAGGACGCGAAACGCGAGGTTCATGACCAGCGGGTGCGGAGGGTGGCGAGGGGGCGGCGAGCGCCGTCCCGCAAGATCGCATGCGCGAGCGTGTCCTCCGACTCCGCCGCAGCGACGGACCGCAGCGTGTCGCCGAGACGGGCTTCTCCGATGAACGACACGTCCAGCGCGCGGAGCCCGGCAGGGTCCCGGTCGGCGGCGTCCAGCGCCCACTCCACGAACCGCGCGTTGTTGGCGTGATCGTTCCGGTCCAGGTCCGAGCGGCGCACCGTCACGGTCCGCGCCGACTCCACCTGCTCGGGCGGGGCAGGCGGTGCGCCCAGGACGACGGACGCCTCGCGATCCGGCGGGTCAATCGCGAGGACTGCGGGGGGGAGGCGCACCGGGCGGCGCCTCGCGAGGTCTACCACGAGCCACACCGTCCGCGCGCGCGCCAGCCGGTTTCCGTCCCCGTCCAGCAGCAACAGGTCGCGCGTGGCGCGGAGGCCATCGCGGCCGCTCGGCCGCGTCTCCACCGTCACGGCGTCCCGCCAGCGGGGCAGGCGCTCGAACTCGACGGCCATCCGCGTCATCACCCACGCACCGACGGATCCGCCCAAATCGAATGTTTCCACGCCCAGGGCCTCGGCGTGCTCTCCCGCCGCCTCCTGGAAGTAGTCCACGATGGCGAGCGGGCTTGCGGTGTCTCCGGGACCGACTTCGTACGCGCGGACGCGGAACGGCTCGGTCCAGATGAGAGGGGCGGGCATGGAGTGCGGGAGAAAGGCTGGCGAGGACGAAACCCCCAACACTCGCGCGCATGCACGAGGTTCATCCCCCAACGATTCTATGCCCGCCTCCTCCGGCGACACCGTCCGCGTCCACTACACCGGCACCCTCCAGGACGGCACCCAGTTCGACTCTTCCAAGGGCCGCGACCCGCTCCAGTTCACCGTCGGTGCGGGTCAGGTGGTGCCGGGCTTCGACAAGGCCGTGTCCGGCATGGAGGTCGGCGAGACCAAGACGGTCACCATTGATGCGAAGGACGCCTATGGAGAGCCCGACCCGAATCAGGTGGTCGAGGTGAGCAAGGACCAGCTTCCGCCCGACTCGAATGTGAGCGTGGGCGACCAGCTGCAGCTCGGGATGCAGAACGGCGGCTCCATGATCGTCCGTGTGGCGGAGGTCAACGAGAACAGCATCCTGCTCGATGCCAACCACCCGCTGGCGGGCGAGGACCTCACCTTCGAGATCACGCTCGACTCGGTCGCATAGCGCCCCGTCCCCGTCCGCGGACGGGGAGGTGAACTACCGGAGAGCGGTCACGCGCGTTGTCGCCGTGGCCGTCTTTCCGTTCGCGCCAGTCCACGTCACTCGCGCGACGTAGACCCCGGCCGGCAACGGCGTCCGCCAGCGGAGCGGGGCTTCGCCCGCGGGCGCGCGTTGCGTGCCCACCCGGCGGCCCAGTGCGTCGAACACGTCGAGTCGGACCGCGCCGGCCGGCAGCGCCGAGAGGCGGACCGCGAACGCCTCGCGGAACGGGTTGGGCGCGAGGCTCTCGATCCGGAGAACGGGAGCACTCGCCGACGGGCTGGCGGTGGTGGCCGTCGTGTTGGTCGCGCCCGGCGTCGGGGCGGCGAACCGGCTCCACGGGCCCGAGCCATCCCCCACGCGGCCGTAGGACTGATCGGTCTCCTGCGGTCCGAACGAGGTGCCGTCAACGAATGTGAAGCCCCCTTCGCCGTCCGTGGTGAACAGCGCGACCGTCTCTCCGCTGGCGGAGAGCTTGAACGAGGCGTGCATCGGGCCCTGATCGTCGTCTTCGTCGGCCCAGACGAGGACGAACGCACCCGGGGCGAGGACGGTATCCGGGAGGGCGAACTCGCCGGGTTCCGAGAGGTCGTCCGTGAGGAAGTAACCCGCGAGCGAGATCGGCTCGGAGCCCACGTTGTATAGCTCGACCCAGTCGTCGAAGTCGCCTGCGGCGTCGGAGATGGTGTCATCGTTGGAGGCCATGAACTCATTGATGACGAGTCCGGCCGGCCCGCTGGCGGGGACGCTGAGCGAAGCGGGGGCGTTGGCTCCGGCCCGAGGATCCGTTCGGCGCTGCCCCGCGATGTCGCGGGCCTCGACGTAGTACCGCACCTCGTCGCCCGGCTCGAACGGCCCCATCGTGCCGGTGTAGACGCCGCCGCCATCGGACACCATCGGTCGCGTTTGCCACTCACCATCGACGGCGGAGTGGAGGAGGACGGCCGCAGGGGTCCCTTCGTCCTCCACCCAGACGCGCACCGTCAGCGCCACGCCCGGAACGATCACGGGCTCCGCCAGCCGCCGGTCGGAGAGCAGCGGGGCGACGTCGACCGCGTCGGCCTGGGAGAGCGCCGCACTCCGCCGGGTGGCGATGAACGGCTTGAGGCCGTAGTCCACGTGCTCCCCGAGCGCGGTGTCGAACGAGGCGTAGAAGTCATCCACGCTCCACCCATAGTCGAGCGGCCGGTACGGGTCCGCCTCTGCGGCGTCTGCAATGAGGTCCCGGAGCGCGTCGATTCGTGGGTAGAGGGTGCCGGACGTGTAGGCGTCCTCCATCGCGCGGCGGAGGTAGAACGTGAACCGGTCGCGGTAGTCCTGCACCTGAAGGAGGCGCTTGGCGAGAGGCCGCGGCGGTGCCCCGTTCGCCGATCCCTGCGGCCAGTCGTAGACGTCGCGCGTGCCCCAGTCCCTCCCCAGGAAGTCGATCCCGAAGGTGTTGTCGAGGTCGTACGGGAGGTAGCGGAATCGCCCCATCTCGGGGTCGTAGTAGAGGTAGAAGTTGTTCTGGTTGTAGGCGTAGCCGTCCCAGTTGCCCATCAGCACGTCCACCGCGAGGGCACGGAGGTAGCCGTTCACATCGAGGTGTTCCTCGATGACGTCGGGGAGCTGGCTCAGCGGCGTCAGGTTCAGCGCCGCGATGAACGCCGCCAGCTCGGAGTAATCGCTCTCGCCCTGGACCAACTCGTACACCGGCCGGCCGAAGGGTGCGAGCGTGCGGTAGGTGTCGGGATCGGCCCCGAGGTAGTCGAGGTCGGCGGGGTAGAGGCACTTGAAGAGCGCGCCGTCGGGGTCGCGGAATCGTTCGCCGAGGAACTCCTCGTCCACGTGCTCCACGTTGGCGTACACCCCGAAGTCCTCGCCGTTGATGACGAGTCTCGCCATGCCTGCGCGGGAGCCGGGCACCCGCGCATCGCGGAGGAGGTCCCACGCCAGCTTCGCGCGGAGAATCGTGGGGTCGTTGTGCTCGCCGTTGAGGTTGAGCTTGTCCAGACCCTGCCACTCGCGGCCCCGGACGTACGTGTTGAAGGAGACCTTGAAGGACTTCTTGGCAGCCTCGCGGGAGGTGTTGCCCCGGAGGCGGAATCCGACTTCCTCCACCGTGTCCCGCTCCACGCCATCGTCCCAGACGAAGCGGGCGCGGTACTCCACGTTGCTCTGGGCGTTGTCCGGGTCCAGGAATTTTCCTGCAATGTTGAGCTCGAAGGGGGCAAGGACAAAGGGCTTGGAGG
>DUBD01000056.1:19950-29765 GCA_012960515.1 Bacteroidota bacterium | reverse complement strand
GTCCAGGATCCACGCGAGCGTGTCGGGGTGGATCTTCAGGTGGACCGTCGGAAGCCTCGTGTCGTCGAAGACGGGGCCGGGTTCGGGCGTCCGCGGCTGCGCGCTGGCGGCAGCCGCCAGCAGGACGAGGACGAGAGGGAGCGCGCGAGGCATCGGGGGCAGTGTGTGGGCGTGGGAGGATACAGAGCGGGGGGCGGGGCAGGAGGGAAGGGAGCCGTGTGAATGCGTATCACCAAAGGAACGGGGGGGTACATGTGTGGTAGACACATCCCTTCCCCTCTCTCTCTCAGCCCCCCCTCTCTCATGTCTACCTCTCGCCCTCTCGTTACCGGCACTTACGACTCCCCCGAGTCTGCCGACCGCGCCTACTCCGACTTCCGCGAGCGCGGCTACTCTGACGAGGACATCCACGTGATGATGTCCGAAGACGCGCGCAAGCGCTACTATGACCGGGACGCGGACGCGGTCAAGATCGACGAAGGGTCCAAGGCCATGGAAGGCGCCGGCGCTGGTGCCGCCGTGGGCGGCACGCTCGGCGGCGTGGTCGGCGCCATCGCGGGCATTGGCGGCGCGGTTCTCGTGCCGGGCATCGGCGTGATCGCCGGTCCGCTGGCGGGCGCGCTGGCCGGTGCTGGCGCTGGCGGTGCCGGCGGCAGCCTCGTGGGCGCGCTGATCGGCGCGGGTATCCCCGAGGACCACGCCGAGATGTACAAGCGCGACATCGAGTCCGGCAACATCGTGATGGGCGTCCACCCGCGCGACGACGACCGCGACTACGTCCGCGACCGCTATCGCGAGTACGGCGCTCGCAACGTGTACAGCTCGTACGACACCGAGACGGTGTAACGACCGGACACGGTTCGAACCGAGGGGCGGGGGCGCGAGCCCCCGCCCTTTTTCTATCGGGCCAGCCGGATGGACTCCAGCGTGCGTTCATCCTCCAGCGCGGTCACGTTGCCCACGTCGCCGCCGAGGTGGACGGCGCGGATCACGCGGCGCATCACCTTCGCGTTGCGCGTCTTAGGCAATGCGTCCACGAAGTAGACCGCCTTGGGACGGAGCGCCTTGCCGAGCGCCGCACCCAGCCGGGCGGCCAGCCGCTGGCGGAGGTCGTCCGTTGCCTCGGCGCCCTCGCGCGGGACGCAAAAGACGACGAGCGCCTCGCCCTTCACGTCGTCCGGTACGCCGATAGCGGCGGCCTCGATCACGTCGGGATCAGCCGCGACGGCAGACTCGGCCTCGGCGGGGCCCAGCCGCTTGCCCGCAATCTTGATCGTGTCGTCCGAGCGGCCGAGGATGAACCATTGGCCGTCGGCGTCCACCGCGGCGAAGTCGCCGTGGACCCACGTGTCCTCATGGCGCCGCCAGTACGAATCCAGATACCGTTCGTCGTCGCGCCAGAACCCTCGCGTCATCCCGATCCACGGCTGGCGGACCGCGAGCTCGCCGACGGCCCCGCGAACGGGCTGGCCCGACTCGTCCAGCACCTCCGCGTCCATCCCGAGGATGGGGCCGGGAAATCCGCACGGCTTGAGCGGCCGGACGAAGTCCCCGCCCACGATTCCGCCGGACGTCTCGGTCCCACCGGAGTAGTTGAGGATGGGCTTTCGCGAGTCCAGGACGTTCGCGAAGAGCCACCGCCAGCTCTCCGGGTCCCACGGGCTGCCCGTGGAGCCGCAGGCGCGGAGAGAGGAGAGGTCGTGGCGCGCGATGGGCTCGGTCCCATGCGGCATGAGCGCGCGGATGAGCACGGGCGACAGGCCGAAGTGCGTGACGCGGTGGTCCGCGCAGAGCTGCCAGACGCGGTCCACATCGGGCGTGTCCGGCGCGCCGTCGAACAGCACCATCGTGGCGCCGCACATCAGGCTGCCGAAAACGAGCCACGGCCCCATCATCCAGCCCATGTCCGTCATCCACCACATCACGTCGCCCGGCTGCACGTCCATCGGGTGCGCCATGTCTTGTGCCGCCTTGACCGGGAAGCCGACGTGGGTGTGGACGGCCCCTTTGGGGCGCCCCGTCGTGCCCGATGTGTAGATGACCATGAGCGGCGTCTCGGCGTCTACAATCTCCGGAGCCCCCGCCGCCGGGTCCTCCGCCAGCCGCTGGCGGCCGAGGTCGAGGAGGCCCGCCCATGGGGTGTCGCGGCCCTCGTCCATCTCCACCGCCAGCCCGGCGCGGTCTACCACGATCACGTGCTCCACGGTAGGGGCGAGAGCGAGCGCGTCGTCCAGCGTGGGCTTCATCGCGTGGGGGTTGCCGCGGCGCACGCTCCCGTCGGCGACGATCACGGCCTTCGCGTCGGCGTCTGCCAGCCGGTCCGCGACGGCGCTCGTTCCATAGCCGGAGAAGAGCGGGAGCACGATCCCACCCATCCGCACGACCGCGAGGAAGCCGATGACCTCTTCGGGTGTGAGCGGCATGTACAGCCCGACGGCGTCGCCAGCACCGAGGCCCATCGCGCGGAGCCCGGCCGTCGCGATCTCCACGGCTTCGCGCAGCTGGCGGAAGGTGTAGCGCGTGACCTCGCCCTCTTCGCTCTCGTAGCGGATGGAGTCCTGCTCCCATTGCGGCGAGCCCTCCCACCGGTCCAGGAGCGATACCGTGATGTTGAGCCGGCCACCGGTGCACCAGCGTGCGTGCTCGATCCCGCGCGAGGTGTCCAGGATCTGTTCGTATGGCGTCTCGAAGACGACGCCGAGGTCTGCCAGCACGCGGTCCCAGAACCTGCCGACGTCCTCGTTGGCCCACGCTTCGAGCGCGTCGTAGCCATCGAGGCCGAGGTCCTGCCAGAGGCGGCCGAGGGTGGTGCGGGAGGCGACGTCGGGGTCGGGCGTCCAGGCGACGGACTGGCCGAACGGGAAGGTCTCAGACATAGCAAACGGAGGGGCGGCCGCAAAGTAGCCGCCCCTCCGCTGCTTCGTTCGGACTCGCGCTACAGCGCCGCCAGCCCCTCGCGGATGGGCGTATCGCCGCTCGTCATCTCGATCACCGCGCCTTCCGTTTCGGAGACGGTCAGCGACGCGACGAGGGCCGCGGCTACGTCCTCGCGGTCGATCTCCTTCGGGTGCTCGTCGAAGTTGAGAGAGGTCGCGAAGGCGGCGGTGCCCTTCGCGGCGCCGTTCAGGAGGCGGGTCGGGCGGAGGATGGTCCAGGTGAGCGGACTCGCCTTGAGGTGCTCGTCCGCGGCGTGCTTCGCACGGAGGTAGTCCTGGAGCTGGTCGGCCTCGTCGGGCGCATCGGCTCCGATGGAGCTGAGCATCACGAACCGGTTCACGCCCTGCTCCACGCAGGCATCGATGGTGCGGATCGCGCCGTTCTTGTCCACGGCCTCCAGCTTTTCGCCGCCCGAGCCAGCCGCGAAGATCACGGCGTCGGCACCGGAGACGGCATCGGATACGTCGGACGTGAGGTCGGAGACGACGGGCTCGCCGCCGAGCGCTTCCATCGCGCTTGCCTGGTCGGCGTCGCGGATCATGGCGCGGACGGAGTGCCCGGCCTCGGTGAGCTGGCGGACGATGTGCTGGCCCACGCCTCCGTGGGCGCCTGCTACGAGAATGGTCATGGGAGAGGGGAGAGGCGTCCGCAGTCCACGCCCGCCCCTCGCTCCTGGTCCGCACGGCGGAGCAAGAGCCCACGAAGTCCGGCTTCCTTACACGTCGGCCCGCCGGCGAGTACCGCCAGCGGGCCGAGAGGAGGGGAGCTGCACGAGGCTAGCCGCGGGCTGCGTCGATAGCGGGGCCCGTGCCGAGCGCGCCGTCGCCGCCGATCTCGGCACCGGGCGGGATGGGCGCGGCGTCCGGGAGGGGGTGCCCATGCCGCTCCGGCTGCCACGAGAGGATGTAGTCTTCGTCCTCAATCTCCAATGCCTGCTTGGTCAGCTTGAGCGGGGCGAAGGTGTCCACCATCACCGCCAGCTCGTGCGTTTCTTTGGCACCGATGCTGGCCTCGGTCGTACCCGGATGTGGCCCGTGCGGGATGCCGCCCGGGTGGAGCGTAAAGCTGCCGCGGCCGATCCCCTTGCGCGACATGAAGTCGCCCTCGGCGTAGTACAGCACTTCGTCGGAGTCGATGTTGCTGTGGTTGTACGGCGCGGGGATGCTGTCCGGGTGGTAGTCGAACAGGCGCGGCACGAACGAGCAGACCACGAAGCCGCGAGCCTCGAACGTCTGGTGCACCGGCGGCGGCTGGTGGATGCGGCCGGTGATGGGCTCGAAATCGTGGATGGAGAACGCCGTCGGGTACATGTACCCGTCCCAACCGACCACGTCGAACGGGTGGTAGCGGTAGACGAACGGGAAGAGCTTGCCGTGCTTCTTGATCTTGACCGTGAAGCGGCCTTCCTGATCGATGGTCTGGAGCTCGGACGGCGGCCGGAAGTCACGCTCGCAGTACGGGCTGTGCTCCAGAAGTTGGCCCATGTCGTTCCGGTAGCGCTTGGGCGGGCGGAAGTCCGTGGGCGCCTCCATCACGAGAAGCCGCGGCTGCGTTTCGCCGGTGAACACCCACCGGTGGGTCAGCGTGCGAGGGACGTGCACGTAGTCGCCCTGCGTGAACTCGACGGTGCCCAGAACGGTCTCCAGCCGCCCTTCGCCGTCGTGGACGTAGACCAGCTCGTCGTGGGTGGCGTTCTTGTAGAACACGTCCTCTGGCATCGCCTCCGTGGGCGAGCAGAGGCTCATGATGATGTCGTTGTTGCCCATGATGGGCACGCGGCCCGAGAGGTAGTCGCCGCCGGGCTTGACCTTCGGGCCGAGGAAGTGGCGGTGGCGCAGGAAGGCCTCGTCGGCGTACTCCACGCTCGCATCCTCCGGCTCTCCGACCGAATCGACGAGGGTCGGCGGGTGGATGTGGTACGCGATGGAGCCGATCCCGGAGAACCCCTCTTCACCGAGGACTTCCTCCGTGTAGAGGGCGCCGTCAGGGCGCCGGAACTGCGTGTGGCGCTTGGGCGGGACGTTGCCGAGGCGGAAGTAGTAAGCCATGTCAGGAAGGGATGGAGCGATGGGGAATTGGGAAGGGCTAGGGGAGGAGGCGTATCCCTCCCTCCCCTAGCCCGCATCCCTCCGCTACAGGTTGCCTCGGGCCTCCTGCTCGCGCTCGATGGCCTCGAAGAGCGCCTTGAAGTTGCCCTTGCCGAAGGAGCGGGCGCCCTTCCGCTGGATGATCTCGTAGAAGACCGTCGGGCGGTTGCCGATGGGCTTGGTAAAGATCTGCAGGAGGTAGCCGTCCGGGTCGCGGTCCACGAGGATGCCGAGGTCCGCCAGCTGGTCGAGCGGCTCGTCGATCTCGCCGACGCGGTCCTGGAGGTCGTCGTAGTACGTCGTCGGGACGTAGAGGAAGTCCACGCCGCGCTGGCGGAGCTCGCCGACGGTGTGGAGGATGTCGTCGGTGAGCAGCGCGATGTGCTGGACGCCGGCGCCGCGGTAGAAGTCCAGGTACTCCTCGATCTGGCTCTTCTTCTTGCCGTCGGCGGGCTCGTTGATCGGGAATTTGACGCGCTCGTTCCCGTTGCTCATCACCTTCGACATCAGCGCGGTGTACTCCGTGGAGATGTCCTGGTCGTCGAACGAGATGAGGTTCTTGAAGCCCATCACGTCGGCGTAGTACTGGACGTACGTGTTCATGTCGCCGAGGTCCACGTTGCCGACGCAGTGGTCCACGACTTTCAGGCCGACGGGCGTCGGCTTGAAGTACTCCAGTTCCACCGCGCGATAGCCGGGGAGGAACGGGCCGTTGTAGTTGGACCGGTCCACGAAGCTGTGGATCGTGTCGCCGTAGGTCTTGATCGCGGAGATCGTGACCGTCCCGTGCTCATCCTCCAGGACTTCGGGCTCGCGGACGGGGACTCCGCCGCGCTTGGTGGTCTCCTCAAAGGCGGAGACGGCGTCGTCTACCCAGAGCGCGAGGTCTTTGACCCCGTCGCCGTGGAGGTGGACGTGCTCGGCGATGGGGCCTTCCGGTCCCATCGCGCTGGTCAGCACGAACCGGATCTTGCCCTGCTGGAGCATGTAGCTCATCCGGTCGCGGTGGCCGGTCTCCGGGCCGAGGTAGGCCTTCACGTCGAAGCCGAAGGCGTGGGCGTAGAAGTGCGCGGCCTGCCGCGCGTTCCCGACGTAGAACTCGACGTAGTCGGTCCCTTTTAGCGGGAGGAAGTCGTCGCCGGGGGCGACGGCGTCAGGAGCGTTCGAGAGGTCGCGGGTCTCCTCCGGGAGGCCGGAGCCGGGCATGGCGGCCTCGGTCATCGCGGCGTCGGCCACGTCCAGCGTGGCGCCGTCTCCGGAGGGGGTGTGGGTGCGGGCGTCGGTGCTCATGTGTGCAGGTGCCGATGGGCGGCGTTTCGTCGTACCGTGTACGGGAGGGCGGATCGGCCGTTCCTCTCGTTCCGGGCTGCCGGAATCTACCGAGCCCTGTTCCTGGAAGCGTTTCCATGCCACAGTACGAAGTCGAGATCACAGGAGAGAGCCCCCAGCGCCTCCGAGCGCGAAACGTCGAGGACGCCGTCCGCCGCGCCGGGCTGGCGGAGGCCACCGTTGAGGACGACCCCGACCTCCACGGCTGGCACGCCGTCACCGCCAGCGGGGAGGAGGTGGCGAGGGTGCGGGAGCACAACCGGATGCGATTTCGGCGCGACTGAGTCCGAGCTTCCGACCCCGAACCGCCCGATGTCCCTCGGCTCTATGCGTCCCCTCCTCATCGCCCTTTTGATCGCGCTGCCGCTCACCGCCAGCGGCCAGGGGTGGACCCTGCTCGAGAACTCCCCCTTCCATAGCTACCGGTTCGAAGACGCCGCCTTCGTCTCGCCCGAGCGTGGGTGGATCGTCAACGGGGCGGGGGAGACGTACGAGACGCAGGATGGGGGCGAGAGCTGGACGCTCCGCTCCCAGGTCCCGGGCTACCTGCGCACGACGGCGTTCCCTTCGGCCGGGTTGGGGTGGGTTGGGGTGCTCTTCAACCAGAACGCGCGCCTGTACGAGACGCGCGACGGGGGCGAAACGATGGTCAACGTGACCGACCGGATCCAACCCGCGATCGGGGGGGGCGTGTGCGGACTCTTCGCGCTGGATGAGACCCACGTCTTTGGCGTGGGGGAATGGGACGGGCCGTCCTACTTCCTGAAGACGACGGACGGAGGGGCCTCGTGGCAGAGCGTGGACATGGCGCCGTACGCCGCGAGCCTGATCGACGTCCGCTTCACGGACCCGATGAATGGGATCGTCGTGGGTGGCACGAACGGGACGCAGAGCGGGGGCGTCGCCGTCATCCTCGCGACGAGCGACGGGGGCGAGACGTGGACCGAGCGGTTTCGGAGCAGCGGAACGGGCACCTCCACCGAGTGGGCGTGGAAGATCTCCTTCCCGTCGGAGTCCGTGGGCTACGTCTCGGTAGAGCACTACGGCGGCAACGGCGACGGTAAAGTGCTCAAGACAATCGACGGCGGCCTCACGTGGACCGAGCTGGCGGTGCCGGGCGGAGGGAGCATGCAGGGCGTGGGCTTCCTGAACGAGCGGGAAGGGTGGACCTCGGGCCGCGGTACGCAGATGGTGACGTCCGATGGCGGTGTCTCCTGGGTAGAGACCTCCGCTATCGACGGCTCCGTCAACCGCTTCGAGTTCTTCGGGGACTCGTTGGGCTACGCGATGGGCCGCCGCATCTACAAGCTCGAGCGCCTCGCCGTCTCGGCCGCCCCACCTCCCCCAGACGCCCTCACGCTCTCCGCCTCGCCCAACCCGACCGCCAGCGCGACGACGATCCGCTTCCGCCTCGGAACTCCGGGCGACGTGGTGGTGGACGTGTTCGACACCCTGGGACGGCGCATCGCGCGACTCGCTGAGGACGAGCGGCCCGCTGGCGAGCACCGGCTCCGGTGGGAGGCCGACGCCCCTGGCACTTACCTCGTCCGGGTGCAGACGCCGGAGGGACTGGTCACGCGGAGGATCGCCGTCGTGCGGTAGCGCGGCACTTCGCCTCCGCTGGCGGCGTTCATGGGAGGACCCCCGCGCGATTCCATGCTCCGACTGATCCGCCGCTCGCTCTCCTCCCGCCGCCGTCGCCACGCGATCGCGCGCGTTACGCCCGAGTGGGCACAGGCGCGCGCGAGCGCCGGGGCGTCCCTACTGGACGAGGAGTCTCCGGGCTGGGCCCTGCGGGTGAACCCGGATTCGCTGGAACTGGGAGACGGGCAGGCGTGCGTACTCGGACAGCTCCACGGCGACTACCGCCGAGGCCTGTTTCGCAGCCGCATCGTATCCGCCAGCAGCGCGCCGGTTCGGTTTGCGTCACCGGTGGACCTCGGGTTCCAGGCGAGCAGCGAGGGAGGGCCGGAGTCCGAGCGTCTCGACTACGCGTTCTTGACACGCGCGTGGCGCGAGGAGATCGCCCAGCGCGCTATGGCCGCCCCGCTGGCGGAGGCCGCCAGCCCGCGTCAGCTCGCCTGAGCGACCGTCCGGGCAGTATCGCGCGCGTCCTCTGAGCGCCGCGCCAGGGTGGCGTCTGGCACCCGGAGGAGGCACTCGCCACACCGTTTGCAGAAGCGGGCGTCGTAGTCGTGCTCGTCGAGTCCGCAGACGGGGCACTCGTTGAGGCGTCTCGCCATCTCTGCCGCCTGTCGTTCGCGATTGAGCTCCACCGTCACGATGCCAGTCGGCACCGCGATGATGCCGTAGCCCATCACCATGATGACGAGCGCGATGGTTTGCCCCAGTCCCGTGGAAGGCGAGATGTCCCCGTAGCCCACCGTCGTAAGCGTCACGACGGCCCAGTAGACGCTCCGGGGGATAGAGTCGAACCCGTTCTCCTGCCCCTCCACGAGGTACATCAGGCTCCCCATCACGGTCACGACGGTCAGGACCGCGAAGATGAACACGGCGATCTTCCGCCGGCTCGCGACGAGCGCGCGGCTGAGCGTTTCGGCTTCGTTGAGGTAGTGCGCCAGCTTGAGGACGCGGAAGATGCGGAGCACGCGCAGGATCCGCACCACGAGCAACGCTTGCGCGCCCGGCACAATCAGGCTGAGGTACGTCGGGATGACGGAGAGGAAGTCCACCAGCCCGAAGAAGCTCAGCGCATACGCCCGCTTCTGTTTGACGATGGCCAGCCGGAGCACGTACTCCACGGTGAACACCACCGTGAACAGCCACTCCGCCACACGGAGCGGGAAGAAGAACCGCTCTTCGATCCACGCCACACTCTCCAGCATCACCACGGCCACACTGGCGACGATGGCGATGATCAGGACCACGTCGAACGCTTTCCCCGCGGGGTCGTCCGCGTGGAACACGATCTCGTAGAGGCGCTTACGGAACGCGCCAGGGGCGGGGTGGAGGTCGGCCATGCGCGAACCTACGCCCGAGGCCCAGAGAAGAGCCGCTGGCGGACGCCGCCAGCGGGGTGGCTGTCAGCGGTCACTCCGAAGTGACCACGCGGTAGACCGTCTCGCCGGGGCGCCGCATCCCGTACTGCTCCCGAGCCACCTGCTCCACGGTCTCGTCGTCCAGCCCGGCGTTGATCTGAGCGCGAAGGCGGTCATTCTCACGGCGCAACTCCTCGTTCTGGCTTTCGATCCGCGCCAGGTCGCGAGCGTACAACGCCCGCCGAAGCAGGCTGTGGCTATCGAGGAAGGCGACCCACAGGCCGAGCCCCACCAGCACCGTGAGGACGGCGCGGCGGCGGTTTCGTGGACTGAAAAAGCGCTCGCGGAGAGACATGGCGACCGGCGGGAAGGCGCGGGAAGGTGGGCAGGGCGCCCCCCCGGTGTCAAGCGCCCGTCACGCGGGCCGCGTCTGAACGGACCCGCCGCACCATCGCGTCCAGCC
>DUBD01000056.1:0-19861 GCA_012960515.1 Bacteroidota bacterium | reverse complement strand
GGCCGTCAACGGCCCGGACGAGGAGCGAGGCGAGGCCGCGGACGATCTGCGCGTCGGAGTCGGCCTCGAGGCGGAAAGAGCCATCGCGGAGGCCCGTGTGGACCCACACCTTGGACTGGCAGCCGCGCACGATGGCGTCGTCCGTTCGCCGTTCCGGCGGGAGGGGCGGCATCGTCTTGGCGTGCTCGATGAGGTGCTGGTAGCGGAGCATCCAGTCGTCCAGCATCGCGAACTCGTCCACGATGTCCTGCTGGCGGCGGTCGAGGTCGGTCATGAGAACATCGTCTGGACCTGCTCCAGACCGGCGCACAGCGCGTCGATCTCCGAGCGGGTGTTGTAGAGGGCGACGCTGGCGCGGACCGTCCCGTCGATCCCCATCGCGTCCATCACGGGCTGGGCGCAGTGCTGCCCGGTGCGGACGGCGATGCCGAGGCGGTCCAGCACGGTGCCGGCGTCGTACGGGTGGATGCCCTCCAGAAGGAACGAGACGGCGCTGGCCCGCTGGCGGGGCGTGCCGACGAAGCGAACGCCGCCGAGGTCCGCCAGCCGCTCCACGCAGTAGGCGACGAGGTCGGCCTCGTGCGCCTGGATCACCTCCATCCCGATGGCGGTGAGGTACTGGACGGCGGCCTCCAGGCCGAGCACGCCCGCCACGTTGGGCGTCCCCGCCTCGAACTTGGAGGGGAGGCCCGCGAACGTCGTCCGCTCGAACGTGACCTGATCGATCATGTCGCCGCCGCCCTGGTACGGGGGCAGCCGGTCCAGCCAGTCCTCGCGGCCCCACAGCACGCCGACGCCCATCGGGCCGTAGGTCTTGTGACCGGAGAAGACGAAGAAGTCGGCGCCGAGCGCCTGCACGTCCACGGGCGCGTGCGGCGTGGCCTGCGCGCCGTCCACGAGCACCGCCGCACCCGCGGCCCGGGCCGCCTCAATCACCTCGGCGACCGGGCTCACGCTGCCGAGCGCGTTCGAGGTATGGGAGACGCAGACGATCCGCGTCCGCTCGCCGATCACGTCCGCCAGCGCGTCGGTCGCGAGGTCGCCCTCCGGGGTCATGGGCAGCACGCGGAGGGTGGCACCGGTTCGCTCGGCGGCCATCTGCCAGGGGACGATGTTTGCGTGGTGCTCCAGCCCCGTCACCACGATCTCGTCGCCCGGCTGCAGGACAGCGGCGGAGAACCCGTGGGCGACGAGGTTGATGCCCTCCGTCGTGCCCCGCGTGAAGACGACCTCACGCGGAGACGGCGCCCCGATAAACGACGCCACCGACTGGCGGGCGGCCTCGAAGGCCTCGGTGCCCTCCGCGCTCAGAACGTGCACGCCGCGGTGGACGTTGGCGTTCTCTTCCGCGTAGTAGCGCGAGATCCGGTCGATGACAGCCCGCGGCTTCTGGGTCGTCGCGGCGTTGTCGAGATAGACGAGGGGGCGGCCGTGCACCTCGCGCGAGAGGATGGGGAAGTCCTCGCGGATGCGCTCGACGTCGTACGGGGGAGTGCTCATGCCGGAAGTACGCACCGCCGCGCGCTGTGGACCCGCCCTTCACGCCCGTTTCGACACGCAGGGCACGACGGCGGGGCGTTGTGGCACGGGCCGTCAGGTTGAAGGATCTTCCAGGCTTCCACGAACCCCTCTCGCTCATGCGCCTGCTCTCCACCCTCGTCCTTCTCACCACCCTCATCGCCTGCGGAGACCCCGATGCGGCGACGCCCTCGGGCGTCTCGGAGGCTTCTGACCCCACACCCGTCGAGGAGACCTCAGACGTGAGCGCGGAGTCCAGCGCGCCCGAGTGCATGGCGATTGCGGCCGACCTCGCGGAGAACCAGTACGGTGGCGCGGTAGAGCCGGTGGACGCTCACACGGTGCCGTTCGGGACGGCCGCACTCAACGGCGAGGGATGCTTCCTCACGTTCTACCGCAACGTGACCGCCCCGATGCTCGCGCCCGGGGAGGACTTCCCCTACCCGTACTCGTACGTCGTCACCGGTGAGCGGATGACGGTGGAGTTGGAGACGCCGGACGACCTCCCGGCGCTCACGCTGGCGGCCGTCGGCTTCGACGATGTGGACGGCAACGGCGAGATGGACATCTTCCTCACGCACGACGAGGGCCGCGCCTTCGCATTCCTCTCCGAAGGGGAGCAAGGGCTGGAGCAGTGGTTCTTCGAGGAGCCCGATGGCCAGCCGTACGCGACCGTCTCGGAGGTGAAGTCCTACTACCGCGAGGCGTACAACGGCGGCGGTACGCGCGAACCTGAGACCGGCGGCGATCCTCTCGCGACGCTGACCGTCCGCAACTCGACGGGCATGAACCTCATCTTCCTCCACATCGCGGGGTGCACGGAGTCCGAGGGCGAGGACTGGGCCGATATGGCCTCGTGGGCTACGGACTACCTCGGCGACGAGATTCTGGAAGCCGATGGCTCGGTGGATCTGGAGTTCGTGCCGGGGTGCTACGTTCTCCACCCGGTCTGGGAAGATGACACCGAAGCCACGGAGCGCATCGAGCTGACCGGCGACATGGTGCACGACCTCATCCTCGGGTAACCCCCGCTCCGCCCGGTGCCGCCCGCTGGCGGTGGCGCCGGGCGCGCCCTCCATGCCCCGATTCCTCCTCGCGCTCGCCCTCACGCTCGCCGCCTGCGCCAGCTCGCCGATGCCGTCTACCCTCTCTCTGACCTTGACGTGGGACAACGGGAGCCTGCCGCCCCAGTACCGCCAGAGCGGACGGATCTCTCTGGAGGGCGATACCGTGCGAGCCGAGCGCTGGAAGAGCTACGAGCCGGAGCCCGTGTCCGTCGAGACGCGGCCGGTGCCCGCGGAGCAGCTGGCTGAACTCCGCGAACGCCTCCGCCAGCTCGGCGCGTTTACCACGGCGTGGCAGGAGCCTGAGCGGCTGCCGGTCGGCGGCGGGGGCGAGCGGGTGGTCCTCGTGCTCGATGGAACGGACACCGTCATCCCCCGAACGGTCCTGAGCGATCAGCGCGAGCGCAAGGCCGAGATCGTGGCCGCGATCCGCGACGCGCTGGGGGGCTAACTCCGAGCCTCGGGGTGCCGCTCGGCGTAGCGCGCCAGTTGGCGGTTCGCGCGAGCGGAGACGGAACGGCGGATCCACGGACTCCATCCGAGGAGTACGCCCGGCAAACCGAGCGCCTGCCGGCTCCAGCGCCAGAAATCGAAGCGGTCCGTGTGGGACGCGATGAGGCCGTCGCGGAAGGTGAAGGACGCTTCGACTTCGTTGTGGACGGGACGCTTTGAGGGCCCGAAGCTGTAGTCGGCCGTCCATCGCGCGGTGGCAGTCTCGTCGTCCGCCTGGATACCGGATGCCTGGACCCTCAGGTCCTCTCCGCGCGAGCAAAGCATCCTCCACATCGCGCCGGCCATCGGGCCACGGAGCTCGAAGACGGGGTCGCGGAAGTGCACGTCCGGGTGGTAGCACGCGGCCATGGCGGCCGCGTCGCGCCGCGCGAAGGCGTCGTAGAACCGGGCGATGAGGGCGGCGTTGGGATGCTCCATAGCGGAACGTACGCCTCGCGTTTCGAACGGCTGCTGGAGCCGGCGGACGACCTCCGCGAGGAGGTGGTTCGCATCGACCCCGGAGCCGTCAGGCTCCGCGCGTCGCGGACCGGTTGCCGTTTCGGAGCTCGCGCTACCCGCTGGCGGTTGGCCTCGGCAATAGAGACCGCCAGCGGGGACTACTCGGCATCGGTAGGGAGCGAGCGGCGGATGCGCTCGATGGAGCCGAGAAGCTCTTCCACGATGGCGTCATCCAGGCCCAGAGCGGTCAACGTCGCGATGTCCTCAGCGAGGGCGCGGAGCTGGGGACGGATGGGTCGCGATGGAGCGTGCAAGGCCGTCGATGCGGCAGCGCTCCGGGCGGACCCGAACGGTCCCACGAGCCATTCCACCATTGCACTGCCCGCGCCGTCGCTGATGTCACCGCGGATCCGCCAGCCCGTCCCGTTCTTGAGAGGCCCGGCGGCGAATGATCCCAGGAGGCACTCGGAGCAGGTGCTCATGCAGGACACGTCCAGCAGGGCGGCGCCCCCGTCCCAGGACGCGATACCGGAGCGCACAACGACCTCCGGCGGACCGTCGCTTCCGATCCAGACCTCACAGGCGCCGGGTGGGAGGTCCTGCTCCGTCTCAACGTCCTGAAGCACGAAGGTCAACGTAATCCCCGACGGTAGGGAATCCACTTCTACGGTCTGGGCAGAAACCGCCGGGCTGAGGAGCAGGAGAGCGCGCATGGCAACGGGTGGAATCCCAACAGGATAGCCAACCGGCACGAACTCGTGGACTTCCGCCCGGCTGGCGGCCGGTCTCGGCGAGAGCGACCGCCAGCGGATGGGTGGGCGGACTCGACGATCAGATTGAGCGTCGGCAGCGGTTGTGCGAGGAGATCGGAAAGAGGCTTGACGGAAGACGGACGCTTGCCCTATGCTCGGGGTCCACTTCAGCGCCCCCCGTGCTGCACCTCCGTTCCTATTCGGTCGCATTCCCCGCTTCGTTCGCGAGCCGCGGGAATGATCTCCGTATGGACGCGACGCACGCGGGTGGACCTCCACGCTAGACGACACGACGGTCGTCTACCGGCTGAACCCACCCCACACTGCGCGGGGTGGGTTTTTTCGTGCCCGTCCCGCGCGCATCCCCTCGATTCATGATCGACGGACACACCCTGCTGGCGCGGGGCTGGCCCTCCGGTCCCCTCATCGGCCAGGCTCTCTCGCTCGCTCGCACGCAGACCGCCGCCGGACTCCCCGAGTCCGACGTGCAGGCGCTGCTGGACCGAATCCACGACGACCCCGAGGCGATCCTCGCGGGGCAGCCCGGCTTCGAGCTCGCCCAAGCGCTCGCCGAACTCCGCCGCCAGCCCGACCCGCCCGAGGTCCGCGCGGCGCCCCTCGACTTCCCGGTCTGGGGCCGCGAACTCATCGACCCCGCCGCCATCCGGCAGATGCACGACGCCATGCGGCTCCCCGTGACGGCGGCCGGCGCCCTCATGCCCGACGCTCACGTCGGCTACGGCGTCCCGATCGGCGGAGTCGTGGCGCTAGAGAACGCCGTCGCGCCATACATGGTCGGCGTGGACATCGCGTGCCGCATGATGCTCTCGGTCTACACGGCAGACGACCTCGCCTTCCTCGACGAGACGCCCCGGCGGGATGCACTCCGGCGGACCATCCGCGAGGAATCGCGGTTCGGCATCGGCGCGCGGTTCGCACCCCGCGACCGGCGCGACCATGCGGTGCTGGAGGATCCGGACTGGTCCGCGACCAAGCTCCTTCGCAGCCTCAAGGACAAAGCGCACAGCCAACTCGGCACGTCTGGAACGGGCAACCACTTCGTGGACGCCGGTCGGCTGGCGGTAGACGCCAGCGGCGCCGAAGCCCTCGGAATCTCCGAAGGGACGTACCTCGCGGTCCTTACGCACTCGGGGTCGCGGGGCGTCGGCGCCACGATTGCGAACCGCTACTCCAAGCTCGCCCGCGCCGAAACGCCGCTCCCCAGAGAACTCCAGGCGCTCGCGTGGCTTGGCCTCGAGACCGAACTCGGCCAGGAGTACTGGACGAGCATGAACCTCGCGGGCCGCTTCGCGTCGGCGTGCCACCATACCCTCCACGAGGCTCTCGCCGCTTCGCTCGGGATCGAGCCCATCGCGCAGGTGGAGAACCACCACAACTTCGCCTGGATCGAGACGCACGAGATCGACGGCGAGGCCCGCGAGGTGGTGGTCCACCGCAAGGGCGCCACGCCTGCGGGCGAGGGCGTGCTCGGTGTGGTGCCCGGCTCCCAGGGACACCCGTCGTACGTGGTGCGCGGCAAGGGCTCCTGCCGTTCGCTGCACAGCGCGAGCCACGGCGCGGGACGCCAGATGGGCCGGAAGCAGGCCATCCGCACGATCCCGAAGGCCGAGCGCAACGAGTGGCTGCGCGAGCGCGGCGTCGAGTTGCTCGGCTCCGGGATGGACGAGGCGCCGCAGGCGTACAAGGACATCGACGAGGTCCTCGCGCTCCAGGCTGACCTCGCGGAGCCCATCGCGCGGTTCGACCCGGAGATCGTGCTGATGGCCTCGGACGGCAAGTCCGAGGGCTGACGCACTCACGTCACCCCGCTGGCGGTCCCTCTCGCCGAGGCCGACCGCCAGCGGGGAAGGGAGCTCAGGCCTCGTCCGGCAGCGACTCGTGGTAGATCTCGCCGCCGAGCGCCTCGAACTGGCGGGACTTCTCGCGCATCCCCTTTGGGATCGCCGCCTCCACGTCCACGCCGTTCTCCGCGGCGTAGTCGCGGACGTCCTGGGTGATCTTCATCGAGCAGAACTTCGGCCCGCACATCGAGCAGAAGTGGGCCACCTTTGCGCTCTCCTTCGGGAGCGTCTCGTCGTGCATGGCGCACGCTCGCTCGGGGTCGAGGCCGAGGTTGAACTGGTCCTCCCAGCGGAACTCGAAGCGCGCTTTGGAGAGCGCGTTGTCGCGGGCCTGCGCACCGGGGTGGCCTTTGGCGAGGTCGGCTGCGTGGGCCGCGATTTTGTACGTGATGACGCCCTCGCGCACGTCGTCGCGGTTGGGCAGGCCGAGGTGCTCCTTGGGCGTGACGTAGCAGAGCATGGCGCAGCCGAACCACCCGATCATCGCCGCGCCGATGCCGGACGTGATGTGGTCGTAGCCCGGCGCGATGTCGGTCGTGAGCGGGCCGAGCGTGTAGAACGGGGCCTCGCCGCACCAGTCGAGCTGCTTCTGCATGTTCTCCTGGATCATGTGCATCGGGACGTGGCCCGGCCCCTCGTTCATCACCTGGACGTCGTGGGCCCACGCCTTCTTGGTCAGCTCGCCCTGGACGTAGAGCTCGGCGAACTGGGCGTCGTCGTTGGCGTCCTCGATGGAGCCGGGGCGGAGGCCGTCGCCGATGGAGAACGACACGTCGTAGGCCGCGCAGATCTCGCAGATCTCGTCCCAGTGCGTGTAGAGGAAGTTCTCCTTGTGGTGCGCGAGGCACCACTTGGCCATGATCGAGCCGCCGCGGCTAACGATCCCCGTCCGCCGGCTGGCGGTCAGCGGCACGAAGCGCAGGAGCACGCCCGCGTGGATCGTGAAGTAGTCCACGCCCTGCTCGGCCTGCTCGATGAGCGTGTCGCGGAAGAGGTCCCACGTCAGGTCCTCGGGCACGCCGCCCACCTTCTCCAGGGCCTGGTAGATCGGGACCGTGCCGATGGGGACCGGGCTGTTCCGCAAGATCCACTCGCGCGTCTCGTGGATGTGCTTGCCTGTCGAGAGGTCCATGACGGTGTCCGCGCCCCAGCGGATGGCCCACGTCAGCTTCTCGACCTCCTCGGCGATGCTCGACGTGACCGCCGAGTTGCCCATGTTGGCGTTGATCTTGACGAGGAAGTTCCGGCCGATGGCCATCGGCTCCAGCTCCGGGTGGTTGATGTTGGCCGGAAGGATGGCGCGGCCCCGCGCGATCTCGTTGCGGACCCACTCGGGCGTGATCTCCTTCGGGATGGCGGCGCCGAAGCTGTTGCCGGCGTGTTGCTGGAACAGCTTCGGATCCGTCTCGCGGAGAGCCGCCAACTTCTGCCCTTCGCGGATGGCGACGTACTCCATCTCGGGCGTCACGATGCCCTTGCGCGCGTAGTGGAGCTGCGTGACCGTCTGGCCCGGCTTCGCGCGCCGCGGCTGGCGGACGTGCTCGAAGCGCAGGTGCGACGTGCGGTCATCGGCGGCGCGCTCGCGCCCGAAGTCGCTCGTCAGCTCCGCCAGCTGCTCGGTGTCGCCGCGCTCCTCGATCCACGCGCCGCGGACGCTCGGGAGGCCTGCCCGAAGGTCGATCTCGACATTCGGGTCGGTGTACGGGCCGGACGTGTCGTAGACGGGAAACGCCGGGTTGTCTTCGCTCCCGAAGGAGCCCGTCGTGGGCGACTGCGCGATGAGCCGCATCGGGACCCGAAGGTCGGGGCGGCTGCCCTCGACGTAGATCTTCTCGCTGCCCGGGAGCGGGCGGCGGACCTCGTCCGAAAGGGAGGTGAGGCGGTCCTTGGTGGCGTCGAGCGAGGCGGCCTTGGCGGCGGCCGAGGTGGGCATCTCCATGGCGTTCCAGAGTGGGAAGGGGTCTGGAAGCCGGGCGCACCGCGCCGGCGGACACACGCCGCCAGCCGGGGACCGGAAGCTCTCCCTACGCCGGTGCGAACCGGATCAGGTGCGGAGGGACTCTCTCAGCCGCGCGTGCCCGTTCGGGCGGGGCGGCACCCCTGGCTTCCGCGGGCAACATACGCCGGAACCGCCCGGCTGGCGGACGCTCCGGACGGGGCGTACGAAAACGGGGGTGCCGCCTCAGCAGCACCCCCGCGGGTTCAGCAACCGGAACCGGGCTACTGACCCGGCCGCGGCTGGCTGGCCTCCTGGAGCGTCATCACGTCCAGAAGCTCCACCTCGAAGACAAGCGCTGCGTTCGGCGGGATCGGGCCGAGGCCCTGCTGGCCGTACGCGAGCGCCGGCGGGATGTAGAGGGTCCGCTTGCCGCCGACCTTCATGTCCTCGACGCCCTCGCGGAAGCCCTCGGCCACCTGCGAGAGGCCGAGCATGCCCGTACCGTCGGTGCTCTGGTCGAACACGGTGCCGTCCGCCAGCTTGCCGACGTAGTTCACCACGACCACGTCGGTCGGGTTCTGCGGGCTCTCGCCGGTGCCCTCCTCTTCGACGGAGTAGAGAAGGCCGCTGCCGGTCTCCACGATGCCATCGCGCTGGGCGACTTCCGCGAGGAAGGCCTGGGCCGTGCCCGCGTTCTCACGGATCCGGCGGAGCTGAGCGGCGGCGGAGGTGTCCGTCGCAGCGCGCGCGCGGAGCTGGCGCATGGAGATGGAGTCCTGCACGACGCCCGAGATCCGCTGCAGCTCGGCGTCCGAGATGCCGGAGGAGTCCCGCTCCAGTCCGAGGCGGAAGCCCGCGAGGAAGCGGTCGGCGTCCAGGTTGGAGACCGTGTCGCTCGCGATGCGGTTGCCGAGCTCGTAGCCGAAGAGGTAGGCGACGCGCGCGGAGTCCTGCGCGAGGCCGTCGCGGAAGCCCTCCTCGAAGGTGCTGAACTCGAAGAACTTGAAGGAGGCGGAGTCCGCCTTGACGCCCTGGGCGGCCTGGAAGCCAGCGGCGTAGGCGAGCGTCTCGAACTCGTCCATCTCGCCGACGTTGGCGTCGGCGGACGAGGACGTCTCGGAGTCGCCGCAGCCAACGGCGAGGGCCGCGATCAGCGCAAGGGCGAGGAAACGGGAGGTCATAGGGTGAGGGTGTCGAAAGAGAGATCGTGAAGCTACCGGGGATCCCCCGGCTCCCGTGGGAAGACGGCGTGACAAGAGGCCCCGCCAGTGCTGCGGGCGCGGATCCTGCGCGCGAGCGCGTCGTCCCCACGGGCGAGCCCCAACGCCGCCGGGGTAGCTTTCGCACGTCCCGACCGACCCTCCGCATGGCCGACCGCCCCCTTCTCGTCACCTCTGCGCTGCCGTACGCAAACGGCCCGCTCCACCTCGGCCACCTCGCCGGCGCCTACCTCCCGGCCGACCTCTTCGTCCGCTACGCCCGGCTGGCGGGCCGCGACGTCGTGTTCGTGTGCGGCTCGGACGAGCACGGCGCCGCCATCACCATCCGCGCGCACAAAGAAGGCACCACGCCGCAGGCCATCGTGGACCGCTACCACGCCGAGCTGGAGCATGCGCTGGACGGGTTCGGGATCTCGTTCGACATCTACGGGCGGACCTCCTCCGAGACGCATCGCGAGACGAGTCAGGACCTGTTCCTCGCTGTCGAGCGCGCGGGAGGCTTCACGCGGAAGACGAGCACGCAGCTCTACGATCCCGAGGCCGGACTTTTCCTCGCGGATCGCTACGTAACGGGTACCTGCCCCGTCTGCGGCTACGAGCACGCCTACGGCGACCAGTGCGAGAACTGCGGGTCGGCTCTTTCACCTGACGATCTCATCGAGCCGCGGAGCACCCTGACCGGCGCGGAGCCGGAGCGGCGCGAGACCACCCACTGGTACCTCCCGCTCGGCGACCTCCAGCCCAAGCTGGAAGAGTGGCTCGCCACCAAAACCGACTGGAAGCCGAACGTGCTCGGGCAGGTCCGCTCGTGGCTGCAGGACGGCCTCCAGGAACGCGCGATGACGCGGGACCTGGACTGGGGCGTGCCCGTCCCGGAGGGCGTGGACGGCGACCCCGAGGGCAAAGTGCTCTACGTCTGGTTCGACGCGCCCATCGGCTACATCTCCTTCACCCGCGAGTGGGCCCGCCAGCGCGGCGACGACGACCTCTGGCGCCGCTACTGGCAGGTCGGCGAGGACGGGACCACGCCGGAGCTCGTCCACTTCATCGGCAAAGACAACATCGTCTTCCACTGCCTCATCTTCCCCGCGGTGCTGATGGCGCAGAACGAGGCGCAGCCAGATCTCCCGCGCTTCGTGCTCCCGGAGAACGTGCCCGCCAACGAGTTTTTGAACCTCGAAGGCCAGAAGCTCTCCACCTCGCGAGGCTGGGCGGTCTGGGCGGAGGAGGCGCTCGCGGACTTCCCCGTGGACCTGCTCCGCTACGGGCTGGCGGTCGGTCTGCCCGAGACGAAGGACGCGGACTTCTCGTGGGCCGAGTTCCAGGCGCGCGTCAACGGCGAGCTGGCGGACGTGGTCGGCAACTTCGTCAACCGCGCGCTCACCTTCTGCGCCCGCTTCACCGATGGCCAGGTGCCGGCGCTCGTGGAGCCGAACGAGAAGGACCAGCAGATGCTCGCCGCGCTGGAGACGGCGACCGCGACGGTCGGCGCCGCGTACGAGCGGTACCGGCTCCGCGAGGCCGTGCAGGAGGCCGTCGGCCTCGCGCGGCTGGGCAACCAGTACCTGCAGGAGACGGAGCCCTGGAAAACGCGCAAGACCGACGAGCAGGCGATGCGCAACACCGTGCACGTCGCGCTCCAGGTCTGCGCCTCCCTCTCCATCCTGATGGAGCCGGTCGTGCCCGACGCGATGGCCTCGCTCCGCGCCATGCTCCAACTCGACGGCCTTCGCTCCAGCGAGCCGCCCGCCGACAGTGACCGCCAGCCGACCGGGCTGGGGTGGAGCGATGCCGCCACGCCGTTATTGCAAACCAACCACGCCATCGGCGAGCCCGGCATCCTCTTCCGCAAGATCGAGGACGAGGAAGTGGAGGCGCAGCGCCAGCGGCTGGCGGACCGCGCCGCGGCGGTGGAGACGCCGGAGGAGGAGGAGCCGTACGCCGACCTCGCGGAGACCATCACGTTCGACCAGTTCACGCCGCTCGACCTCCGCGCCGGCCGGATTGTGGCGGCGGACGTGCACCCGAAGGCGGACAAGCTGCTCCGGTTCGACGTGGACCTCGGGTTCGAGACGCGGCAGATCCTCTCGGGCGTGCGCGAGCACCTCGCGCCGGACGACCTCGTCGGGCAGACCGTCGTGGTCGTGGCCAACCTCGCGCCGCGGACCATCCGCGGGCTGGAGAGCCAGGGCATGATTCTGTTCGCGGAGAACCGAGACGGCGCCCTCATGCCGGTCACGACGAGCGGCGAGCCCGGCGCACTGGTGAAGTAGCGCCGCGGCACCGGCGCGATGGGACCGCGGCGGGGGATGGGCGTACCCACGGGGCACCTCCCCCTCCACCATGCGCCTCCGTCATCTCGGCTACGCCTGCCAGAACCTCACGCTCGGGACCAAGTCCCGGACGGTCCGGCTCGCGAACGTCCGCACCGAAACGCTCATCCCGGTCATCACGCAGAACCTGGAGGACGTCGAGCGGGCGCTCCGGTGGAATCTGGAGCACGGGCTCCGCTTTTTCCGCATCTCGTCCGACCTGATCCCCTTCGGTCCGATGGACGTGTTCCCGTTCGACTGGGAGGAGGCGTTCGCGTGGAAGCTGAAGTCGATCCGGAAGCTCGTTCGCAAGGAGAAGCTGCGCGTCACGAGCCACCCGGGCCAGTACACGGTCCTCAACTCACCGCGGCCGGAGGTCGTGGACGCGAGCGTGGACGAGTTGGAGCATCAGGCCCGCGTTCTCCGCGCGATGGACCCGAAGGGCACGATGACGCTCCACGTCGGCGGCGCGTATGGCGACAAGCCCGCCGCGCTCGAACGCTTCGAGCAGAACCTCGCGCGCCTCTCCGACGACGCCCGCCAGCGGCTGGCGATCGAGAACGACGACACGACGTGGGACCTCCCGGAGGTCGTGGAGCTGGCGGAGCGAACGGGCCTCCGCGTCATCCCGGACCTCTTCCACCACCTCGTCTTCCCGGACGACACGCTCCCCGACGAGGAGCTGGCGGAACTGCTGGAACGCGCCGCCGCGACGTGGGGCAGGGGCGTGATGAAGCTGCACCTGTCGTCGCAGAAGCCCGGCACGCGCGTCTCGCACGCGGATTTCCTGGACATGGACGACGTGGACCGGCTGCTCGCGTTGATGGACCGCGTCGGGGACGCGGACGCGCCGTACGACGTGATGCTGGAGGCGAAGCGGAAGGAGAAAGCGGTCCTCGAGGTGCGCCGCTACCTCGAAACGGGCGAGCGCCCGGCCCGCGCCCTCCCAATGGAAACCGTTGAGGAGGCCGGCTAGCCTCATCCGGCGCACCCGTCATTCCTGCGCGCCGGGGACGGCTCCCATCGGAACCGTCCCCGGTGCGGCTGGCGGACGCCGCCAGCGGGACGTGAGGCTCAAGCGTCCGAGGCGAGGTACGGGAGCGGGCTCGTCGGGCAGAAGTGGGGGGCCTCGTCCAGGAAGTGGCGCATGGCGCGGACGTGGCCGCCGCCGACGACCACCAGCACGCGCTCGTCTCCGACTTCGACCTCGCGAAGGATGTGGTGCACCATCTTGAGGTTGCGGCTGTACCACCCCGCGATCTCATCCGGGCCGGCGTAGTTGTCGTCCGCCCCTGCACCCAGGAGTCCAGCGAACATCCCGAAGTGGTTGCCGCGCAACGCGGTATCGTCGTTCAGCCAGGCGTAGTACTCCGTCAGGCTGAGGGAGCGGATGAGGGAGTCCTCGTCCACCCGCAGCCGCTCGGGCACCATCGCGTTGTAGTCCATCGTGTGCTTGATCTGCCCGCCCTCCGCGACGAACTGGCGGACGCCGCTGTAGTCCATGAACCGGCGCGAGTCGATGGAATGGACGCGGCTGTGGCCGAGGTCTCGCGCCAGCCGGAAGCCAATCTGTTCGATCTCGCTCCGGCTCTCGGTCTGACCGCCGGAGGCGAGGTAGGCGGCATAGGAGGAATCGACGGCCGCGCGCTCGGCATCCCACTCCGCTTCCACCATCACCTTCTGCGGTGCGTAGAGCGCCAGCCGATCGGTGAGGTCTTGCAACTCCGCTTGTCGTGCCGGCGTGCGGACGTCGGGGACGTCCACGTTGTGCGCGTCCAGGTTGTGGTTCGCGAGGTGCGCAGAGCCGAGGAGCATCACCTCGATCTGCCCGGGCGCGCACTCGGGCCAGACGGTCGGGTTGGGGGTGGGCTCTTCGGCGAAGGACTGTGCGGAGGTGGGGAGCGCGAGGACGAGCGCGACGATGAAGGCGAAGACGCGGGACATGGGACCGTTCGGTTGGGGATCTGGGACCGGCAGGGAAGCCGGCGGCGAACGGTCACAAGAAGCCGAAACCTGGAGCTCTCAGCGTCTTACGGAACGATTGGGACGCCGGGACGTGGTCTCACGAAGCGTCGGGACGGGCGCCCTCGCGCTCCGCTGCCGCCCGCTGGCGGAAGGCGCTGGGCGTCTCGCCCGTGGCCTCCTTGAACACCCGGTTGAAGGTGGACTTGGACGCGAAGCCGGCGTCCAGTCCGACCGCGAGGACCGTCAGCGGCGCGTTCGCGGGATCCGCCAGCCGGGCCTTCGCCTCGTCCACGCGGAGGCCGTTGACGAACTCCGTGTAGCTCGTCCCGAGCGTCTCGTTGAAGAGGTACGAGAGCACCTTGTCCGTCACGCCCAACTGACTCGCGAGGGAGCCGAGCGAGAGGTTGGGGTCGAGGTGCGGCTTCTCCTCGCGCACGAGCGCCGCCAGCGCGGCGGCGTGACCATCGGCGCGGGCGGGCTCCAGGTTGTAGTGCTCCTTCCGTTCGGTCTCGGGGCGCAGCTCCCGCGAGGTCCCTGGGCCGAGCCCCGCCTGCACCCACCCACCGAGCGCCACGACATACAGAATGGCGCTGTAGACCAGCACCTCGATAAACGAGATCCACGAGATGCCCCAGAACGTCTGGCCCGGCAAGCGAGGGAACATAGGGCCGATCAGGTTGAAGATGACCGCAACCACCAGCGCGACGGCGGCGATCCGTAGCACCTGCCGAAGCCACGCGTTCCGCTCGGCCGCCCACTCGAAGGCCAACGGTCGCGCGTCCCGCACGGCCCGCCAGCTGAGCGCGAGGTAAAACGCGAACGACAAGACGAAGATGACCGTGCGGACCATGCCCCACCAGGGCGCGAACACCTCGCCCATGTAGACCTGCTGCGTCCGCTCCGGTGCCAGCGCTACACCGAGGATCAGGACGGCCTGCGCGATGGGTAGCACCCCGTGCACCCAGCCGGGACGTCCCTGCCCGAGCCGGGCGCGCACGTAGGCATACAGCAGTGGCCCCAGCGCGAAGGTGAAGGGCAGCGGGGCGAAGACGATGCCGAGGTTCTCGCCCATCGGCTGGACGTACAGCAGCAGCACGTACAGCACCAGAAGCGACGTCACGAGGAGGAACGCTCCCAGCGCGACGTTCGCCTCGCGGCTTCCGGTCTCGCGGACGAACAGCAACCCCGCGATGCTCAGGCCCGCGACGATCCCGCCGCCCGCCAGCAGCACCGCGACGAGTTCGAGCCAGGAGAGGGTGAACTGCATGGCGCCCAGCGAGTTACGGGATCGCCTTCCACTGCGGCGTTTGTCGCGGGAGCACGTCGGATGCCTCCACGTCCGGAGACAGCACGGCCTCGCTGACGCGCTCCATCCGGGCGCCCTGGGAGCCCTTGACGAGGATCACGTCGCCCTCGCGCGGCCAGTCCACGCCGCGCTGGCGGATGGACTCGGCGAGATCGGCGGAGGTCGCGACGGGCTCGACGCCCGGAACGGACGGTGCCGCCCGGGCCATGATCGCGCCTACGGCGATCACGCGGTCCGCACGCTCCGTCGCCGCCCGGAGCACGTCGATGTGCTGTTCCACTTCGGTCTCGCCGAGTTCGAGCATGTCGCCGAGGACGGCGATCCGGCGCTCGCTGGGAAGCCCCGCCAGCACGTCGAGCGCGGCGAGCGCGGCGTCCGGGGAGGCGTTGTAGGTGTCGTCGATGAGCGTCGAGCCGTCGCGGCCGGGGAGCTTCGCGAGGCGGCCTTTCTCGGGCTGGATCGCGGCGAGTCCGCGCTGGATCGCGTCATCGTCCATGCCGAGTGCGCGGCCCACGGCGACGGCCGAGAGCGCGGTCAGGATCGCGTGGTCGCCGAGGATCGGGAGGTCCACGCGGACGGCGTCGGGGCGAAGGTCGGCGTCCTCGGCGCGGCCGTAGAGGAGCGTCGTGCCTTCGTGGAGGTCCGCCATCGCGCGGGTCCGCGGATCGTCTGCGTTAAGCACGGCGACGCCCTCGGGGCCGAGTGCGCGCACCAACTCGGACTTCTCGCGCTGCACGCCGTCGATGCTGCCGAACGTCTCTACGTGGACGCCGCGGACGTTCGTCACGACCGAGATGTCGGGCGGGAAGTGCTCGCAGAGCGTCTTGATGTCGCCTTTGAGCCTCGCGCCCATTTCCAGCACGAGGACGGAGTCCGCCGTGATCTCGCGGTTGAGGACGAGGAGCGAGAGCCCGAGCGGCGTGTTCCGGTTGCCCTCGCTCGGGACTACGGGGAAGGACTGCGCGAGGACTGCGTGGAGCGCCGCCCGCGTCGTCGTTTTACCGATGGAGCCCGTGATGGCGACCACCCGCGCGCCCGACTGGCGGAGCTTCTCGGAGGCCGTGGCCACGAGGTAGTCCTCCGAGCTCTCCACGCGGATCACCTCGACGCCTTCGGGCGCGTCCACGTCCTGCTCCGTCACGATGCCGCTCGCGCCCTTCTCGATGGCCCGCGGGATGAACCGGTGCCCGTCGTGGACCTCACCCCGGATGGCGACGTAGATCTCGCCGGGCTGGATGGAGCGGGTGTCGGTGGAGTAGGTCATCGGGAAGGCGAAATGCGGAAGGCGGCGAGTGGGGCCGCAGGAGACGTTCCGGGCGGCGAACGCTGGGCGTACTTCGTACTGCGAAAGGACGGGCGTTGGAGACTACGCTCAGTCGAGCACAGACTTCTCTCTCCTCTGGCCTCTCTCCTCTGGCGGCTCTGAGCCCGGACGGTTTGATTCCCGGAACCCGGAACCCGGAACCCGGAACCCGGAACCCGGAACCCGGAACCCGGAACTAGCGCGTCGTCTTGATGGCAGCGTCACGGGTGTGGCGGTCCACCGCCAGCTGGAGGAGGCGGTCTACGAGCCCCTCGTTGTCCAGCCCGCTGTGCGCCCACATGACGGGGTACATGCTCTTGTCCGTGAAGCCGGGGATGGTGTTGATCTCGTTGATGAGCACCTCGCCGTCCGCCGTGTAGAACACGTCCACGCGGGCCATGCCCTCGCACCCCAGCGCGACGCAGGCGCGGACCGCCAGCTGGCGGATGGCCTCGGCGGCCTCGGGCGGGAGGTCGGCGGGGACCTCCATGCGGGAGGCGTCCGGGTCCTCGTACTTCGCGTCGTACGTGTAGAACTGAGCGGTGGAGACGATCTCGCCGGGGTGCGAGGCCTCGGGGCGCTCGTTGCCGAGCACGGCGCACTCGATCTCGCGCCCGCTGATGGCGGTCTCGACGAGCACCTTCCGGTCGTACTCGAAGGCGTGGGCGAGCGCCTGTTCCCAGTCCGTCTCTCGTTCCACCTTCGTGACGCCGACCGACGAGCCGGAGTTGGCGGGCTTGACGAACAACGGCGATCCGAGCGCCTCTACGGCCTCGGCGTACGCGAGGACGTCGCCGGGGCGGAGGGTCCGCGAGGGCGTCACCGGCAGGCCCTCTGCCGCGAGCAACCGCTTCGCGACGTCCTTGTCCATGCACACCGCCGACGCCAGCGCGTCGGGGCCGACGAACGGGAGGCCGAGGGTCTGGAGGAACCCCTGCACGCGCCCATCCTCGCCGTTCTGTCCGTGGAGAATGGGGAACACCACGTCGAGGTCGAGCGCGTCCAGCGTGTCGCCCCCTGCCACGACGGTGCAGGTGCCCTGCATCGGAGCGGCGAGGAGGGGCCGCATGGCGCTGGGCTGATCCGAGAGCTCTCTGTCGGGCGCGATGTGCCACGTGCCGTATCGCGAGATGTAGATCGGCGTGACGCGGTGGCGGCTGCCGAGGGCGCGGCGGACGTTCCGCGCGGAGCGGATGGAGATGTCGTGCTCGGACGAGAGGCCGCCGTACACGAGGCCGACGTGGAGGCTGGGCATGGGCGCGGGTGAGGGCGCGAAAAGCTACGCGCGCCGCCGAGGGACCACCCCCGGCAGCGCGCGAGAAGGGACGAGGGGTCTAGAGCGCGAGATCGTTGGTCCAGTAGACCTCTGCTCCCGGCGTCTCGCTGATCAGGCCGCGCTCGTGCATCCACGCTTCCAGCTGGCGGTAGTAGTCGGCCGACATCGAGAAGTCGTGCGTGAAGGCGGGCACGGTCGCGTCGTAGATGGCGCGGGTGAGGGCGTCGTCCGGGTCGGAGTCCGTGAGGCGGAAGTAGACCTCGCGTGCGGCCTCGGGCTCCTGCTTGACGGCGTCCACGCCGCGGCGGAGCACGCGGACGAGCGTTTCGAAGGTCTCGCGCTCCTCCGCCAGCTTGTCGGGGTGGGTGATGAGCACGAGCTGGCAGAAGTCCGGCACGCCCCAGTCCTTCAGCGCGAAGTGGTTGACCTCCAGCCCGCGGTGCCGCGCTTCCACGATCTCGAAGTTGTGGAACACGAGCGTGGCCACGTCGGCCTTGTCCTCCGCGAGGGCGTCCGTGTGGTAGAAGGAGTTGTTGACGCGGCCGTAGCCGTCTTCCGTTCCAGTCGGTCCGCCGTCTGCCTCCACCATCGTGGCGACGATCGCGGGGCCGCCCTTGCCCGGCGCGCCGGGGTACTGGATCCGCTTGCCGACCATGTCGCGCGGGCGCTCGATTCCGGCCTTCGCCATGACGCCGCCGTTGGTGTGCAGGAAGCGCGCGAAGCCGACGCACATCTCGCCCTTCGCGCGGTCCTCCACGAGGTGCAGCGGCTCCGTCACCGCGCAGTCCATCTCGCCCTTCTCGATGGCCTCCACGGCGTCGAGGTGTTCTTCGGGCTCGATGAACTCGACCGCCAGCCCGGCGTCTTCGAACCAGCCGCGGTCCTTCGCGAGGAGGAGCGGGACGTGGTCCGGGTTGAGGAACCATTCGAGGCCGAGGCGGAGCGTCTTCATGTATCGGGGGGGAGGGTGTGCCCTCCGAACGTCGCCTCGCGAGAGGGGTTCGCCGCGCCCGGCTGGCGGATCCGATGCGCGGCGGTGGGTGGGTTTCAGCCTTGCGCTCCCGTGATCGGGCGAAGCACCCCTTCCTTCTGTCGAGAGGCACCCCTGCTTCGTTGTGTTGTGCGGCCGCCCGAGGCGGAGGAGGGCAGGGGCGCGGGGACGTATTCTGGTGGCGCCTCCCCGCTCCCCATGGCCGACCCCGTCCGCCGACCCCTCAAGTCCCGCCAGACCGCGTGGGCCTCCGCCATAGCGCGAGGCGTGGCTCGGACGGGCCTGACCCCCAACGCGATCTCGCTACTCGGCGTCGGCTTCGCGTCCGGGACCGCGGCTTCGCTGTTCGGTGCGGCCGGGGTCGTGGGCAGTGCGAGGGCCGGCCTGTTTGTGCTCGCGGCTGTGACGGTCCAGCTTCGCCTCCTCTGCAACCTCCTCGACGGGATGGTGGCCGTAGAGGGCGGGAAGGGGACACCGGCAGGCGAGGTGTTCAACGACCTCCCGGACCGTGCCTCCGATCTTCTCGCGCTCGTCCCGGCGGGGTACGCGCTCCAGGGCATCCCGTGCGGCGCTGAGTTGGGGTGGGTCGCGGGCGTGCTTGCCGTGCTCACGGCGTACGTCCGCGTCCTCGGCGGAGCGGTGGGACTGGAGCAGCGGTTCACCGGCCCGATGGCGAAGCCGCACCGGATGGCGGTGCTTACGTTCGGACTGTTGCTCGCCTCTGGGGCGCTCGGTCTCGGGCTCGGCGCGGACAGCCTGATGCTGGCCGTCACACTCGGCGTGATCGCGGTGGGGGCTCTCGTGACGGCCGTTCGGCGGACTGTGGCCGTGATCCGCGCGCTGAACGGATGACGCGGCTGGTCTCTGGGGTACTCGTGCGGCTGATGCGCCTCGTGACTGGGGTGCGTATCCGATGGGCGCGCAACCTCCCGCCGACTGGGCCGCGGATCTACGTCGCCAACCACTCCAGCCACATCGATGGGCTGGTGGTGTGGGCGGCGTTGCCTCCCGAGGAACGCGCCCGCGCGCACCCCGTCGCCGCGAGCGACTACTGGGCGGGCTCACGGTTCAAGCGCTACCTCGCGCGCGACGTGTTCGGCGCCGTGTTCGTCTCGCGAGGTGCGGCCGACCGTGACACCATTCCGAAGCTCACGTCCGTCTTGGACAGGGGCGACGCGCTCATCCTCTTCCCCGAGGGCACGCGTGGAGACGGCGAGACCGTCCGTCGTTTCCGCTCCGGGCTGTACCACCTCGTCCACGCCCGCCCCGAGGCGGAGGTCGTGCCGGTCCGGCTGGAGAACCTCGCGCGCTCGCTTCCGAAAGGGAGGGTGGTGCCGGTCCCGATCCTCGGCCGGGCCACGTTCGGCGAGCCGTTCACCGGAGGCTTTGGAACGCCGCTCGC
>DUBD01000055.1 GCA_012960515.1 Bacteroidota bacterium | reverse complement strand
GTCGTCGGCGGCGGCGACGACGTCGGGCTCCGCCGCGCCCGTGACCAAGCGGGATGTGCTCGTCGCGCTCCAGGCGCTCGTGCCAAACCGGTACGTGGGGCTCCTCGCGGGCGCCGCCCTGGCCGTGTCGATGCGGCGGGGCGCGTCGATCGGTCTGGAGCACCCGATGCTCCGGTTCGCCGACGGGCCAGTGCTGCCCGCCTCGGCGTTCGGGCCAAGCGCCCACGCGGTCGCGTCGTTCGTGGGGTTGATGGCGTTCTGGGCCATCGTCGCGGGTGCCCTCGCCGTCGCCGCCCCTGCGCTCGCGCCGCGTGGGCCCTACGAGCCGCTCCGCCAGCGGGTCCGCCAGCGGGTCCGCCAGTGGCCGGCGCGGCTCGGGGTAGGGGGGCGACGCCGCGCGCTGGCGGTGGCCGGTGCCGCCGTCGTGGCCGGAGGGTGGACCCTGTTCCAGACGACGATCGCGGCGGACTTCGAGACGGCCGAGGCCCAGCTCGCGTGGCGCGCCGACTACGAGCGGGCCTACGCGCGGCTCGACGGGGCGCCGGAGCCCCGGCCCGTCGCGCTGGCGGCGACGGTCGACCTCCGCCCCGAGGCGCAAGAAGCGGACGTGGCCGGCACGCTCCGGGTCGTCAACCGGGCCGCGGTGCCGATCGACACGGTCTGGGTGACGGTCCGCCGCGACCTCGACCTCGGCGCGCTCACGCTCGACGGGGTGGCGCCCGCGCGGTCGGACGCCCGGTTCGGGATGCACGCCTTCGCGCGTGCGCTCGCGCCCGGCGACACCGCCGCGCTGGCCTTCCGCGTGGGCGTCCGCTCACGGGGCTGGTCGGCCGACGGCGGCGACCGATCGGTCGTGGGTGACGGCACGTACCTCACGTCGATGCGCGTGGTCCCCGAGGTCGGGTACCTCTCGAGCTACGAGGTGGAGGACGCCCGCGAGCGGCGGCGGCTCGGCCTGCCGCCGAAGTCCGAAGCGCCCCCAGAGCCCGCACCCGTCGCGACCGTGATGACGCTCGACCTCACCGTCTCGACGGCGCCCGGCCAGACGCCCGTGGCTCCCGGCGACCTCCGCCAGTCGTGGACCGAGGACGGCCGCCCGCACGCCCGGTTCGTGACCGAGGCGCCGGTGACGCCCGTCTTCGGGATCGCCTCGGCGCGGTACGAGCGACACGCCGTAGAGCACGAGGGCGTGACGGTCGAGGTCTACGCCCATCCCGACCACGGCGCAAACGTCCCGCGGATGCTCCACGCGGCGACGACGTCGCTGGACGTGCTCGGTGCGGCGTGGGGGCCGTACCCCCACCCGACGCTCCGAATCGCCGAGGTCCCGGCGGGCTGGCGGTTCGCGGCGTTCGCGTTCCCCGGACTCATCGCGTTTACCGAGGACCGCGGCTTCCTCACGGACCCGAGCGACGCTGATCGCCTCGACCTCATCTCGCGCCGGGTGGCGCACGAGGTGGCGCACCAGTGGTGGGGTCACACGGCCCGTCCGACCGGCGGCCCCGGCGACGTGTTCCTCGTCGAGACGATGGCGAAATACGGCGAGCAGAAGGTGATCCGCGCGCTCCACGGCGAGGGGCAGGTCGCCCGCCTCGTGGCCTACGACCGCGACCGCTACGCCTGGGGCCGCGCCGAGGCCGCCGGCCCCGAGCCGCCGCTGGCGGCGGTGGTCGACCAGCCGCACCTCTACTATGGGAAGGGCGCCGTCGTGATGAACGGGCTGCACGGACTCCTGGGGGAGGGCACCCTCGACCAGGCGCTGGCATCGCTGATGCGGACCGACCGGCGGATCTCCCCGGACGACTGGCGCGAGGCCATCCGGGCGGCGGCCCCGCCTGAGGCGCGGGCGCTGGTCGACGACTGGACGCGGCGCGTGGTCCTCTACGAGCTCGCCGTCGAGCGCGCGACGGTCGTGCCCCGAGCGGACGGCCGTTTCGACGTGAGCGTCGCCCTCCACGCGGCTCGGACCGAGGGCGGACGTTCGCTTCCGCTCCACGAGGTCCTCGAGGTCGGGCTGTACGACGCGGACCCCACGGGCGGGAGCGCCCCTCTCGCCGTCCACGCCGTGAGGGTTCGGACGGGGAGCACCGTCGCACAGATCGTTTCGGACGTTCGCCCCGCGTTCGTCGCCGTCGACCCGTTCGTCCGCCGCGTCGACGTGGACCCGAGCGACCAGGTGGCCCCCAGTGGGAGGGAGCGACGGCGCAGCACTCCCTGCGCCTAGCCCGTGACCGAGCGCGGTAGGACGCGGGGCTCCGCCGATGCCCCGGTCGGCGCCCCCCGGCTCCCAACCGGAACCGGCACGGGCAGCAGCGACGGCTGGGCGGAACGCGACCGTTCCCCCTCGGCCGGGTGGTTGCCTGCTGATCGAGGCCGGTACGGGGCTTGAACCCCAGGACTCGTCCTATCAGCGCTGACCTGTGCCCGTCTCTTCGTCCCCCTCTACGCCGGACCCCTCCGACCCACAGCGCTCCGACTTCGACTGGCTCGAAGTCGCCGCCGAGCGCCTGCGCACGTACCAGCGGGAGGAGCCAGTGGAACTCCTCCCGATCGTCGTTCGCCAGGGCCGGCACCCGATCGCCCCGCTCCCGCCCCGGCGCTGAGCGCTACCTCAGCGGGGGGCTCACAGGAGGCGGCCTCATCCGGGACGATCTCCGCCTGGCGGACGAGGTGGACCCGAGGCTGCTTGCGAGCTGAGAACGCCTGTCCGACGGGCACCTATGGCGGAATAAGGCCTCCGCGGACGGCTCCGCCGCCTCACTTCCTCGTCAGAAGCCCCCGCCACGGCGTCGCGTCCCCGCCGGCGCCCTCAGTGCCAGTGCCCGTGCTCCTCTGACCACACCTGCCCGGGCGCGCCCGCTCCCTCCACCCCGTCGTCGGAGCCGAAGAGCGCGGCGCCGGCGATGAGCGCCCCGCCAAGTAGCACGAGGGCGACGAGCACGCCGGTTCGCGTCCCCCGCCCGCGGCCCTTCCCCGCGCAGCAGGCTTTGAACTTCCGGCCGCTGCCGCAGGGGCAGGGCGCATTGCGGGCGACGTCCATCGGGGAGGGGGTGTGGGAGGGGGCCCCGAGTATACCCGCCCGTCGCGGCCGTCGCCTCTCCCACCGCCGCGCGCTGGCGGGAGAGGTCGTCCCGCGAGCCCTTCGGTCTCGCACTGGGCGCTCCAAGACGGCATCCTGTTTGGCGACGAAGCCCTCGAGACGGTATAGCCCGTATCGGAACCAACCCTCGGCCCTCTACGGCTTCGGCTGGATCTGGCGCACGCGCATCCCCCGTGACGCCCAAGGCGGTTGCCGTCGCGACCTGAGGGCGCCGGTACCGAGCCCAGCCCCAGACCACCTACACAGGCGCTGCTGTTTGGGCTACGACGGCGCGAGCGCGTTTCGCCTCCGACACGTCCACTGCGAACAGCCGAACGGGTTGATGCTTCCCGCGAAGCTCGTGAGCACCGACCGACCGGAGGCCCCATTCGTCCACCTGGTCTAGCCGCACCGCCAGCGCGTCTCCGACGAGGACGTCTTGGCCGAGGGGCTTACAGAGGGCCTGGATACGGGCCGTCTGGTTGAGCACGTCACCGGTGAACACGATCTCTTTCTTCAAAGCGCCGATCTCGCCCGTCGTCACGTCCCCGGTCTGCATCCCCGCCCGGAGGTCGGGTGCGACACCGAACCGCTCCTCGAACCAACCGGCCTTCGACCGGAGTGCCTCCCTCATCCCGAGCGCGCACCGAACGCTGTTCGCGTCGCGGAGACCGATCTCCTCCGGCCACGACACGACGATCTCGTCGCCGATGTACTGGTACACCTCCCCCTCGTGCTGCACGACCGTGTCGGCGAGGGTGTCGTAGTACGCCCGGAGGAATTCGAAGTAGCGGGAGTGACCGAGCCGCTCCGTGATCGCGGTCGAGGACTTCATGTCCGAGAAGAGGAAGACGCGCCGCTCCCGCTTCGGCGTGTGGTACCGCCCCGTGAGGAAGTTGGTGAGGACGCGGGCGCCCAAGTGCTCGCTGATCTCGGCGTAGAACAGCGAGACGACGAGGGACGTCGTGATCTGGACGCCCGTGCTCAGGCTCTCCATGCTGACCGCGAACGCTCCGAGGCGCTCCCAGACGCGGGCGTCGTTCAACCCGGTTCCCATCTCCATCGCGGCTGCGATGGGGTAGAGGACGACCACCACGACGGTCAGAAACGCGACGTAGAACAGGGTCTTGCCGACCAGTTTGGCCCCGAGGCTCCTCGTAGAGAACGCCCGGTTCAGGAACAGCAGCTCAATGACTCCGACGAGACACCCGACAGCCGCTGACGCCAGACTGGCGAAGACGTAGATCCTGGCGTCGAGTTGGATGGCCACGTCGGAGGCAGCCGAGAGGCTTCCGAGAGCCGCGTAGTTCGAGAGCGAGAACACGTGGTCCACCAGGAGCCAGATCACCCCGAAGGGGACGACGCGGCGGATCGTGCGTCGTGCGTTAGGGGAAAGACGGGGTCTCATGGGGGCTCGCCCGCGGAGGACAGGCGGAGACGTGCGCGGGGACAGAGGGTAGCGACGCCAGCGAGACCGTGAGCGACTACGTGAGCCACGAGGTGTCGCGGAGACGAGCGCCGCATGCCCCAGTCGGAGAGCGGGCACGAACGCTACCTCTGACGACGCCGGCACGCGCGTGACACCGAGAAACGGTGCCGCGGCCAGCCCCGGGCCCCCCGCCCCCCGCCGAGGCCCAGTTACCGCAGCAGCACGTCGAGCACGACGAGCGCGAAGTAGCCGGGCACCCAGATCACGGAGGCCAGGAAGAGCCGCCGCGCGCGGTCGTCGGTCGGTGCCGCGTTGAAGGAGAAGGCCGGAATCGTAAAGCCCAGGCAGAGGATCGCCGCACCGATGAGGTAGACCATCCCGGCCGCCCCGAGAGCGCCAGGCAGCATCGCCGCGACGAGCAGGAGCATCGTCGCGATGAGCGAGAGCCGCGCGATGGAGCGGGCGCCGCGCGGCTTGCTGGGCAGCATCTGGAAACCTCCCGCTTCGTACTCATCGCGCAGCATCCACGCGAGGGCGTAGAAGTGAGGGAGCTGCCAGAGATACAAGACCGCGAAGAGCGTCAGGCCCGTCGCGTCCAGCACGCCCGTGGCGGCCGTCACCCCCCCCAGCGCGGGTAGTGCGCCCGGAATGGCGCCGACGAGCGTGTTGTGCACGGTCCGTCGCTTGAGCGGGGTGTAGACGACGACGTACAGCGCGACGGTGGCGATGGAGAGCCCGGTCGTGAGCGGGTTCGTCGTCAGCGCGAGGATCACCGCCCCGCTGGCGGCGGCCGCCAGCCCGTAGAGCGTGGCCGCGGTCGGGGAGACCCGCCCGGTGGCGACGGGCCGGTACCGGGTGCGCGCCATGCGCCGGTCAAAGTCGCGCTCGGCCACGTGGTTGAGCGCGCCGGCGCCGCCCGCCGTCAGCCCTGTGCCAATCATCAGCCCGATCAGGCTCGTCCAGTCCACGGCGCCGTCGGCCCCCAGGAGGTAGCTCGCGGCCGCCATCACGACGACGAACGCGGCGATCCCAGGCTTCAGCAGTTCGCGGAAGTCGGCGAGGCGCGCGGCCTCGGTGGCGTCTGTGGAGAGGGCGATCTCGGAAGGCCGCATGGGCGGTGGTCCGGCGTGGGCGGAATCAAACGCCGGAAGGCTGCACCGTTCCGTCAAGTTGCGGTGGGAAACCCGGGCAGGTTCAGCGGGGTCCGCTCTGGAGAATCCGCCCGGCCTTCGTACGTGGCACAGCGGCCGCACGCATCTTCCACCCGAAACCTCTCCAGAACTCTATGCCCCTCCTCGCATCTGTCTCCGGCATCCGTGGCGTCTTTGGCGACGGCCTCGACCCTGCTGTCCTCGTCCGCTACGCCTCCGCGTTCGCCGGGTGGGTCCGCCAGCGCGCCGAGGGCACGCCGCTCGTCGTCGTGGGGCGCGACGGGCGGGACACCGGTGACGTCTGCGCGCGCATCGTGACCGCGACGCTTCAGTCGTGCGGGTGCGACGTCGTGGACGGCGGGCTGGCGACGACGCCGACCGTGGCGATGGGGGTGCTCAAGCACGAGGCGGATGGCGCGATCATCCTCTCCGCCAGCCACAACCCGGCGCCCTGGAACGCGCTCAAGCTCCTCTCGGGCACGAGCGAGTTTCTCTCGCCGGACGAGGGCGCGGAGGTGCTGGATCTGGCCGAGGCCGGGCCGGAGTCGTTCACCGTCCCCCACGACCGCGTGGGCGCGTACCGGCAGGACGACCTGCTCCCGTATCACATCGACGAGATCCTGGAAACCGGAACCAAGACAATCCTTCTTCATAAGGAAGATAACCAGACCGGGGACTACGCTATTATTCA
>DUBD01000054.1 GCA_012960515.1 Bacteroidota bacterium | reverse complement strand
CCCGCCGCCCGCTCCCGCGATGGTGCCCCCGTCGCCCGCCCCGCTGGCAGCTGCGCCCGAGCAGACGGAGCCTCTCGCCCCCGAGCCCTTCGACCCGGCAACGATTTCCAGCGACGGCGCCTCGGTTCCGGTCGAAGAGCCGACCGACGACCTCCCACCGCCCGCGCCGGAGCCCATCCGCGCAGAGCCGACCGTGACGCCGGAGACGCCCGCCCCCGATCCGCTCCCCCTCGAGTCTCTCGCTCCGCCGCCGGCGTTCCCAGACGCCACGCCCTCCACTCCGACGCCTTCCGCGGACGCCCCGGCTCCGGAACCCCAGACAGACGTTCCCGCCGCGCCGGAGGCATTCCCTGCCGCGCCCCAGGCGCTCGCGGCCTCGCCTCAGCCGCCCGCCACCGCAGACGGCATCCTGAGCGCCGGCGTGGAGCCCGCACCGCCGCCCGACCCGGAGCTGATGGCGCCCGGTGGCGACACCTTCGCGCGGGACCCCGGGGCCACGTTTTTCGAGCACGGGTACCTCGTGGATTCCAAGGGCGCCGCGACGACGCCCCTTTCCCCTGGCCCTGCACCTCAGGAGATGGCGCCGCCAGCCCCGCAGCCCCCCGCGGGCCCGACGCCTGTGGCGCCCGCCGCGATGCCGAGCTTCGCGCCCGTCGCACCGACGCCACCTACGGCCGAGGGCCCCGCCGCCGCGCGCCAGGCACTGGCGGCGTGCTTCGAGGCTCGCGCGAAGGGCACCCGGTTCCTCGTGGTCGCCGCACGGATGGAGGCCTCACAGCCAGAGTCCGCCGAGTTCGGTGCCGTGGTGGAAGGTCTCCGCTCGGCGCTCCCCACGAACGGGACGCTCTACGCCGACGTGTCGCGCCTGCGTTCGCTCCTCGTGCTCCCCGGCGCCTCCGGTGATGCGGCCTCGGGCGTCTTCGCGGCGCTCCAGCAGCACCTCCACCACGCCATCGGGCAGAAGGCGGAGAGCACGCTCCGCGCCGTCGCGGCGATCACCGTCCCGGACGGCCAGCCGTTCACCACGGCCGACGAGCTCTGGCAGTACGCCGTCGAGAGCTAAGCCCGCGCCGCTGGCGGTCGCCGCCAGCGGGTCAACGGAACTGCGGCTCGCGTGAGAGCACCGTCACGAGGTCCGTCACGCCGACGGGCCCGTGGCGGTATAGCAGTGGCTCGCCATACGTCGCGCCGATGCGGTAGCCGTAGGTCCGCGCCCGCGCCTCCACCCACTCCAGAAAGGCAGGGTTGGAGATGAACGTCTGCGGACCGTCCGTCTCGCCGGCGTAGAACTGCGTGCGGTACGCGAGGAGCGCCTCCATCCGGCGCTCCCACACGTCCGAGACGTCCACCACGAACGAGGGCTCGAACGGGATGGACTGCATGTAGTGGAGCACGTGCGGCGGACGCCACGGCTCCTGCGCCTCGCCGCCATCCTCAGTCTCGATCTTCGCCAGCCCGGAGTAAAACAGCGCGTCCGTGGCGTAGCGCGAGGCTGCCGGATGATCCGGGTGCCGGTCCTCGGGCGCGTTGATGAGCACGATCTGCGGACGGTACCGCCGGATCAGCCGGATGAGCGGGAGCCGCGTCTCCGGCGTGTTGCGGATGTCACCATCGGAGAGGCCGAGGTTCTCGCGCGCTGCCAGCCCGAGGATCTCGCTCGCGCGGGCGGCCTCTTCCTCACGCGTCTCCGGCGTACCGCGCGTGCCCAGCTCGCCCCGCGTGAAGTCCACCACGCCGGTCCGGTAGCCCTGCTCCGCGAGGAGGCACATCGTGCCCCCGGCGCAGAGTTCCACGTCATCGGGGTGGGCGGCGAGGGCGAGAACGTCCAGCGGGGCGGCGTCGGGAGAAGCGGTCACGGTCGGATCGGGGGTGAGCCCGCCCTACGCGGCAAGCGCGGACGGGCTCCCGCTGGCGGCCGTTCTCGGCGAGGCGAGCCGCGCGATCAGGCCGCCTTCTTCCGCTTCTTCGCGACAGCGACCTCCGGCTCGGCGGTCGTCGCGCTGTCCCCGCTCGGCGCGAAGCGCTCGCGCATCTTGCCGAGGAGGTCCGCGACCTGCTCCGCGGACAGTTCCTCCAGCGCGGCCACGCCGCAGTAGTGGCGGGCGGAGAGCAGCAGTTTGTGCCGGTCCAACCCGAACCCCTCGGCCTCGCTCGTGAGGTCCGCCAGCGTGGCGGCGGCGGGCGCGGCCTCCTCCTGCGGGCGAAGCGCGTGGACGGGCGCGGGAGCAGGCTGGGGGCCGGCACCCATCCGGCCGAGCAGCGCTGCGAAGTCCGGCGCCTCCAACTCCATCCCGACGGGAAACTCGCTCGCGTTGCTCTTGACCACCGTCGCGATGCGGCGTGTCTCGAAGCCGTCCTGCCGCAGTGAGATCTCCAGCATCACGTCCACGAAGTACTCCAGGCCGGAGGCCGTCATCGGGAGGACGCGGCCCATCTCGTTCTCCTCACGCGATTCCTTCCCGCGCGCGGCCACCTGGTCCGTGATCACGACGCACGCGCCGGAGTCCACACACAGCCGGCGGAGCACCTCCTGGAAGACGACCTGATCCGCCTGCAACTCCTCGGCGGACGGCTGCGCCGTGGGGTCGCCGGTGCGCTGGCGGACCGCCTCGACGGTCGCGCGGTGCTTGCGGCCGAAGTACATGGCCCACGAGTCCAGCGCGAAGCAGCCGTAGCCCTGCTCCTCGCGGCCTTCGCCGAGCGCCCAGTCCACGAAGGCGGGCAGCTCGTCCGGGTGCTCCACCTCGATGGCGTCGAAGACGGACCCGTCGGAGCCGGGGATGAGGCGGGCCTTGCGCTCGGTGTCGAAGAAACAGAGGCGGCCGAGGCCGGCGTCCGCGAGCGAGGCGGCGAACCAGCTCTTGCCGGTGCCGGCCGCTCCGCGCACGGCCACCACGAGGCGGCGCTGCTGCGGACGGCGGCTGAGGGGGTGAATGCGGGGCGTGCTCATGGGATAGAGGTCTGAACCCCCTCAGGCTAGGCCGCCCGGGTGCCAGCCGAATGTCACACGCCAGAACCCATGCCCCCCGCGCCGCTAGCAGTCTCGACCGCGTCACGCCATGGGCAGCCAGATGCAGAACGTCGCGCCGTCGCCCTCCCGGCTCTCCGCCTCCAGACGTCCGCCGTGGCCCGCCGTCACGATGCCGTAGGCCAGCGAGAGTCCGAGCCCCACGCCCTCGCCCGTCGGTTTGGTGGTGACGAACGGCTCGAACAGCCGGTCGCGGACCTCGTCCGAGATGCCGGGTCCGCGGTCGCAGACCCGGATCCCGACATCAGCGCCTCGCCGCTCCGAGCACAGCGTCACGCGCGGCGGCTCCCCATCCCCCTCTGCCGACTGGCGGGTGGCGTAGAGCGCGTTGTCCAGCAGGTTGACCACGGCCTGCAGGATGCCCTCCGGTGCGAGCGGCACCTCACCGATCCCCTCGTCGAGGTCGAGCGCGATGGGGGGCAGATCTGGGTGGCGCTTCTCCGCTTCCTCGGCCGCGAGGCGGAGCAAGCCGTTGAGGTCGGTCGGGATGCGTTCGCCCGAAGCCGCGCCGCGCGCGTGGAGTTGCATCGCGCGAACGATGCCATCGGCGCGAGCGCCGTGGGCCTGGATGCTCCGGGCGTTCACCGCGAGGTCCTCCAACAGCGCGTCCACTTCGGCCCGGTCACCCTCTCCCATCGCAGCCGCCAGATCGGCGAGCAGTTCCGCCTGCAGGTCCGCGAAGTTGACGACGAAGTTGAGCGGGTTCTTGATCTCGTGCGCGATCCCGGAGGTGAGGCGCCCGAGCGACGCCATCTTCTCCGTCTCCACGAGCGCGCCCTGCGTCCGCTGCAACTCGTCCAGCGAGCTCTCCAGCTCCGCGGTCCGCTCCACGACGCGCGTCTCCAGCGTATCCGCGTACGCCCGCAGCCGGTACTCCGCACCGGAGACGGAGGCCGCCATCCCGTTGAACGCGCGCGCCAGCAGCCCGAACTCGTCACTCGTGCGGACCGGCACGCGGGCGTCGAGGTCGCCGAGTTGCACGCGCTCCACGCCCCCCAGGAGGTTCTGAAGAGGCCTCAGGATGCCACGGCGGAGGAAGACGGGGAACAGCAGCATCACGAACGCCATCGCGCCGATGACGAGGAGCGCGAACGGGAGCGCACGGTCGTGCGCGGCGTTCCGGTACACCTCCTCGTAGTCCTCCAGCATGCCCACGCCGGCCGGGATCGAGGCGGGCAGCCCCTCGGCCAGCGCGACGGAGAGGAACGGCGCCTGGCGCGACGGCCGGAAGCCGACCCCTCCTGTCACCGGGTGGAGCGGCGGCCCGTCGTAGGCGAGTTCGAACGCGCCGTCTGGGAACAGCACGAGGCGGTGACGGAGCGCCCGACCGGAGACGTCCACGCGCGCCCAGTCGAACACCGCGCGGTCCGGCGAGAATGCGGTTTCGAGGCATGCTGCAGACGCCGGCACGCCCGGCACCAGGAACGCCGCGATCGTCGCGCTGGCGCCGCCCCTGAGCGAGCGCATCGGGACGGGCCGGGGATCGCCGTCCAGCACCACGACCGGCGAGCACCCCGTGCGAATGTCCCGGACCTCCCCGTCTCCGAACGGGAACGCGAAGGGCAGCGCCACCTCGGCACTCCCCTCCCGGAGGTCCGCCAGCCGGAGCGGCCGACCGCCCGCGAGGGAGTCCAGCGCACCGTCGCGGCGCTGGTCCAGCCGGTAGCCGCCGGCCTCGCGAGGCTCGAACCGGAGCACCACGCGCTGGGGCACCACGTTGCCCGCCGTCTCCGCGATCTCCGTCGGGCGGAGGGTCACGAGGGACGCCACGCCGAGCACGGCCAGGACTGTCGCCAGCGCGAGGCCGACGATCTTCGCCTGCACCGTGGAGGGCTCCGGCGCGTGGTTGATCACGAGCACGACGAACCCCACCGAGATCACGATCTGCCCCAACAAAGACCCGTACTGGAGCACGATCAGCGGCAGCACCCCGAACCAGGCCGCGGCGTTGAGGAGCGCCATCGCGAGGTCCAGCACGAGCAGCGCGATAAACGCCCCGATGCCCTCCGCCGCGCGGAGCCGTGCCACGCGCCGCACGTCCGACTGGCGGAGCAGTGCGCGCATCCGCGCCGCCTTCCGCCCCAGCACCAGGATGGAACCCGCCGCCGCCAGCAACAGACCGATGCTGTACGCCCCGAGCAGAATCCGTGCGTGCGCCAGGTCTGCCCGCACGAACGCCCAGACCGTGGGCACGAACAGCGCGAGGCCCGCTCCAGCCGAGAGCCACAGCACGATCCGCCGCTCCTTCCGGAAGGGAGAGCTCACGAACGTGTACGCCGCCTGGATCGCCGAGACGACCGTCGCCAGCAGCATGACGTATATCGCGAGGGAGGCGCGGATCTCCCATGCGGAGCCGGCGGGCGCGAGGGTCGCGAGGAAGTAGGCCCCGGAAAAAGCAGCGCTGAACCCGAGCACGGCGCCCAACCAGCGCGTCGCGCGGGTCCGGCGCGGCAGGCTGAGGAGGTAGACGGCGGCCGTCCCGGCGATGAGCAGCTGGCAGAGTAGCGGGACGGCCTGGGGCGTGAGCGAGAGCGGCGGCATCGGCACCGGGGCGTGCGGCACAGGACGGAGCCCCCAGGCGTAGTTGCAACGCGCCCGCTGGCGGACGCTCCTGGCAGGCGTTCCCGGCCGCCCCAACCCGGTGACGCGGGGCGCGCTCGCGGCAGCCGCCAGCGCGGCGGGACCCAGCGGGCGCTGCCTGATTGCGGGGCGGAACCGGGCCTCCTACCTTGATGTCCGTTATGCAGCCCCGGCGCCTCCCTTCCCGCCCCCACATGGCCGACGACGCGTCTCCCCTCCGCCTCTCCGCCTCCGAACTGGCCGCCCGGCTGGAGGGCTTCCTCACGGACTACCTCCAGGGCAAGAGCCGCGCGACCGTCGGGACGTACCGCCGCGCGCTCAACGAGTTCGAGCGCTACCACGGCGCCCGCCTCGGCAGCGACGCCGCTCGGTTCATGTTCCGCGAGGACGACGTGGCCGCCTACAAGCGCTACCTCATGGAGGAGCGCGAGTTGAGTCAGGTTTCGGTCAGCACGTACCTCACCGCCCTCCGGCGCCTGTGCGAGTACCTCGTCGCGCGAGGCGACCTCCCCGAGAATCCGGCGCGTGCCGTCAAGGGCAACCGCCGGCCGAGCCAGCACTCCCGCGGCGTCCTCGCGGAGGCGGAGGTGGAGCGGCTCTTGGAGGCCGTGCCGCGCGCGACGGCCATCGGGCTGCGGGACCGAGCGATCGTCTCGCTCATGGTGTTCGGCGGGCTGGCGGAGATCGAGCTCGTCCGTGCTGACCGGGGCGATCTGGACCAGACGCTTATGGGCACGTACCTCCGCGTGCAGGGGAAGGGCCGCCAGTCCAAGGACGAGGCCGTCCGTCTGGACGACGCCGCGGTAGACCCGCTCCTGGCCTACCTCCGCTCGCGCGGCGACGCCCCCCCCCACGCGCCGCTCTTCGTCAGCCACGGCCACCGCTCCGATGGCACCC
>DUBD01000053.1 GCA_012960515.1 Bacteroidota bacterium | reverse complement strand
GGGGGCGGCCCTGTATCGGGCCAATTGCGCGGCCTGCCACGGAAGCCGCGCCGAAGGCGGCCCCGGCTATCCCTCTCTGGTCGATGACGCCTGGCTCTGGGGCGGCGACGACGAAACGATCCTCGAAACCCTGCGTGTCGGCATCAATGCACCTCATCCCGACACGCGCTATGCCGAGATGCTGGCGTTCGGCCGTGATGGCATGCTCGACCGGGACCAGATCCGCATCGTAGCGGACTACGTGCAGTCGCTGGCGGGCCTCGACAGCGGCGCCTCGCCCGAGCGGCTGGAGGTAGGCGCCGCGCTCTTCGCCGACAATTGTTCCAGCTGCCACGGCGCGGATGGCACGGGCGGCGCGGACGGCACGGGCGGCGGGTGTCCGCGATGGTGGACGCTGGATCGCCCGAAACGGGCGGATTCGTGCGATGTGGGGAGCCGGAACGGCCGTTGATACTTCGGCAGCCCAGACCGCGGCCCTGATCCCGAGGCTGGCGCGACACCCGGCGCCGCCGACCTCCGGGCCCCACCAATCCCCCCACCACCATGACTCGTTCGTCTCTTTTCTCCTTCGGGCTCATCGCGCTTCTCGCCCTCAGCGGCTGCTCCACTGTGGAAGCCCAGCGCTACCCGACGCCGCGCCGGGGCGGCTCCGTCTACCAGCCGACCGACTACCGCAACGACCGGTATGACGTCCGCCGGAGCACCGAGTGGCGCCGTGTCCAGCGCGACATCCGCGACTACGCGCAGTACCTGGACCGCGAGCTCCGCCTCAACGACCGGCAGGAGCGCCGCATCCGCGATCTCCTCGAGGACCGGACCTACCGCCTCCTCCGCAACCGCGACGCGCGCCAGTACCGCGACGTGTACCCGTTCCCGCGCCAGTTCAACAAGCGCCGCATGAACCGCGCCGAGCAGCGCTTCTGGGATGACGCGGACCGCCGGATCGAGCGGATTCTCAACCGTCAGCAGACGCGCGAATACCGCGCCATGACGGACGGCCGCTCCCGCGACCGTGATGACCGCCGCTACCGCGACCGCGACGACAATCGGTACGACGACGGACGTCGCGGCCGCAACGACGGCTGATTCTAGACCGTGACGGGCCGCGCCCCACCACCATCGTGCGGCTCTCGCGGAAGAGGGGCGGAGGCTTCGGTCTCCGCCCTTTTCTGTATCGCTACGCCCCGCTGGCGGCCGCCGTCTCCGGATAGCGCTCGCCGGCCTGCAGCAGGAGCGGGAGCGTGTTCTGCGGCGGCGGGATGGGGCACGAGTACGACGGGTTCACCACGCACGTCGGGTGGTACGCGCGGTTGAAGTCCAGCCGCACCACGCCGTCCGGATCTGGGCGGACGTCCAGGTAGCGCCCCCCGCCGTAGGTCTCCCGTCCAGTGGTCTGATCGCGGAAGGGCACGAACAGGCTGGGCGGCACGGCCGGGTCGCGCGGGCCTCCCGCGATGTAGGCCGTGAGCCGGTGCGTGCGCCCTTCGGCCCAGAACGAAAGCACGCCCGACGCGATCATCGGCCGGATCTCGCCCGTCGAGGTCTGGAGGTAGAGCGTATCCGGCTGGAGCGCCGGCTGGAGCGATGCCGGGTACGTGCGCGTGGAGTCGTACGGGAAGTAGATCAGCCCGCCGAACGCCTCGCGGAGGTCCACCGGCACGGGCGATTCCTCCGAGGCGTAGAGGCTGTCGCGGCTCGCGCGCCACGTCTCCCACTCCGCGCGAAGCGCCGCGCGGTCCAGCGCGGGCTCGTCGGGGCCGCAGGCGGCGAGCGCCAGCAGGGCGAGCAGGAGGAGTGGGACGCGTCGGGGGGGAATCATGCCGGAGGGGTAGAGCCGCGCGGGAAAGGTCGCTATCATCCGGCTCGGGCATTTTCAGTCTGGTCTGAAACTTTCGCGCGCCCCCATGCACCGCTTTCGCCTTACGGCCGCTCTCGCTGCCGCCGTTCTCCTCGCGCCCCTCGCCACCGCCCAACTCGTGGCGACGGACGCATTCCCGGGCGTCTCCTTCACGTTCCCCGTAGAGCTGGCGGTGGCGCCCGGCCAGCCCGACCGGCTCTACGTGGTGGAGCAGGGGGAGGGGGGTAGCACCGCCCAGATTCTGACGCTGGAGGCGGGCGATACCGCCCCCACGCTGTTCCTGGACCTCGACGACCGCGTGCTGGCGGGAGGCGAGCGGGGCCTCCTCGGGCTCGCGTTCCACCCGGACTACGAGACGAACGGGCGCGTCTTCGTCTACTACACCGCGCGCCCGGACGGCCGCACCATCGTCTCGGAGTTCGCCCGGTCCACGGCCGACCCACTGGCGGCGGACCCCGCCAGCGAGCAGGTGGTGCTGGAGGTGGACCAGCCCTTCTCCAACCACAACGCGGGCAAGATCGCCTTCGGCCCGGACGGCTACCTCTACGTCGGGCTAGGAGACGGGGGCGGCGCGAACGACCCACTGCGCACCGGGCAGGACCGATCCGACCTCCTCGGGTCCCTTCTCCGCCTGGACGTGGATGACGTGCCGAAGGGGGAGACCTACGGCATCCCGGCGGACAACCCCTTCGTCGGAGAGGCGGACGTGCGGGAGGAGATCTACGCCTACGGCCTCCGCAATCCGTGGAAGTTCTCCTTCGACTCCGACACCGGCGACCTCTGGCTCGGCGATGTGGGGCAGAACCGATGGGAGGAGGTGAACCTCGTCGAGAGCGGTGGCAACTACGGCTGGCGCCCCGTCGAAGGCCCCGCGTGCTTCGAGTCCGGGTGCGATCTCTCGGCCTACGACGCTCCCATCGCGTGGTACCCCCACACCGGGGGGGCAGAGGGCGGGTTCTCGATTACGGGGGGCTTCGTGTACCGGGGGCGCGCCGTGCCCGGCCTGGAGGGCGCCTACCTCTACGCGGACTTCGTCCTGCCCCGCCTCTGGATGCTGCAGTATGACCCGGAGACCGGGGACGCCACCTCCACGCTGCTCACGACCTCCATCCCGAACATCTCGACCATCAACGAGGGGCCCGGCGGGGAGGCGTACGTGGCGTCCTACAACTCCGGCACGATCTACATCCTCGGCGGCACCGTCGTCGCGGCAGAAGAGGGCGCGTCGGAAGGCGCCGGTCTGGAGGTCCTCGGGCCGAACCCCGTCCGCGGCGAGGTGCAACTGGCGGTCCGCGTGCCCGGCGGGGAGTCCGCCCGCATCACCGTCTTGGATGCACTTGGCCGGGAGGTGGCGCGTCTCCACGAGGGGCCGGCCGCCGATACCCGTCTCACGTTCGATGCCTCGGGCCTCGCGCCGGGCCTCTACTTCGTCCATCTCGACACGCCGAGCCGGCGGGCCACGCGCCGCGTCGTCGTGTCCCGCTGAGCCATGACCTCGTTTCTCCTCCGCGGCCTGCCTCTCGCGGGAGGCGCTGTTCTCGCGGCCCTGTTCGTCCTCGTCCAGCCACCGACCGCCCGCTCGTATCACACCGGCGCGCCCCCCGCGTTCGACGGCTTCCAGGACAACTGCACGGCGTGCCACATCGGCGCCGACGCGAATAGTGGCGACGGCGGAATCGAGATCGTGGCGCCGGAGACCTACGTGCCCGGCGAGCCGGTGGAGATCACGGTGCGCGTGACCAACACGACCACGCCCGACCCGAACGGGGTGGGCAGCCGGACCGGCTTCGAGGTCGGCGTGCGCGACGGCGCCGGGACGCCGGTCGGCAGCTTCGACCTGGGCGGCGCGACGACCATGCGCCTCGCGAACAACGGGAGCGCAGACTGGGTGACGCACACCGCGGACGGCCTGGGCCAGAGCGAGTGGACGTTCTCGTGGGTGCCACCCGCCAGCGGGGCGCCGCCTGCCGTCACGATCTACGCCGCGGGCAATGCCGCGAACGGCAACCAGATCCCCTCGGGTGACCTCATCTACACGGCCACGGACGATCTCACGCTGGCCACCGCCGCCGAGACCACGCCGGAGGACGACGGCCTGCGCCTCGGCCCGCTGGCGCCGAGCCCCGTCCGCGCCCGCGCCGGCCTGACGCTGACGCTCCCGGAACCCGCGACGGTGGTCGCCCGGCTCGTGGACGCCCGCGGCCGGACGGTCCGCCAGCTGCCCGCGAGCGCCCGCCCCGCTGGCGACTCCCGCGTGGAGGTGGATGCGTTCGGCCTCGCGCCGGGCCTCTACTTCCTCGTCGTAGAGGCCCCGATGGGGCGGCGGACCGCGAGCGTCGTCGTCAGCCGCTAGCAACGGAACGGGGCAAACGGCCGACGTTCCAGCCAGAGCAGCGACCTGGAGGGTGCCGGCCGCTCGTGAGGCGCATTGGGGTTCCGCATCTGCGCGCTAATTTGTGCGGTCGTGCCGGGGTGCCGATAGAGCAAGCGTTGATCCCCCGCCCACGGTGCCCCTCTCCATCCCAGCCGCGGCGATCTCTGTCGCCCTCCGCCAGTCTGCCGCGTTCCTCGGCGCGCGCGGACTCTGCCTCGCCCGCCACGCCCTCGACGGCAGCGTTCTCGTCCTCGCGAAGGAGGGGGACGTCGGCGATGACGACGCCATCACGGCTGCCCTCGCGGCCCAGCGCGGCGCGTTGCCAGGCACCGGCACGGCCGCCTGGGTCGGCGCGGCGCCGTTCGGGACGACGGGCCATGTGCTCCTCGCCTTCTCCGACTTCCCGCTGGACGAAGGCGCCCTGGACGACGCGACCGAGCTCGTCCGGGCCCTCGTGCACGAGCAGTCGCCGGAGATCACGCTGGACCCCGTGCGGTTCGTAGGCGACCTCGCCTCCGACTCCAGCCCGCTTCCCGAGCTTCTGGACATCGCGCTCCAACGGGCCCTCCGGGTGCTGGGCCTGGACGCGGCGGTGCTCCTCTGCGTAGAGGCCGAGGCGTGGGACGTAGAGGCCCTCTGCGATCCGGCCGACATCCTCGACCTGGGCGCTCTGCTGGAGACGGATGGCCTCGCCACGATGACGTACCGCGCCAGCGGGGCCGTGGGGCTGCACGACGTGCCCGCCTCCTCGTTCGCCGAAGCGCGAAGCGTCGGTGCGTACCTCGGCGCCCCGATCGTCTCCGGGCGGAATGGGCTGGGCGTGCTGGCGTTCGTGGCCCGCGAGCCGCGAGACGAACCCTTCGCAGCCGAGCACCGGGACCTCGTGCAGATGCTCGCGCGATGGGCCGGGATCGCGCTCGGCGCCCAGGTGGCCCGCCGGAAGCTCCAGGCGAGCGAAGCGCAGCTGATGCGGCGGCGGCCCTTCGAGCGCCTGCTGCGCTCCGTCGCGCGCAAGCGCAAGGCGGACAAGCGGGCACTGCTGTACGACATCGTGAAGGGCAAGGCGCTGGGCCGCACCCTGGTGTTCAGCCGTACGAAACACGGAGCCAATCGTCGCGGCGGGCCTGCCGGACGACCTCGTGGTGACCAGCGCGAACGCCCCGGCCGCTCACCTGCTCGGTGTCGGCGATGGGGACCGGCTCTCCGACGTGCTCCCGCCCGCAACGCTCCGGCTCTGGACCGCCGCCTGCCGCCGCGCGCTCGTGGAGGGCACGCCGCAGCCGTTCCGCACGGAGGTCGTCCCGCCCGGCGCCGCCGAGCCCCGCCAGCTGGCGGTCACGCTCGGGCTGGTCTCCGAGCCCGAGGGCGACCGCCCCGCGCGCGTCACCTTCCTCGCCGAAGACATCACCTCGCGCCACCACCTGCGCACCCGCGTACACGAGCGCGAGGCGCAGCTCCGCGCGCTGCTGGAGGCCGCGCCCGTCATCCTCTTCGAGCTCGACGAGGCGGGCGTGTTCACCTTCGCCGAAGGCCGCGGGCTCGCCCTCTCCGGCCTCCGCTCCGGCGACCTCGTCGGGGAGTCCGTGTACGAGCGGTACCGGTTCCGGCCCTCCATGACGCAATCCATTGGGCGCGTGCTGGCGGGCGAGCCGGCCTCGTGGTCGCTGAAGTTCGGCTCGCGCGAGTTCGACGTGATGGCGCTGCCGGCCTACGACCGCAACGGCCGCACCACGGGCGCGCGAGGCGTCGCGGTGGACGTCACCGAGCGCAATACGGCCCGCCAGTCCGCGGATGCCGCACAGGCGAAAGCCGCCGAGGACGCCCGCCACAGCGCCGACCTGATGGCGCTGCTCAGCCACGGCCTCCGCGTCCCGCTCGCCACCATCCTCGGCTTCGCGGACCTCCTCGAAGCCGAAGCGAACGACGAGGCCTCAGAGGCAGGGGGCGCCATCTCCCGCGCCGCGGGCGAAGTGCTGGAGACGCTGGACGGTTTCCTGGACCTCAGCCAGCTCTCTGCGCTGCGGACCAGCAAGCCCTCGCCCATCGGCGCGGCGGGGCTGCGGGCCGCGCTCCACACCGCCCTCGCGGAAGGCAGCGCCGGAACCCCGGCCACGCTGGACTTCGACGAGCCGGCGCACCCCCTCGTGCTGAACCTCGGGCTGCTGGGGGCGGTCGTCCGTCGGCTGGCGGTGCTCGCCAGCGGGCCGCTGATGGTCCGCGCCGAAGTCAACGAGACGCACCTCATGGTGCGCTTCGAGAGCGAGGGCATCGGCGAGCGGCTGGCCTCGGACTCCCTGCACACCGCCTACGTCTATCACGCCGCGACCG
>DUBD01000052.1 GCA_012960515.1 Bacteroidota bacterium | reverse complement strand
GCCCACTGCTGCAGCGAGCGAGACGCCGGCCCCCGCCCCGCCCCGCAAGCTCTTCGTCAACCTCCCCGTCGGCGACCTCCAGCGCTCCATCCAGTTCTTCGAGGCGCTCGGCTTCGTCTTCAACGCCCAGTTCACCGACGCCTCGGCCACGTGCATGCTCGTTGGCGAGGACGCCTACTTCATGCTCCTCGACCGCCAGCGGTTCGCGGAGTTCAGCGCGCGACCGGCCGGCGACCCGCGCGAAACCACGGGGGCGATCTTCGCCCTCGGCGTGGACGGCCGCGAGGCGGTCGACGAGATGGTCGAGGCGGCAGTGGCGGCTGGCGGCGCGCACGCGGCAGACCCGAAGGACCACGGGTTCATGTACTCGTGGAGCTTCCTGGACCTGGACGGGCACCACTGGGAAGTGTTCTGGATGGACTCCGACGCCAGCGAATAACGCCGCCGCTTGGCCGGCCGGACCGGGGTGCACCCGGTCTGGCCCGCCGCTGCTTCCGCTACGAGGGTGGCTTTAGCTCCACCTGCCTCAACTATGCCGTCACCCCATGCACCGCATCCACCTGGCCGGTCTCCCGACCCGAGGCCTCTCCCGTGAGTTCGTCGGAAGCGACCAAGGTGACGTCCCCCTCTCGGCGTACTTCGTCCAGGCCGAGCCGGACCGGGGCCCCACCGCCACCCCTACGACGAGGTCGTCACCGTGCAGGAGGGTCAGGCCGAGTGGACCGTCAGTGGGGAGACGTTCGAGGCTGGGCCGGGCGAGATCATCGTCGCCAAGGCGGGCGCGATCCACAGCTTCACGAGCGTCGGCGAGGTCCCTCTCGTCCAGATCAACCTCCACCTCGCGGCGCAGTTCGTGCAGGAGAATCTGTAGCGGCCCACAGAGCCGCCCTTTGCGACGGCTACCTCCGCGCCACCCGACAGCACGCCCATGCCCCCCCACCTCGACGAGCTCCGACGATTGCGCAAGGCTCGCGACCGAATGGACCGGGAGTACGCCCTCCCGCTCAACGTCGCGGCGCTCGCCCGCACAGCGGGAATGTCGCCGTCGCACTTCACGCGCCGCTTCCGCGAGGCCTACTCCGAGACCCCGTATGCCTACCTCATGACCCGCCGGATCGAGCGGGCGAAGGCGCTGCTCCGCCGTGGCGACCGAAACGTGACGGAGGTTTGCTTCGAGGTGGGCTTCGCGAGCCTCGGCTCCTTCTCCACTCGGTTCTCGGAGATCGTCGGGGAGCCCCCGTCCGCCTACCGCGCGCGTGACCACCGCGACCTTCGGGTCGTGCCTCCCTGCCAGGCGATGGTGCTGACCCGAGCCCGTCGGCGCCAGCCCCGGGGAGGACGAAGTTGAGCAGGTTTCGAGAAGCGGCGGCCGCTCCACTCGCGGAGTTTCTCGCCCCCCCCACTCCCCTGCATGTCCCATGCCCCTCTCGATCAGCGCCGTTCACATCCTCGTCGATGACATCGACGCCGCCCTCGGATTCTACCGCGACACGCTCGGCCTGACGGTGCGCCACCAGGTCGCCTCCGACGGGTTCCGATGGGTCACCCTCGCCCCCGAAAGACAGCCCGACCTCGCGGTCGTGTTGTCGCAGACCCACGCGGGCCGCTCCCAACAGGACGGGGACGCCCTCGCTGCCCTCCTCGCCAAGGGCGAGTTGCGCCCGGTCCACTTCCGGGCCGACGACCTCGACGTGACCTTCGAGCGGATCGCCAGCGCCCCGGGCGCGGTGGTCCTCGAGGAGCCGGCGTCCCGGCCCTGGGGTGTCCGCGACGGCGCCGTGCGCGACCCCGCCGGCAACCTCCTCCGCATTGAGCAAGCCTAGACCCATGAGCATAAGAACCGCCGTGTACGCGGCTACCACCGCGCTGGTCGCGATCCTCATCGGCTCCGGCGGACTCGCCTATGTCCTGCGGGTGCCGGACGTCGTCCAGGGCGTCGTCGCGCTAGGCTTTCCCATCCACTTCGTCGTCCTGCTCGGGGCCTGGAAGGTGCTCGGCGCGATTGCGATCGTGCTGCCGAGGCTGCCGCTCGTCAAGGAGTGGGCCTACTTCGGGATCGTACTCGACCTCACCGGGGCCGCGTACACGTCGGTCGCGACCGGCGCCGCGTGGTGGCACGCCGCCGCGCCGCTCGCCATCGCGCTGCTGGCGGCCGTCTCGTGGGCGCTGCGCCCCGACAGCCGACGGCTCCGCGGCGCAGCCCTCACGCTCGCCGCGTGACCCCGAGGCCCTAGGATAGCCCGCACCGCTCCACAGTATCGTCCCCCATGAAGAACCGCGACGTCATTGTCGAGCAGTACCGGGCCGGGAGGCTGGTCCGCACGTTCGAGCCGACGGAGGACCCCACGCGCCCGTGGCGGATGCGCACCAACGGCAAGACCTACCCGCGGACCCACGGATGGGTCCTCTCGAAGATCCTCCCCACCCTCATGGACGACTCCCCTATCACCACGAGGGTCGTCCCGATCGTGGCCCCTCCTAAACCGAGCTAGTGTCACGAGATCAGGTAACTCGAGGCCCGCCCCTCACCGAATGCTCCCCTACGTCGCCTTCGTCCGGTTCGTCACGCTCGGCCGTGGCGGACAATCCAACGACCTCCTCCGCCGCGCTTACCGCGAGGCTGGAGCCACCGAATCCGCCACGTTCCTCGCGACCGGCAACGTCGTCTTTGAAACCCGAAGTGAACCCGTGGCCGTCGCGGCCCGCGCCCGTTCGCTCCTCCGGGACTGGATCGGGTTCGATCAGCCTGCCCACGTCCGCCCCCTCCACGTGCTCGCGGCCGCCGTTGACCGGGACCCGTTCCAGGGCGCCCCGTCTGGTCCCGTCCAGACTCGGTTCGTCACCTTCCTCCCTGCCCCGTCCCCTGACCTCCCCGCGCTCCCGGCCTCGTCGCCTCGGGGCGACCTTGTCGTGTTCGCCGCTGACGGGGCCGACGTGTACAGCGTGACCCGCCTCGTGGGGGGCCGAGAGGGGAGCCCGAATGCGTTCGTAGAGCGGCACGTCGGGCCGGGGCTGACGTCACGGAACTGGAACACGGTCGAGCGGCTCGTCGCTACGTTCACCTAGTCCGCCAGTGGGCGGCTTGGAGGGGACGCGCGGGGCCGCCACGCCCCACTGGACGCCGAGGCCCTCCTGTCCCAGACCTCGTTGGTCACGACGTGGGCCAAGAAGTCGGCGTACGTCCGGTCGGGCTCGTCGTCGAACGAGTCCCCCGTCATCTCGCACGCCTCGATCCGGTCCACGCGGAACGTGCGGAAGTCCCCCGCAGCTCGCACCAGGCGGGGCAGGTCCAGACGCGCCCCCAGTACGCGAGCTTGAGGGGGTAGAGCCGGCGCGTCATGCGGGCCCCCGCGAGGCTCCGGTACTCGGCCTCGACCACGAGGCGCTCCTCCACCTCCCGACGGCCGGTGACGGGAGGTACACGCCCCAAACCGGTGGACCTTTTTCGCGCCGGCCATCTCCCGACCTCGGCGGGCACATCGCGCGCGAGTGACTCGGCGGTAGCGGATCGTCATCCGTTTCGCAGAACTCGACCGGCTCCGCGAACCCGGCTGCGAGTCGGTGCTACCACCCAGCCGCAGGTCTCCGACCGGGGCCCCGCCTCACGCCCCCGGACGGCGCGAACGCGCGGGCTGTGGGCCAGCCGGACGGACAGCCCGGCGCTCTGCGCGTGGGGCTCGCGGCATCGGAGGTGGACCGGGGGGTCGGGACCATCCCCACACGCTCACGGCAACCGGGACGGCGAGCGCGATCCACGAGAGCGCATCGCCCCAGCCGTCCGCGACGAGCGCGGCCACGAGACCAACGAGGCTAAGAACGCCGAGGGCAAGGGGAGCCCCCCAGATCTTGCGGGCGGAGAACGGTCCAGTCATGACGCGACGGCTCCCACGCCGGGCTGGCGGACGGTGGCAGCGCGCGGACCCGCGCCCGCATCATCGGCGGATGCCGGACTCGGCGGCGCCTCTCCCTGAGCCACCGCCAGCCAATCGTCGACCGTCTGCTTCCGCTTCTTCACCCAGAGGTAGACCCCACTCCCGAGCACAACGATGGCGAGCACGTCGAGGACTGCCCACAGGATTTTGAGCGGGAGGCCCCCGTAGTCACCGAAGTGGAGTGGCTGAGAGACGAACAAGACCTGCGTGTACCACGGCATCGACGAAACCTCGAGGACCTCGCCGTTCGCGGCGTCGACCAGGACGGCCGTGAACAGCCGCTCGGTACGGGCGTCCTCGCCGACCATGAACGCGGTGAAGTGGTGCGGGCTGGCGAACTCGTTACCGGGGAAGGCCAGGAAGCTCAGCACCTTGCCGGGCGCGACGGCTGCGGCGTTCTGCAGCACGGTGTCCACCGAGACGAGCTCCGTCACCGGCGGTTGGTCAGGGGCAGCGTGCTTGGCGGTCATCTCCGCTAGCTCCGTCTCTTGCCACTGCTGGAAGATGGGGATCGCGAGCGCGTTGATCGTTCCCGTCACGCCGACGACGAGGAGCCAGACGAGCGTCGCGATGCCGAGGAGATTATGGAGGTCGAGCCACCGCAGCCGCGGCGTCTTGTTGCGGACCGTCCCGAACCTCAGCTTCCGCATCACCCGCCCGTACAAGACGACGCCGGAGACGAGGGAGAGCAACAGAAAGATGCCCATCGACCCGAGGAAAAGCGTCCCCTTCAACCCCGCGTACAGGTCCACGTGGAGGTGCGTCATCACCTCCATGAAGCCGCCAGCCTCGAGAGGGTAAGCCACGAGGTGCTCGCCCGTCCGCGCGTCATACGTGTCGAACACGTTGATCGTCGAGCCTTCGGGCGACTCGCCCATCCGAATGAAGACCACGTTCGGGTCGTCGGGGTCGCCCACGACGAACTGCATGTGCTCGTCGGGGTAGCGAGCCTGCGCGTCGGCGATCATGGCATCGACCGAGGCCGGCACGTCCGGGATGTCCGCCAGTTCTGGCGGGTCCACGCTGTTGCCGAGCGCGTGATCGATCTCGTGCGCGAAGATGAGCGGGAGCCCCGTCACGCAGAGGAGGAGCAGGAAGAGCGTGCTCACGAGGCTCGTCCACTTATGGACGAGGAACCAGGCGCGGAGGGCGTTTCGGCTCGGCATGAGGCGGGAAGGAAAGGGGCGGAACGTGCGCGGACGCCGCCCCGGAGAGGGCGGCGCCCGGTCGGCTGGCGGAGGGCGCCCGCCAGCCCGGCGCTAGAACCGGACGGAGAGGCCGGCGGAGGCGTGGCGGCGCGCGCCGAGGGTCACGAGCGTCGTCGATCGGTCGTAGGCCGCGGCGACGTACTCCTCGTCGAGCACGTTCTGGACGTTGAGCTGGAAACGGAACCGACCGAAGGAATAGAACGCAGCCACGTCGGCGAGCGTGACGCTCGGCGTCTCCAGGGTGTTGGCCGCGTCTCCGAACGTCGAGCCGAGGTAGCGGACGCCGCCTCCCACGCCGAGCCCCGCGAGCGGACCGCGCTGGAGCGCGTAGTTGGCCCATAGCGAGGCGGTCGTCTCCGGGATCTGTGTGGGACGGTTGCCGAGTTCGGCCTCGATGGCGCTCTCCGTGATCTCGACCTCGAGGAGGGTCATGCTGCCCGTGAGGTCCAGCCCCCCCAGCAAGCTCGCGACAGCCTCGACCTCCACCCCTCGCGAAGAGACCTCGCCCGTCTGGATTTGGGCGAAGGAGACCGGATCGTACTGGAGGAAGTCGCGCCGGGCGAGGTCGAACAGGGCGACCGTGAAGAACCCGTTCCACGCCGGTGGCTGGACCTTGACGCCGACCTCGTACTGGCGGCCGGTCTCCGGCGAGAACGGCGCGCCCTCGGGGCCGAGCCCGATCTGCGGCAGGAAGGACTCCGCGTAGCTGGCGTACGGCGCAACGCCGTAGGGCAGCTTGACGATGGCGCCAGCCCGCCACGTGAACGCCTCGTCGTCCTGCTCCACGGGCGCGGGAGCCTCCGCGAGGTTGTTCGTGGCCTCGTTCGTCGCCCAGTCGTAGCGGCCGTTGAGCGAGAGGATCAGCCGGTCGGCCACGTCGAACTGGCCCTGCAGATAGGCCCCCGTCTGCGACTGGCGGAACGAGTTGTCTCCAAGCGTCGGCACGTCTGGGATGGGCTGGTCGTAGTCCGGGGCGAGGAGGTCGAGCGTCGGCGCTGCGTAGAGGTAGGTCGTCGCGAGGTCCACGTCCACGAGTTGGACGTCGAGGCCCGCCAGTAGCGCCGCGTCCACTCCCCCCGCCTCGGTCTCGTAGCGGACGTTGTTGTCGAGCGCGAGCCCGTCGAGCGCGCCGAGACGGCCGTAGGCTGAGCGCGAGATCGTGCGGCCGTCGTCCAGGATCCCGGTCGTGTAGACGATCAGGTCGTCGAGATCGGCCGAGTAGTAGCGGGTGTTCTGGCGGACGGTCACGGCCTCGCCAAACCGGTGCTCGAAGAGCGAGCTCGCGGACCACACGTCGCGGTCGTAGCGATCGGCGTTCGGAGCGCCGGTGTAGAACCCGTACGGGAGGTCAGCGAGTGGGCCGTCCTCGTCGGTCACCTCGATGGGGAGCGCCTGTGACGTGCCCGTCTCATCGAGGAGGACGTTGCCGAGCACGGTCCAGGTGGTCTGTTCCG
>DUBD01000051.1 GCA_012960515.1 Bacteroidota bacterium | reverse complement strand
ACTACGTAGCCGTTCAGGTCCACGAAGATCGTGTCGCGCAAGCGATAGTCCTTATCCTCAGGTGGGTGCTCTCGGATCGCTGCGAACGCGCGCGGAAAGCCCTCCCCGAACGCCCCGCGTTCTCTGATCTCCGCGTAGAAACGATCGACGTCGCGCACCTGGAGATACACTCCCCCGTCGACACCTGGCGTTTCCGGTGGCGTCCCTTGGCGGAAGTGGATCTGGCTCCGGGCCGTCTCCGGCGTCAGCCAGCCGGTCACGAAGTCCTCCAGCGTGTCGAAGGGCGCGAGGTGCTCCGCGGCGAACGCCTGGTCCAGGTCGTTGATGCCGCCGCGCTTGAGGAACCGGAAGGCGGACGCCAGCCGCTCGGTGGGCTCGCGGACGACGGTGAAGGACACGAGCGACGCGAAGACCTCGGGGCCGAGCTCGCGCTTGTACTCCTCGACGGTCCGGTGCCCGCCGCCTTCCGTCCGGTAGACGGCGTTCGCGATGGAGAGGCCGCCAGTCTTGGGGATGTGGACGAAGACGACGCGCGCGTCTAGAAGGGGAAGCAGGTCGTACGACCAACTCTGCGCATCGGGTGCGGGAGAGGGAGAGGTGACGGTCACAGAAAGGCGGGGAGAGGTGCCTTTCTCTAACCGGCTGCGCCCGCGCCCCGTTTCCAGGCGCGTCGGGTCTCAGGGTTTCCCCGGAGCCACTTGGGAGGGAACCTCGGAACCGCCCGCGCCGCCGCCGTTCCGCCCGCCCAACGCCCCCGCCAGCGGCTGGCGGGGGTGCGTCTAGGCGCCGACGTAGCGGAGCCAGGAGGGGGCTTCGTGCGCGCCTTGCACGAGCACGGGCGACTCTGGCGCGTGGAAGCCCGCAAGGTCTTCCCGGATGCGGGCACGAAGGCTGTCGATCGCCTGCGTGATCAGCTCATCCGGGTAGCCGCGGTCCGCCAGCCCGATGACGGCCCCGAGGGCTACGGCCTTCGCGAGCCCACGACCGAGGTGGACGGCCTTCCGCTGCGGGATGGACGTGCCCACGTCGAAGTCGAACAGCGTGCGGAGGGAGTCCGCCGCGTTCTCGGTGAGCGGCTCGCGCTCGGCTAGGTAGTCGCCGGCGTTGGAGATCTTGGCGCGGCGCATCCCCTTGAGCACGGCGTCCGCCACCTGCTCGTAGAGCACGTCGTTGGAGCCCTCGAAGATCTGGAAGGGGCGCGAGTCCGTGACGGAGCGTCCCGCGAGGTGGTCCTGGCGGTATCCGACCGCCCCGGACATCTGGAGGAACGACTGCGCGGCCTCGTGCATCGCGTCTGACATGGTAGTCTTGAACGCGTTGGCCTGGAGCGACATCCCGGAGAGGTCGTTCTCGATCCCCGCGTTCTCCGACGTGTAGAGGCACATCGCGCCGCAGATGGTGGCGTCCGCCTGGAGCTTGGCGAGCCGGGCCCGGACCTGGTCGTACCCCGCCAGCGGCTGGCCGCCGACGTACCGGGTCTCGGCATGGTGCTGGGCCTCGTCGCGCATCCGGCGGAGGAAGCCCATGGCCATGCCCGGGAATTGGAGGCGGCTCCGGTGCAGGATGTCCAGCATCATCTTGATGCCGGTCGTGTGGGGCTGGAGCTGCTGCACGGCCGGGACCTCCAGGTCTAGCCGGTTGCGGCCGTACGGGATCATGTACAGCCCGAGGTTGGAGAACACCTCTTCCACCTCGATGTGCTGCGCCGGCTGCGTGACGTCGGCGACGTAGAACTCGATGTCACGGCCGAGTTCGCCGTCTTTCGTCGCGGGGCGTGCGGTGAGCAGCCAGAAGTCCGCCCAGCCGGTGAGGCCGGCCCAGTGCTTGGTGCCCTCGATGTGGACGGTCCCGCGCCCGGTCGGGGTGGCGCGGGTCCGCATCTTGAGCGCGTCCGTGCCGTGGTCGGGTTCGGTGATCATGAGCCCGCCCATGCTCTTCCCGTCGAGGAAGCGGCGGAAGACCTCGCCTTTGATGGACGGGTCGCCGTACTTCGCGACGGGCTGCAGGAAGAGCCCGCCGTTGATCCCGACCATGAGGCAGAGCGGCAGCGACTCGTAGCCGCTGGCCTCCAGCACCGCCAGTCCTTCGGCGATGTGAGCGCCGCGCCCGCCGTACTCCGCGGGGATGTACGCCGCCAGCGGGTCGTCCGCGATGGCGTTGAGGTCCGCCAGCGCGCGGGAGCCGCGGATCTCGCGCATCGCGAACGGCGGGAGCCCGCGCTGCAGCGCCAGCCGGTCGAGGTCCACCCGGTTCTCGAAGAGGTGCCGGAGCCGCCCGCGGTACTCGTCGAGGTACTTCGTCAGCGAGACGGTGGCCTCGTCGAGCGTCTGGCGGGCGCCTTCGCGGGCCTCGTCCCATTTCTCGCTCCAGCGGCCGGCGGTCTCGTCCCAGCGGGAGCGGGCGCGGTCCGCGGCGTCCTGAGCGGCGGGACGGACGACCTCGTTGAGGTAGTCGGAAACGGAGGAGGAGCGGTGGGAGGCAGACATACCGTAAGGTAGGGCACAAATCCGCGGAGTAACGAATCCGTCACAGCCCGTGAGCGTCGGCGCTACGTTCCGGCCTGTGACGACCGCCCCCCGCCCAACTCTCCGCCTCCTGCCCGCTGCTGCGGCGCGCCCGGACCTGCTGAGCCCCGAGGAGTCCGCCCGGCTGGCGGCGTTCCGGCACGAGGCGCGGCGGCGGGGGTTCGTGCTCGGGCGGACGGCCGCGCGCACATTGTTGGCGGAGTCTCTCGGATGCTCGCCCGAGGCCGTCCCGCTGGCGGTCGGTGCGGACGGGGCGCCGGAGGTGCAGGGCGCGCCGCTCCACGTCTCCATCGCGCACGCGGCGGGGGACCTGGGCGGGGCCGCCATCGCGAGCCGGGCGGTCGGGCTGGACCTGGAGGCGATCCGCCAGCGGCGGCCGGACCTCTGGCGGCGGATGCTCCGTCCGGATGAGTACGCCGTGCTGGAAGCCCTGGGGGGACCGACCGACGAGACGCAGACGCTCCTCTGGTCTCTCAAAGAGGCCGTGCTCAAGGGGCGCCGGACCGGCCTTCGCGCCGGGATGCACTCGGTCCGGCTCCGCCAGCTGGCGGCGGGCGTGGGCGAGGGCCGCGACGCGGATGGGGGCGCGTGGCGGCTCGGCTACGAGCGCCGCGGCGATCTGTGGGTGACGTGGGCGCTCGCGGAGTAGACCCCGCGTTCTTGCGGCAACCTCACCGTTCCCGCCAGGGTTCACCTCATAGGTTGCCCCCATGGAAGCCCTTCCGATCATGCCCGACGCTCCCGTCCGTTTCGTCACCGCCGCCAGCCTGTTCGATGGTCACGACGCTGCCATCAACATCATGCGGCGCATCCTCCAGGCCAAAGGCGCGGAGGTGATCCACCTCGGCCACGACCGCTCCGTGCAGGACATCGTGGACACCGCCATCCAGGAAGACGCGCAGGGCATCGCCGTGAGCAGCTACCAGGGCGGCCACGTGGAGTTCTTTAAGTACATGGTGGACCTGCTGAAGGAGCGCGACGCCTCTCACATCCAGGTCTTCGGCGGCGGTGGCGGCACCATCGTGCCCGACGAGATCCGCGAGTTGGAGGTGTACGGCGTCGCGAAGATCTACAGCCCGGAGGACGGGATGCGGCTCGGCCTGGAGGGCATGATCGAGCACATGATCGACGTGGCTCGCTCCGCTCGCCGGGATGGGGGAGTGGGGATGGGGGACGAGGGGGGCGAGCCTGTCCAACTGGCGGAGGCGGCCGTGGCGGCGAAGCCGCAGACCGTGGCCCGCGCGCTCACCTCCGTCGAGACCGCCCGCCAGCCGAGCGGCGATGGCGCCGCGCCCGAACTGTCCGCCCCGGCCCCGAGTCCCCAGTCCCGCGTGCCGGTGCTGGGCATCACCGGGACCGGCGGCGCCGGGAAATCCACGCTGACCGACGAACTCGTCCGCCGCTTCCTCAACGACTTCGACGACGTGCGGCTGGCGGTGCTCTCCGTGGACCCGACGCGGCGGCGGACCGGCGGCGCGCTCCTCGGCGACCGCATCCGCATGAACTCGCTCTACGGCGAGCACGCCGGCCGCGTCTACATGCGATCCTTCGCCACGCGGCAGGCGCACAAGGCCACGAGCGCCGCGCTGGCGGAGGCCGTCGGCGTGTGCCAGGCGGCCGGGTTCGACTTGGTCATCATCGAGACGGCCGGCATCGGGCAGAGCGATACCGAGGTGGCCGAACTCGTGGACGTCTCGCTCTACGTCATGACGAGCGACTTCGGCGCGCCCACGCAGCTGGAGAAGATCGGGATGCTGGATTCTGCGGATCTCGTCGCGCTCAACAAGTTCGAGAAGCGCGGCGCCGCGGACGCCCTCCGCGACATCCGCAAACAGGTGCAGCGCAACCGCGCCGCGTTCTCGCAGTCGCCGGACGACATGCCCGTCTTCCCGACGATGGCGGCCCGGTTCAACGACCCCGGCGTCTCGCGGCTCTACCTCGCGCTGCTGGACAGCCTCGCGGAGCACGGCTGGACTCGCACGTCCACCCTGTTCGACGCCGAGACGCTTCCCGCGCCCGATCCCGCGACGCTCGCCATCGTCCCGCCCAACCGCCAGCGCTACCTCGCCGAGATCGCCGAGACGTGCCGCGACTACCGCACCTGGGCGCAGGGTCAGGTGGAGCTCGCGCGGAAGTGGGGGCAGGCTATGGGCGCGCGGCAGCAGGTGGAGGACTGGGCACCCGAAGACCGCGACCAGCTGGCGGGCCGCCTGGACGAGATGGCCGCGCACTGGTGGAACCGCCTGGACGCCCGCTCCCGCGCCATCCTGGAGAACTGGGACGCCCTCGCGGAGCAGTACACGCAGGACGAGTACGTCTATCACGTCCGCGGCAAGGAGATCCGCCAGCCGCTCTACCACGAGACCCTGGCCGGCACGAAGGTGCCGCGCGTGGCGCTGCCGAAGTCCGAGGACCCCGGCGAGCGGCTCCGCTTCGCGCTGACCGAGAACCTGCCGGGCTTCTTCCCCTTCACGGGCGGCGTCTTCCCGCTCAAGCGCCAGGGCGAGGACCCCACGCGGATGTTCGCCGGCGAGGGCACGCCGGAGCGGACCAACCGCCGGTTCCACCTCGTCAGCCTGGGGATGCCCGCCAAGCGGCTCTCGACCGCGTTCGACAGCGTCACGCTCTACGGCCGCGACCCCGATCCGCGCCCGGACATCTACGGCAAGGTGGGCACGAGCGGCGTCAGCATCTGCACGCTGGACGACATGAAGAAGCTCTACTCGGGCTTCGACCTCGCCGACCCCAAGACGAGCGTGTCGATGACGATCAACGGCCCCGCGCCGACGATCCTCGCCATGTTCCTCAACACGGCCGTGGACCAGCAGGTGGAGGCGTTCCTCAAGCGCGAGGGCCGATGGGACGCCGCCGACGCCGAGATCAGCCGCCAGCTGGGCGACGACCGGCCGCGATACGTCCCCTTCGGCCCCAACGGGCTGGCGGACGGTCTGCCCGAGGGGCACGACGGTTCCGGCCTCGGCCTGCTCGGCACGAACGGCCGCGAGCTCGTGGGGTGGGGCCTGCTCGCGCCCGACGAGTATGAGACCATCCGCGACGAGACGCTGCGGAAGGTCCGCGGGACCGTCCAGGCCGACATCCTCAAAGAGGACCAGGCCCAGAACACCTGCATCTTCTCGACCGAGTTCTCGCTCAAGGTCATGGGCGACGTGCAGCAGGCGTTCATCGACTGGGGCGTCCGCAACTTCTACTCCGTCAGCATCTCGGGCTACCACATCGCCGAGGCGGGCGCCAACCCCATCTCGCAGCTGGCGTTCACGCTCGCCAACGGCTTCACGTACGTGGAGGCGTACCGGGCGCGCGGGATGGATGTGGACGCCTTCGCGCCCAACCTCTCGTTCTTCTTCTCGAACGGGATGGACGCGGAGTACACCGTCCTCGGGCGCGTGGCGCGGCGGATCTGGTCCGTCGCGATGAAGGAACTCTACGGTGCCGGCGAGCGGTCGCAGAAGCTGAAGTACCACATCCAGACGAGCGGGCGGAGCCTCCACGCGCAGGAGATCCAGTTCAACGACATCCGGACCACGCTCCAGGCGCTGCTCGCGATCTACGACAACACCAACTCGCTCCACACCAACGCTTACGACGAGGCCATCACCACGCCGACCGAGGAGAGCGTCCGCCGCGCGATGGCGATCCAGCTCATCATCAACCGGGAGCTGGGCCTCGCGAAGAACGAGAACCCGCTCCAGGGCGCGTACATCGTCGAAGAGCTGACGGACCTGGTGGAGGAGGCCGTGCTCCGCGAGTTCGAGCGGATCTCGGACCGCGGCGGCGTCCTCGGCGCGATGGAGACCATGTACCAGCGTGGCAAGATCCAGGAGGAGTCGATGCTGTACGAGCACCGGAAGCACACCGGCGAGCTTCCCGTCGTGGGCGTCAACACGTTCCTCCCGTCGGAGGGAGAGGAGGAGACCGCCGAGGTGGAGCTCATGCGCGGCTCGGACGCGGAAAAGCAACACCAACTCGACGGCCTGGGACGCTTCCACGCCCGCCACAAAGCCGATGCGCCCGAGGCCCTCGCCCGGCTGGCGGAGACGGCCCGCCAGCGCGGCAACGTGTTCGCGGAGCTGATGGAGGCGGTGCGGGTCTGCTCGCTCGGG
>DUBD01000050.1 GCA_012960515.1 Bacteroidota bacterium | reverse complement strand
GCGTCTGCGCCCCACCGTGCGGAGGCAGCCCTCTGGTTTCCTGCCCCTTCTCTCATGGACTCCACCGATCCGCGGCTGGAGACGGCGCCCCCCGAGCGGCCCGACTCCTCCACGACGGACGCCCTGTTCCTGTACGCCTTTTTCGGGCTGCTGGTGATCGGGATGATCGTCGTCGTCGTATCGCTCGGGCGGCTCTAGCCGCTCTCCGGGGGCGTGCCGCACGGCGCGCCCCCGCTCCGTTCGCCCTCGCCCACCACTCCCGCCAGCGCGCGGCTACCGCCCGAACGGCTGCCCCACCGTGGACTCCGCCACGGCACGCTCCTCCACCTCGTCGTCGTCCCCGGTCGGCTGGCGGAGGATGCGGAGGAACCAGACCACCGCCAGCGCGGCCCCGCCGACGTACGAGACGGGGAACGCCCACCAGATCCCCTCCATCCCGAGGTCCGTCCGCGTGGAGAGGAACCACGCCAGCGGGAAGCGGAGCACCCACAGGCTGAGGATGGAGAACAGCATGGAGACGTACGTCCGCCCCGCCCCGCTGAAGCCGCCGCCGATCACTACCTGGGCGCCGATGAGCCCCCAGCCCGGCGCCATGATCCGCAGGAACCGAGCGCCTTCCTCGATTACGACCGGCTCTCCCGGCACGAACGCCGCCACGAGCGGCCTCGCGAAGACGAACGCCAGCGCCCCCGCCGCCGTCATCGTGCCGACGGCGATCCACGTCCCGATGGCCGTCGCGCGGCGGGCGCGGAGCCGCTGGTTCGCGCCTACGTTCTGCCCCACCACCGTGGAGGTCGCGATGCCCAGCCCGAGCGCGGGGATCAGCACGAACGAGAAGATCCGCGTGCCCACCCCGTAGACCGCCACGGCCTCGCTGCCGAACCCGGCCACGAGCGTCACGAGCACGGTCAGCCCCAGCGCGCGCATCCCCTGGTCCACGGAGGCCGGGAAGCCCAGCCGCGCGATCCGCCGCGCGAGGCCGAGGTCGGGCCGGAGATCGCCCCAGCGGACGTGGATGGGGCGGCGGCCGCTGAACAGGAGCCACGCCCCCGCGAGCGCCGCCAGCCCCTGCGTCCCGATCGTCGCCGCGGCGGCGCCGGAGACGCCCATCGCGGGGACCGGCCCCCACCCGAGGATGAACAGCGGGTCCAGCACAAAGTTGAGCAGCACCGTCGCCCCGACGATGTAGAGCGGCGTCTTGACGTCACCCACGCCGCGCAGCAGCGCCTGGAACACGAAGTACCCGAAGACGAACGGCAGCCCGATGTAGCTCAGCCGGAGGTAGTCCGTCGCCTGCGGGAGCACGTCCGGGGCCGCGCCCATCCCCCGGAGCAGCGGCTCCGCCAGCGCCGCGCCCGCCGCCGCCAGCGCGACGGAGAGCAGCGTCACGAGCGCGTACGTCTGCCCCGCCACGTAGTCCACCTGGCGGCCGTCGCCGCGGCCCTCGGCCTGCGCCACGAGGATCGTCCCCGCGATGGTGAGCCCGCCCCCCACCGCGATGAACAGGAACAGCACGGGGAAGCTGAACGAGACCGCCGCCACCGCCGTCGCGCCGATGCGACCCACCCAGAACGTGTCCGTCAGCTGGTAGACCGTCTGCAGCACGTTCGCCAGCACGACGGGCCCCGCCAGCCGGAGGAGCGCCCCGGCGATGGGGCCTCGGAGGATGTCGTCGGACGGGCGGCCGGAGGAGCGCACGGGCAGAGGGGAATGGGACCGCCACAACCCTCGGGCGGAGACACAGTTCGCCCGCGCGTGGTCTCTTCGCGAGAAGGGCGCGCCTCGGCTCCGCACACGCGCCCCGCCAGCCGCGCGCTGGCGGCAGGCTTCACCCGGCCCGGCACCCCGCCGATTCTATGGGTGGACTCCCCGCTCGCCGTGCTCCGCCTCGCGTCCCTCCTGCTCGCTTCCGCCCTCGCGCTCGGCGCCGCGTACGCCGTTCGCTCCGGCGAGGCGCCCGTTTTGCCGAGCACACCGTACGACTACGACGGCATCGCGCTACCGGCTCACCTCACGGCGCCGGCTGTCCGGGCGACAGACAACACCCCGCCCGACAACCCCATCACGGACGCAGGCGCGACGCTCGGGCGCGTGCTCTTCTACGACCCCCGGCTCTCGCTCAACGGGACCGTCTCGTGTGCCTCGTGCCACCTCCAGGACCGCGGCTTCTCCGACCCCGCCCGCTTCAGCCGAGGCTTCGAAGGCGGCCTGACCCAGCGCCACTCGATGGGGCTCGCCTTCGCGCGGTACTACGCCCGCGGCCACTTCTTCTGGGACGAGCGAGCCGCCACGCTGGAAGAGCAGGTGCTCGTGCCCATCCAGGACGAAACGGAGATGGGGCTTCCGCTCTCCGAGGCCTCCGCGCGGATCGCGGCGACGGAGTACTACCCGCCCCTCTTCGCCGACGCCTTCGGGACGGAGGCCGTCACCCCGGACCGCATCGCGCGGGCGCTCTCCCAGTTCGTCCGCTCCATCGTCCCGGCGAACACCCGCTACGATGACGCCCGCGAGGCACAGGGCGGGCCACCCGGCCGCCCGCTGGCGGCGCTCACGGACGAGGAGAACCTTGGGCTGGAGCTGTTCTTCGGGCGCGGCCGGTGCGCGCAGTGCCATCGCGGCGACCTCTTCGTGGGGGACGTTCCCCGCAACAACGGGCTGGACGCGAAGCCCTCGGACCCAGGCGCGGGAGACGGGCGGTTCAAGACGGGATCGTTGCGCAACGTGGCGCTCACCGCTCCCTACATGCACGATGGAAGGTTCGCGACGCTGGAGGCCGTCATCGACCACTACTCCACCGGCATCCGCGACAGCCCCACCCTGGACCCCATCCTCCGCGGCCCGGACGGACGCCCCCTCCGCCCCGCGTTCACGCCGCAGGAACGGACGGCGCTCGTCGCGTTCCTGCGCACCTTGACGGACGAAACCCTCGCGACGGATCCCCGCTGGTCGGACCCCTTCGCCGTGACCACCCCCGCGGCGCCCCGTCCCGAGCCCCCGGGGCTCTCGCTCACGGTCCCGACGCCCATCCGTGGCCGCGCGACGCTCCACGTCCGGCTCCCCGCTCCCGGCCCCGCTCGTCTCGACGTGTTCGACGCGCGCGGCCGTCACATCGCGCGGGTGATGGACGCCGAGGCCGCGATGGACACGCGGGTGTTCTGGGACGCCTCGGGCCTGGCGGGCGGGCTCTACGTCCTCCGCCTCTCCACGCCGGACGCGGCCCTCGCCCGTCTCGCCGTGGTCTCGCCGTGACGCGCCGGTCCCCGCTGGGGGCCTCCGGGTTGTCGTCTGCCGTGCCGCCTGGCCGATCCCGCTGCGGGCCTGGGCCTCCGCCCGATGAGAACCCGCCGGCGGCGAGCGCCAGCGGGGAGGCCCGGAGGGCCGCTGCACTCCCACCACCAGGTGCAGCGGCCCCCACCGTCTCGGCTCCGAGGAGCGAGAGAAGGATCGGTGACGAGCCTCACCTACTAATGCGGGAAAACCACCGGCGAGAGGTCATCCCTCGGGAAAAAAGTTTGGCCCGTGTCTCCTTCCCCCGCCCGGACGGCCCAGTGCGCCCGCGTGTGTTCCTTATGTTTAGCGCCCGACCCACTCCCCCCTGGCATGTCCGCTCCCACCCCGGACACCCCCGCTGGTGACGTCACGCGATTGCTGGACGCTCTCCGCCGAGGCGAGGCGGACTCCGAGGCCCTCTTCCGCCGCCTCTACGACGAACTCCGCCGCCTCGCGCACCACCACCGCGCGCGCTGGCACGGCAACGAGACGCTGAACACGACCGCGCTCGTGCACGAGGCCTACTTCAAGCTCGTCGGGAGCGTGGAGGGCTTCGAGAACCGCTCGCACGTGCTCGGCGTGGCCTCCCGCGCGATGCGCCAGGTGCTCGTGACGTATGCCGAGGCGGCCCGCGCCCAGAAGCGCGGGGGCGGCATCCCGGACGTCCCCCTGGATGACGCGATGAAGATGGGCGACCCGCTCCTCAGCGAGGAACAGGCCGAGACCATCACGGCCCTGGACGAAGCGCTCCACCGCCTGGCGCGGGCGGACGAGCGCGCCGCGCGCGTCGTGGAGTGCCGGTTCTTCGGCGGGATGAGCGTGGAGGAGACCGCTGAAGCGCTCGGGCTCTCCGTTGCGACGGTGGGCCGGTCCTGGCGGGCGGCGCGCGCGTGGCTCTACGGGGAGCTGAAGCCCACGCCCCTGCTGGACCTCGGCTGATCGCCCCCGGGACCGTGCTCGACCCGACCCGCTGGCGACGGATCGAGGCCGTCTTGGATGAGGCGGCCGGTGTCCCACCGGGCCAGCGGGACGCGTTCCTCGATTCCGCCTGCCGCGCCGACGACGGCACGCTGGACGCCGACCTCCGCGCGGAGGTCGCCCGCCTCCTCTCCTTGGACGACGATGCGGACGGCTTCTTCGGCGACCTCCGCGACGCCACCCCCACGCTTGGCGCCGCCGGCGACGGCGCCAGCCGCTCGCTGTTCGGTGCCCCTGCCCTGGACGACCTCGTAGGGCGGGAGATCGGACGGTACCGCGTGGAGGCCCGCGTGGGAACGGGCGGCATGGGGGCGGTCTACCGCGCCCGCCGCTCCGACGGCACCTTCGCGCGGCCGGTCGCGCTGAAGGTCGTACGGCCGGGGCTCTCTGCCGACGTGGGGCCGCGGTTCGCGCGAGAGCGCTCGCTCCTCGGCGGGCTGAACCACCCCAACGTGGCGCGCCTGCTGGACGCCGGCACGCTGGAGGACGGCCGCCCCTGGCTGGCGATGGAGTTCGTCGAGGGCGAGCCCATCACGGAGTACGCGGATGCTCGCGCCCTCCCCCTCCACGAGCGTATCCGCCTCTTCCTCCAGGTCTGCGACGCCGTCGCCTACGCCCACCGCCAGCTCGTCGTCCACCGCGACCTCAAGCCGTCCAACGTGCTCGTCTCGGACTCCGCCAGCGGGCCGCGCGCAGTCCTCCTGGACTTCGGCGTGGCCACCCTCGTCCGAGAGGATGGCGCCGCGAGCCACACCGGCCGCGCGCTCCTCACGCCCGCCTACGCGGCCCCGGAGCAGATCCGGAACGAGCCCACGACGACGGCCGCGGACGTCTTCGCCCTCGGCGCGCTGCTCCACGAGCTGCTCTCCGGGACGCGGACCGTGGACACGCACGACCGCCCGCCGCACCTCATCGCGCGGGACGTGCTGGAGCTGACGCCTACCCCGCCCAGCGCGTCCCTCACGTCCGAGGCCGCGGCCCGCCGTGGCGGCTCCTACGAGGACGTCTCTCGCCACCTCCGGGGCGACCTGGACTACGTCGTCGCGAAGGCGCTGCGGAAGGAGCCCGACCGGCGGTACGGCTCTGTGGAGGCGCTCGCGCGAGACCTGGAGCGGCACCTCAGCGGGCGCACCGTGGAGGCCCGGCCAGACACCATGCGGTATCGGTTCGCGACGTTCGTGCGGCGCAACCGCGGCGTGGTGGCCGCCGGACTCATCGCGCTGGCGGCCGTCGTGGGGGGGGCCGGGATCGCGGTGTGGCAGGCGCGCGAGGCGCGGGCGGAGCGGGACCGCGCCGAAGCGGAGGCCGAGCGGGCCGCCGAAGTGGCGGCCTTCCTTACAGACCTGCTCGGCGAGTTCGACCCCAACCGGACCGGCGGCACCGTGCTCACCGCCGACAGCGTGCTCACGCGGGCCACCACCAGCGTGCGAAACGGGCTCCGCGCCCACCCAGACGTCCGCGCGGACCTGCTGACCTCGCTCGGCCGGATCTACCAGAGCTTCGCCCGCTTCGACGCCGCCGAGGCGCTGCTCCTCGAAGCGCTCGACCTCCGCCGCGAGCACCTCGGGAGCGAGCACCCGGACGTCGGCACCGCCCTGCGCGATCTCGCCTGGCTGGCGTACGTCCGCGGCGACTACGACCGCGCCGACGCCCTCTACGCCGACGCCCTCGGCATCCACCGCCTCTCCCTCCCCGAGGACCACCTGGACATCGCGGCGGACCTGGAAGGGATGGGGCTCATACACCGCGTGCGCGGCAACCTGGACAGCGCGCAGGACTTCCTCCAGCGTTCCCTCACGATTCGCGAGGCGCACCTCCCCCCGGACGACTCGCGCGTGGTCACCAACCTCAACACGCTCGCGTACATCTACTACAACCAGGACCGCCTGGATCAGGCCGAGGCGCTCTACCGCCGCGTGGTCCAGCTTCGGAAGGCCGCGCACGGCGAGCACGTCCAGACTGCGCAGGCGCTCAACGACTTCGCGGCGCTCCGCCTGGCGCAGGGGCACCCCGCCGAGGCCCTGGCCTTCCACCGCGAGGCCCTCGCCATGCGCGAGCGGCTGCTCCCGCCGGACCACCCGCACATCGCGCAGAGCCGTGAGCACATCGGGTGGGTGCTCCAGCAGGAGGGGCGGTACGCCGAGGCCGAGCGGCTCTACTCCCTCTCGCTCGTCGCGCGGCGGGCGCACTTTGGCGAGGAGCACGTGGCCGTCGCCAACAGCCTGCTGCTGCTCGGGGAGGTCCGCGCCCTTCTGGGGCGAACGGACGAAGGGCTCGCGCTCATCGCACGAGCCCTTCAGGTGATGGAGGCGAAGCTGGGCGCGAGCGCCCGGGGCACGCGGCTCACGAGGCTCCGCTACGCCGAACGCCTCGCCGACGCCGGCCGGCTGGCGGAGGCC
>DUBD01000049.1:20074-38622 GCA_012960515.1 Bacteroidota bacterium | reverse complement strand
AGTCAGCCATCGGTAACACTCTCTCGGTCTCATTGACCTTTGACGGGCGCGCGGAAACTACCGCAGCCGATCTGCTCGGTCAAGCCAGCTGACCCGCCGACCGGCTAGCACTCTCCTCCGTCGCGAGCTAGGTGCGTGTTGGCCTGCGGCGGGGTAGAACAGTCATCCGATGAGCCGCCTCTTCCTCACTTTCAGCCTGTCCTTCTTGTTGCTCGCTGCCGCCTGTCGTTCCGAGGACCGGGGGGCGGGTCTTGAGGGGCCGTCCGAAGGGACGTCGGTTGCAAGCGACGGCGTCCTGTCCTCCGAGGTCGCGATGTGCAAGCTGGTCGCTACCGCGCTGACTCAGGAGGGGAAGCCGCTGTCTGGCCTCCGGATCACCGGGCGATCCATGCAGCGGGTCGAGGAGCGCCGTTGGCGGGGCACCGATGAAAAGACCATCGCGTCCGGCCCGAACGGCGAGTTCGAGTTCCGCTCCAAGATGGTCGAGGCCGACCAGGTGCAGGACGAGCTCCAGGCGGCGAAGGCGGCGTAACGACGCCCGCGCCCACGCGCTCTGAGGGCGGCTCTGCACGGCGGGGCCGCCCTCGTTCCTTCCCGCCGGAGTGCGCCCGCGCGGCGTAGATTCCCGGCCCTCGGGGTGTAGCTCAGTCCGGTAGAGCACTCGCTTTGGGAGCGAGAAGTCGTCGGTTCAAATCCGGCCACCCCGACCCCCGCCGGCTGGCGGACGCCCTCAGCGCTGCCGCCAGCCCGTTGGGCCCGTAGCTCAGCTGGATAGAGCAGCGACCTTCTAAGTCGCCGGTCGCAGGTTCGAGTCCTGCCGGGCCTGCGATTGGGCAAGCCTCCACGCGAGGTTCGCTCCCCGACGCGCTATCTTGGGCGCCCACGGTCCCGTGGCCGAGTGGCTAGGCAAGGGTCTGCAAAACCCTCTACAGCGGTTCGAATCCGCTCGGGACCTCCAGCCCCAAACGGGTTTTTTAGCTCGTTTGGGGCTTTTCTCGTTTTGCAGCCCCTTGCCAATCCCCTCGGCCACGGCTGCTCCGTGGGGGGGACTGTTGACAGAACTGTTGACACCTCGGACGCCAGGCGCGGCGCCTTCCCATCCCTCGGAAGGCCCCATGGCGTCCCTCTTCGCCCGCCCCAGCGGCACGTACTACCTCTCGTTCCACGACGCCCGCCGTCGCCCCCCGCGGAAGCAGGTCTCCCTCCGCACGCGGACCAAGCGGACGGCCGCGGCCCTCCAGCGCCGCCTGGAGGACGCCTACGCCCTCGGCGACTACGACCCGTGGGTCGACCCCGACTGGAGCGCCGACCGCCGCGAGAGCGGGCCCGAGGGGGCCGAGCGGCTCGGCGGCGCAGTCGAGGCGTTCTACGCCTCCCGCGCGCACCTCTCCCCCCACACCCTCCAGAAGTACCGCGTCGTGCTCGGGGGGATGCTCCGCCACCTCGGGCCCGCCACGCGGACGGCCGCCGTCACGGCGGGCGACCTCGCGGGGTACCTCGCCGCGACCGACACCAAGCCCGTCTCGCGGCGGTCGTACGCGGGCTCGCTCTCGGCCCTGTTCAACTGGGCCGTCTCGGAGGGGCTGAGGGGCGAGAACCCCGCCGCGGCGCTCCGCCTCGAGCGGGTGCCCGAGAAGCACCCCCGCTACCTCTCCGCCGCCGACGTGGGCGCGCTGTGCGCCGCGATCGAGGCGGCCGCGGGGGCGGGCCACGCCCACGAGGGGTCGGGGCTGTGGCTGCTCCCCGTCGTCCGCGCCAACGTCTATCTCGGCCTCCGCGCGAGCGAGGTCGCCCACCTCCGCTGGGAGCACGTCGACCTCCGCCGCCGCGCGCTCCGCATCGCCAACGGCGACGGGTTCAGGACGAAGACGGGGCGGGAACGGACGCTGCCGCTCGCGGCCCCGCCCTACGGCGTGCTCGCGGGGCTGAGGGAGCGCGCGGGGGCGGGGGGGGCGCCGTGGGTGTTCCCCAGCGCGACGGGCCGCAGGCTCCACCCGAACTACCTCTCGCGGCGGTTCAAGGCCATGGCGCGGGCGGCGGGCCTCCCCGACCACGTCTGCTTCCACACGACGCGGCACACGGCGGCGAGTTGGCTCGCGGAGCGGGGCGTCGGCGTCGAGGCCATCCGCGCCTACATGGGGCACTCCTCCGTGCGGGTGACGGAGCGGTACATGCACGTGAGCCCGCACTCGCTCGCGGCGCAGGTCGGCGCCGCCTTCAACGAGGTATGAGCGCGGGTGGCGCCAGGGCTCAAGCGCCCTCGGGCCCGACATCGACGGTGAGCCCCGTGGGCACCCCGAGGGCTCGGGCCTGGTCGGACACGAGGCGGCTCAGCCGTTGGATCTGCGAGGCCGTTCGGCTCCGCTGACGGGCCCTGATCGTGAACCCGTCGTGCTGCCACAGCACGATGAGGAAGGGGGGCTGCCGACCTCGGCCCCGCGCCTCCTCCAGCTCCGATATCGCCGTACGAACCACGGGCTCCAGCAGCCGCAGCTCCATCGCCTGAGCGGCGACCGCGAGCAGGGGGCCTGCGCCTGCGCTCTCGTCGAACGGGTGGAACCGACCAAACGTGTCACGGAGCCCCCCCTCCTTCTTGACGATGCGGCTTTGCTTGTACCGCGCGCGGAGCATCTCATTGAGGAGGGGGTGCCCTAGAAGACGCCGCCCTGCAGCCTCGAACGGGAGCCCGCACAGTCGCTTCACGTCGGCGACGAGCCGAGAAGGCGGCGTCTCGCTCTTAGCAACGCCGAACTGAACGATCCTAGCATACCCCATCCCGAAGGAGAGGCCGTGGACAGGGGGCTTCAGCAGCCGCTTGAACCTCTCCCACTCCCCGCGCTGACGGAGCGCCGAGGGGTCCGCCCCGAGGTGGGACGCGAGGTCGTCCCAGAACGCGTACCCCTCGCTCCCGAGAGCGTCGACGACGGAGTCGACGCCCCACAAACGGGCGTTGCAGGCGAGCTGCGCGTGCGCGAGGTCGAGCTCCGCCCACCCCAGCCTCCGCGTGAGGTCCCGTCGGATCGCGGAGGGGAGGGCGGTCGCGTTCCGACCGCGGGCGTGGACGCGGGGCGTCGTTGGCGAGGCCCCGTAGATCGGCTTCTGGCTCCACTGCACGCTTCGTAGGACGGCCGCCACCCGCTCGTACGCGGCTTTCTCTGGATACGACTTCTCCACGAGGGCAACGGTCTCGGGGGCGCCCGCCATCCGCCTGAGCTCAGTGAACGTTCGAGGGTCGAGCTCGTTGAGGTACCCGATGAGGGAGCGGCTGAGGCCAGGGGTGTCCTCGTACTGCGGGAGGGTGGCGAGCAGGTCCTGGGTCCTTCGGGCCATCGCGGCCCCGTTCAGGGCGTAAGTGCCCCCAGGCTCCAGGAGGCGCCATTCCATCGAGTCGAGCGAGATCGTCGACCTCGCCCGCTCCGCCAGCGCCTCGACCTCCGCGGGCACCCCCACCAGTCGGAGCCTCCGTGCTCGGTTCCTCCGCGCTTCGCCCTCGTGGTACTTGTGCTCGGTCACCTCCAGGGAAAGCGGGCCCTCCCCCGCCAGCGTCTCCTGAACCCGTTCGAGGAACTCGTTCGCTCTCGCGTTCCCGTGCTCGACCTGACTCGCGCTCGCGCCCTCGATCTCGCAGAGGAGGCGATACGGGCACGGGGCGGTACGGCCTGGGGGCTCGGTCGTCTCCGTCAGCAGCAAGTGGAGGACGAGGGAGAGCCCTCCCCCCACGTGGTCGAGCCCAGGACACAGGCCGCCGACCGCCTCGATCAGCGGCGCAGGCGCCAGTTCCACCCGCTCAGCGGGTGCCCGATTGCTGCCGAGGGCGGGGTTCGTCGTGAGCAAGGCTTGTTACACTTCTCAAAGCGTGCGGGCGGACGCCCCGCGCCGCAAACCCCTCTTCCTACCGCCTCTGGATGGACTACGGGCGCGGGCCGTGTCCCGCAGCCTACGACAGATAGAAGCCGCACAGAGGCGCGAGGAAGCCGCGAATAGAAGAAGGGCCAGAGGAGCTGAGGCGAGAGGCGCCGAGAACGGGAGCGGCCTGCCCCGTCTTCGTGCGCTCGCGCCCCCATGCCGAGTGCTCTAGCCTAGGCCATGCGCGCGCGTGCGCGTGACTCCCGACACCGCGGGCGGGTGCCGAAAACCAGCCGCGCCGTGAGAGCGCGGGATCTACGCCGACCCCGACCCCCGCCCTTCGGGGGGTGGTGGGGGTCGAACTCGTTGAGCGGAGGGGGACGGGGTGGGGGTCGGCGTGGGGCGGGCGGAGGCCGCCCCCCCCCGTTACAGCGTTATGGGGGAGGGGAGTCTACTTCTGGCAGTCCCACGGGGCGCCTCCCCCCTCCGCGGCCGCGGCCCGCTCCGCTCCCTGGGTGAGGGTGGAGCGGAGGGTCCGCTCCTCACACCCCCCATCCCCATGCGACACAGCACCACCAGCGGCGCCCCCGAGGGCGCCAGCACCCCCACCCTCGGCGTCCGCACGTGGCGGCGGCTCTCCTCCGACGCCTCCCTCCCGCTCGACCGCCGCGTCGAGGAGACGACGGCGCCCGAGGCGATGGGCGAGGCCCTCGCCACCGCCGACTTCGTGACCATCCCCCGACGCTCGGAGGGGCGCCCCGACGGGTACTCCGACGCCTACGCCGCGGCGTTCGCCGACGCCCTCGAGAGGCGGTACGGCCTCGGCGGCGGCGTCCGCGTGAGCGCCTCGGGGCGGAGCCACGTCGTCGAGCGGGAGGCGGTCTCGACGGGGGCCGCCGTCCACCTCGGGCTCTCGGACGACGTTCGCGCCCGCCCCGCTGGCGGCGACGGCGCGACGGCGCCCGCCCGCCCCGTCGGCGTCCTCCCCCTCCACTCCGCCTGACCCTTCCCCGATCGCCCCCGTGTCCCGCGCCCATGCGTGGCGGGGCCGATCCCACTCCCCCTCCGACATGAAGACCCTACTCGACCCCTACGCGCCCATCGAGAAGGCGCCCCTCTTCGCCCCCGACTCCATGCGGAGCCGCGGCCACTCCGTCCGCATCGAGGACGCCTCCGCCGAGGGCGGGTGGCGCGAGGTCGGCGTGGTGAGCCCGAGCTACCTCCTCGTCCCCAACGCCGAGGTCCGCCGCATGGCCGCCGACGTCGCCGCCGCGAGCGGGATGGCGTGGTCGGAGGACCGCGTGTTCTTCGACGGGAAGCGGTTCCTCTACGCGCTCGTGGCCGACCCCGAGGAGGTCTACGCCGAGGTCGCCGTCGGCGACGTGCTCGGCGTCGGCCTCCTCTTCGAGAACTCGTACGACGGGAGCCGCCGCCTCGGGTGCAGCCTGTTCGTCCACCGCCTCGCGTGCGCGAACGGGATGCTCGCGCCCGACCTCATGGCGCGGCTCCGCTTCCGCCACGACCGCGCCAACGCGGGGTGGCAGGACGACCTCGGCCGCGCGATGGACGCCCTCGGCGCCGCGCCCGAGCGGCTCCGCGCGTTCGCCCGCGCCGCCGCGCGCCTCGCCCGCTACCCCGTCGGGAGCGCCGAGCTCGCCCGCCTCCGCCACGGCCCCCTCGCGCGGCTCCCCGTCTCGACGTGGGGGCGCGTCGCCGACCACTACCTCGCCAACGAGGAGCCGACGGGGTGGGGCGTGGCGAACGCCGTGACCTCCGTGCTCTGGCACGCGGACAAGCCCACGCTCTCCGACTTCGCCCACAACGAGGCGGCGACGACGGCGCTCGTCCGCTACGCCGCCGACCTCCCCTCACGCCCCGCCCCCGAGACCCATGGAGCCGACGACCGCTACGCCCCCCGCCTCGCTGCTTGAGAGGGCCCGCGAGGCCGTGGGCCGCCCCCTCCGCGTCGCTCGGCTGGCGCGGCGCCTCGGCGTCGGGCCGTGGGAGGCGCTGGGGTGGCTGGAGCACACGCTCTGCGGGATCGAGGCCGCGGAGGCGGAGCTCGACCTCCCCAACGACGCCCGCCCGCTTGGCGCCTCGGTCTTCGGACCGAGGCGCCTTTTTTCTTTGCGCCCCCGCTCGCATTGCCGTTCGCACTCTCCCTGTTACGTTCGACCACACGTCGTGTCTCTCTTTGGCCGCCCCATCCTCACCCACATGAGCGCAGGCCCCGTCGTGGACACCCTCCACGACCACTTCCTCTTCCTCTACGCCGTCGCCCTCGCCGACTTCCACCTCGACCCCAGCGAGCTGCAAGCGCTCTACGAGATCGGGACGCGCAGGGGGGTCTCCAAGGCGAAGATCGACGAGGTCCTCCTGAGCCCGCACACCCAGCGCCCCTCCGTCCCCGACGACGTGCTGGACCGCGTGGAGTGCCTGTACGACTTCGCCCTCATCGTCCAGGCCGACGGGGTCGTCCAGCAGGAGGAGCGGCGGATGCTCGAGAAGCTGTGCGGCGTGTTCGGGTTCGAGGACGAGAACGCGCCCGAGATCGCGGGCTACCTCCTGGGGGAGGCGGCCTCGGGACGCCCCGCGGCGGAGGTCCGCGCCGAAGCCGCCGCCACCCTCTAGCGCCATGCTCAAGAAAGGACTCTTCAAAACGGCCGCGCCGCCAGCGCCCCCCCCAGACGCAGCGCCCCCGCCCCCCGCACCTGAGGGCGAGGCGAGCGCGGACTTCGAGGCCCTCGGGTTCGCCCGCGCCTCGAACATGCAGGGCTCGATGCCCGCCCTCCTCGTCTGCCTGCGGCGGCTCTACGAGGAGTTCCTCTCCGAGGTCAGCGCCGACGACGCCGCCCGCCTCCAAGCGCAGGCGGAACGGGACGCCCAGCTCGCCGAGCTCCGAGGGAAGCGGGACAAGCACAGGGCGACGGTGCAGGCCCTGCGCGAGACGAAGGTGCCGAAGGCGAGGGAGAGCGTGGAGCGGCTGCGGGACGAGATCCGCGCCACCCGCGAGAACCCCGCCGCCGTCCGAGAAGAGGCCCCGAGCAAGGCGTCGTACTGGATCGGCGTCCTCATCCTCGCCTGCCTCACCGTCTACCTCCTCGTCTTCTACTCCTCCGCCTCGTACAGCGCGTTCTTCCGCGAGTTCGGGGCGGGCGAGATCGGCGTGGCCAACGCGATCTTCGACGCCCAGGCGTTCGCGAACGCGTTCCAGCACGGGCTCGCCGAGCTCGTGCTGATCGCGATGATGCCGTTCGTCTTCCTCGGCCTCGGCTTCCTCATCCACAAGTTCCAGCAGCAGGAGGGGGTCGGGAAGTACCTGAAAGTGGGCGCGCTCGTGGGGGTGACGTTCCTCTTCGACGCGATCCTCGCGTACGAGATCACGCACAAGATCGCCGACCTCCAGGCCCAGATGGCCTTCCAGACGCCCGAGCCGTACGCGCTGGCGGACGCCGCTCAGAACGTGCAGTTCTGGCTCATCATCTTCGCGGGGTTCATCGTCTACCTCATCTGGGGGTTCGTCTTCGACTTCACGATCGAGGAGCACGAGAAGCTCGACGCCGTCCGCCTCGCCATCCGCTCCAAGCAGGACGAGGTCCGCCACATCGAGGGCCGCATCGCCGAAGACGAGAAGCGGGCGGACACGCTGGAGCTGGCCGTCGCCAACCTCACGACCGAGATCGGCGCGCTCGAAGCGGCCCCCCTCATCGTCTCCTACAACCCGAAGGCGTTCAAGGACCGCATCGGCCAGTTCATGGAGGGGTGGGTCCACTACCTCAAGGCCAACAAGCACCCCGACTCCGCCGTCGACGAGGCCGTCGGCATCCGCGACGCGTTCCTCGCGCGCGCCCTCACGCAAGCCCCAGAGTCTGGCGACGGCGCCCTCCCCTCCGCCGCCCCCCACCTCGACCTCTAGTATGCGCGCCCTCACCCGCTCCCTCCTCCTCGCCGCGCTCCTCCCCCTGGCCGCGTGCGGGGGGGAAGGGGAGGCCCAGGCCAGCGACGCCGCGAGCCCGCCGCCAGCGGCGGGCGGTGACGGCCGCCAGCTCAACGTCACCCTCCTCCTCGACCTCTCCGACCGCGTCGACCCCGAGGTGAGCCCCGCGACGCCGAGCCACCGCGACCGAGACCTCGCCGCCGCCGCCGCCGTCGTGGAGGCGTTCGTCGCCGAGATGCGGGCGAAGGGGGCGTTCGCCGCCGAGGGCCGCATCCGCACCCTCTTCAGCCCCACCCCAGCCGACGCCGCCGTGAACGAGGTGGCGCAGGGGCTCACGACCGACCTCGGGGGGATGAGCCCCGCGGACAAGAAGGGGGTCCACGACGGCCTCGGGGCGGAGTACCAAGAGGGCCTCGCGCGGATCTACGACGCCGTGCTCGCGGAGCGGAACTACGTCGGCGCGGACATCTGGCGGTTCTTCGCCGACGGCGACGCGGCGAACCTCGCCGTCGACCCCGACCCCGCCGTCCGCAACGTCCTCGTCGTCCTCACCGACGGGTACGCCTACCACGAGGCGACCGTCCACCGCGAGGGGAACCGCACGTCCTACCTCACGGGCTCGCTCCTCGAGGGCGAGGGGCTCCGCGACGTCGGGGGGTGGGAGCAGCGGTTCCGTGAGGGGGACTACGGGTTCGTGGACCCTGGCGTGGACCTCCCGAGCCTGGAGGTGCTCGTGCTCGAGGTCGCCCCGAGCGAGGGGCACCCTGGCGACTTCGCCGTCATGCGGGCGTACTTCGGGAAGATGTTCGAGGAGATGGAGGTCGCGCGCTACGAGGTCCTCAAGACGGACCTCCCCGCGAACACCCGCCCGCTCATCCAGCAGTTCCTGGACGGTGGAGCCGCCAGCTGACCCCGCTGGCAGCGGGGGGCGGTTCCGACCGATCGCGCTCGTGGCGGCCGCGCTCTGCGCCCTCGCGCTGGCGCCCCTCCCCTACGGGTACTACACCCTCCTGAGGATCGCGGTCACCGCGGCGGCGGGGTACGGGGCCGTCCTCGCGTGGGAGAGCGAGGACGTGGCGTGGGCCATCGGGCTCGGGCTCCTCGCGGCCGCGTTCAACCCCATCATCCCCGTGCACCTCAGCCGCGGGGCATGGGCCGCCGTCGACCTCGCGGCGGCGGCGGCGCTGGCCGCGGCGGGCGTTCGGTCGAAGCGCTGGGCGGAGGCCCCGTAGCTTCCCGCCCCCCACGAACACGCCTGCATGTCCGACCCCCAATCCTCCTTCGACTTCTCCGTCGTCCCCGCCTCCGAGGTCCCCCGCCGCACGGGCGGGGCGGGGAGCGCCCCCGAGCCCCCCCGCCAGCCGCTGGCGGGCGCCGCGGGCGGGGCCGAAGCCGCGGGCACCAGCCCGAGCGCCGACCCGCGAGCCGAGCGCGCGCAGGCGGCCACGACGCAGGGCCGCGCCCAGTTCATCTGGCAGGTCGCCGACGACCTCCTCCGCGGCGCGTTCAAGGCCCACGAGTACGGCGACGTCACGCTCCCCTTCGTCGTCCTCCGCCGCCTCGACCTCGTCCTCAAGGCGAAGAAGGACGACGTGCTCGCGGCGTACGAGCGGTTCCGCGGCGAGCTCGACGAGGACCAGCTCGAGGAGGTCATGCTGGGGCAGACGGGGGGGACCGCGTTCTTCAACGTCTCCCGCTTCGACCTCGAGCGGCTGACCTCGGACGCGGACAACATCGAGGCCAACGTCCAGGCCTACCTCGACGGGTTCTCCTCCAATGTCCGCGAGATCCTCGGCCACTACCGCCTCGGGCCGATCGTGGAGAAGCTGGCGCGGGAGAACCTCCTCTTCCTCATGGTGGACAAGTTCACCGAGGTGGACCTCCACCCCGACCGCGTCTCGAACCACGAGATGGGGCTCGTCTTCGAGGAGCTGCTGCGTCGGTTCGCCGAGATGAGCAACGAGACCGCGGGCGAGCACTACACCCCCCGCGAGGTCATCCGCCTCATGGTGCGGCTGCTGCTGGCGGAGCACACGGGCGACCTCGGGGGCGAGGGCGTGGTGCGGAGCGTGTTCGACCCCGCGTGCGGGACGGGCGGGATGCTCATGCTCGCGAAGGAGGAGATCGAGGCCGTCAACCCCGACGCCGACGTGCTCCTCTTCGGGCAGGAGATCAACGACCAGTCCTACGCCATCGCGAAGTCCGACTTCCTCGTCACGGGCGAGGACCCCGACCGCATCCGCCTCGGCTCCAGCCTCTCGCGCGACCGCTTCGGCGGGGAGCGGTTCGACTTCATGCTCTCGAACCCCCCGTTCGGCGTGAGCTGGAAGAAGGAGCGGGCGTTCATAGAGGAGGAGGCGCAGAGCCCGCACGGGCGGTTCTCCGCGGGCACGCCCCGCGTGAGCGACGGGGCCCTCCTCTTCCTCCAGCACATGCTCTCGAAGATGGAGGCGCGCGGGAGCCGCCTCGCCGTCGTGTTCAACGGGAGCCCGCTGTTCACGGGCGACGCGGGCGGCGGCGAGAGCGAGATCCGACGGTGGATCCTCGAGAACGACTGGCTGGAGGCGATCGTGGCGCTCCCGACGGAGATGTTCTACAACACCGGCATCGCGACGTACGTGTGGGTGCTGACGAACCGCAAGCCCGAGCGGCGCCGCGGCAAGGTCCAGCTCGTGGACGCGAGCGGGATCTCGACGAAGATGCGGAAGTCGCTCGGCAACAAGCGGAACTACCTCACGGACGCCCAGATCGAGGAGGTCGTCGGGCTGTACACCGCGTTCGAGGAGGGTGAGCGGGTGCGGGTCTTCCCCAACGAGCACTTCGGGTACACGAAGGTCCGCGTGGAGCGGCCGCAGCGGACGCCCGCGGGGAAGGTGAAGCGGAAGCGGGACGGGAGCCCCAAGCCCGACACCAAGCTCCGCGACTACGAGCGCGTCCCGCTGGCGGAGGACGTGGGCGCGTACTTCGAGCGGGAGGTGGCCCCCCACGTGCCCGACGCGTGGATGGACCGCGACGCGGACAGGGTGGGGTACGAGATCAACTTCACGCGGTACTTCTACCGCTACGAGCGGCTGCGGAGCGTGGAGGAGATCACGGCCGAGATCCTCGCGCTCGACGCGGAGACGGAGGGGATGCTCCACGAGGTGCTAGCGGCATGAGGCGGTATCCCGACTACAAGGACAGCGGGCTCGACTGGATCGGCGAGATCCCCGAGCACTGGGACACCCTGAAGGTGAAGTACGCCGCCGACCTCACCAACGAGGAAGCTGACGGCGATCGGGTGGCGTTCCAGGTCGCGCTAGAGAACATCGAGAGCAAGACGGGCCGCTACGTTGCGACCGACGGCACGTACGCAGGGACGGGGAGCGGCTTCCGCGCGGGGGACGTCCTGTTCAACAAGCTCAGGCCGTACCTCGCGAAGGTCTACGAGGCGGACCGCGACGGCGTGAGCGTCGGCGAACTCCTCGTGCTCCGACCGCAGGATGGCGTAGACAGCCGCTTCCTCTTCTACAGGATGCTCTCCGCTGACTTCATCTCGGTCGTGGACGGGTCCACGTACGGGGCGAAGATGCCGCGAGCAAACTGGGACTTCGTCGGCAACCTCGGCATCCCGCTCCCCCCACTCGACGAGCAGCGCCAGCTGGCGGCCTACCTCGACCGCAAGACCGCCGAGGTCGACGCGCTCATCGCGAAGAAGCGGGCGCTCATCACCCGCCTCGGCGAGCTCCGCGCCGCCCTCGTCCACCGCGCCGTCACGAAGGGGCTCGACCCCGACGCGCCGATGAAGGACTCGGGCGTGGAGTGGCTGGGCGAGGTCCCGGAGCACTGGACAATGACCAAGCTCAAGTACGAGCTAGACGAGATCGGCACGGGAGGGACCCCCTCCACCTCGAACGAGGCCTACTGGGCTGACGAGGGCGGCACCCCGTGGGTGGCCATCTCTGACATCAGCGCCCAGACCGTCATCACACGGACCGCCAAGTGCGTGACCGACGCTGGTTTGAAGGCAGGGCGGCTTGAGGTGCTCCCCGCGGGGACCCTCCTCATCAGCATCTTCGCTTCGCTCGGCAAGACCTCTGTCCTCGGGGTCGACGCTGCGATCAACCAAGCCATCCTCGGATTGGTACCGTCCGCCTCGCTGAACCGCGACTTCCTGAAGCTCTACCTCGTCGCGCTAGAGCCGTTCATCGGCTACTACTCGTCCTCTAACACCCAGGAGAACCTCAATCTCACCAAGGTCAAGAATCTGGACCTCCCGCTCCCGACGCTTGAGGAGCAGGAACGGATCGTCTCGCACCTCCAAGAGCGAGGGAGAGCCATCGACGAGATCGAAGAGCGAGAGCGACGGCTGATCCAACGACTCGAAGAGCTCCGCACGTCGCTGATCTCCGAGGTCGTCACGGGCAAGGTCGACATCCGCTCGGAGCCGCTGGCGGAGGCCGCCGCCAGCGCCGAGCCCGCCGCCGCATGAGCACGCAGCGCTACACCGAGGAGAGCTTCGAGGACCACGTCGTCGCGGGGCTGGAGGCCGCGGGCTACCGCGCGCTCCCGCACGCGGCGTACGACCGCGAGCTCTGCCTCCTCCCCGAGGAGCTCCTCGCCTTCCTCCGCGCCACCCAGCCCGAGGAGGTGGAGCGGCTGGAGGCGCAGTACGGCGCGGAGGCGGACCGCGCCATCGCCCGCCGCGTCTCGCGCGAGGTCGGCAGGCGGGGGCTGCTCAGCGTCCTCCGCGAGGGCGTCAAGGACCGCGGCGTCGCGCTCCGCCTCGCGTACTTCCGCCCCTCCTCGGGGCTCAACCCCGAGCACGAGCGGCGCTACCGCCTCAACCGCTTCGCCGCCGTCCGCCAGCTGCGGTACTCGCGGCGGAGCGGGCACTCCCTCGACCTCGGCCTCTTCCTCAACGGCCTCCCCGTCCTCACCGCCGAGCTCAAGAACAGCCTCACGGGACAGACCGTCGCCGAGGCCGTCAAGCAGTACCGCCAGGACCGCGACCCCCGCGAGCCGCTGTTCGCCTTCGGGCGGTGCGTGGCCCACTTCGCCGTCGGCAACGAGGAGGCGTACTACACCACCCGCCTCGCGAAGGGCGAGACGTTCTTCCTCCCCTTCAACCGCGGGGCCGAGGGCGGCGGCGCGGGCAACCCCGTCAACCCCGACGGCCACGCCACGGCGTACCTCTGGGAGGACACGTGGCGGCCCGACACCCTCCTCGCCCTCCTCTCGGGCTACCTCCACGTCCAGACGACGGCCTCCCGCGAGTACGACCCGAAGAGGGGGGCCGTCGTGGAGAAGACGAGCGAGGCCCTCATCTTCCCCCGCTACCACCAGCTCGACGTGGTGCGGCGGCTGCTCGCCGCCGCCGCCCGCGAGGGCCCAGGCCACCGCTACCTCGTCCAGCACAGCGCGGGCTCGGGCAAGAGCAACTCCATCGCGTGGCTCGCCCACGGCCTCCGCCAGCTCCACGACGCCGACGGGGAGCGGCTGTTCGACACCGTCGTCGTCGTCACCGACCGCCGCGTCCTCGACCAGCAGCTCCAGCGGACCATCAAGCAGTTCGAGCGCACGGCGGGGACGGTCGTCCCCATCGACGGCACCTCGGCGCAGCTGAGGAAGGCGCTCGAGCAGGGGAAGGACATCGTCGTCACGACGCTCCAGAAGTTCCCCGTCATCTCCGCCGCCGTCTCCGAGCTCGCGGGGAGGCGGTTCGCCGTCGTCGTCGACGAGGCCCACTCCTCGCAGTCGGGCGAGGGCGCGAAGCACCTCAAGGCCACGCTCTCGGCGGGGCTGGAGGACGCCGAGGCCGAGGACGCCGCCCCGTTCGACCTCGAGGACGCCGTCGCCGCCGAGGTCCGCACGCGCGGCCGCCAGCCGCACCTCTCGTACTTCGCCTTCACCGCCACCCCGAAGGACAAGACCCTCGAGCTCTTCGGCCGCCGCGGCCCCGACGGCGAGTTCCGCCCGTTCCACACGTACACCATGCGGCAGGCGATCGAGGAGCGGTTCATCCTCGACGTCCTCCGCAACTACACGACCTACGCCCGCTACTTCAAGCTGGCGGCGGCCGCGGACGAGGACGAGGAGGTCGAGAAGGGGAAGGCCGTCCGCGCGCTGACCTCCTACGTCGACCTCACCGACCACGCCGTCGACGAGAAGGCCCGCGTCTGCCTCGACCACTTCGAGCGCGTCACGCTCCACGCCGTCCAGGGGAGGGGGCGGGCGATGTTCGTGACGCGGAGCCGCCTCCACGCCGTCCGCTTCTTCCTCGCGTTCCGTCGGCTGATGGCGGAGCGGGGGCTCGCCTACGGCCCGCTCGTGGCGTTCTCGGGCACGGTGCGGGACCCCGAGACGGGCGCCGAGCACACGGAGGCCTCGCTCAACCGCCTCCCCAAGCGGACGGGCGTCCCCGACGCGTTCAAGCTCCCCGAGTACCGCCTCCTCGTCGTCGCCAACAAGTACCAGACGGGGTTCGACGAGCCCCTCCTCCACACGATGTACGTGGACAAGCGGCTCGGCGGGGTCCAGGCCGTCCAGACCCTCTCCCGCCTCAACCGCACGACGCGGGGGAAGGAGGACACCGTCGTCCTCGACTTCGTCAACGAGGCCGAGGCCATCCAGGCCGCCTTCCAGCCGTACTACCAGAACACCGCGCTCGAGGAGGAGACCGACCCGAACGCGCTCTACGACCTCACGGCGCGGCTCGCCGCCTTCGACCTCTACACCCCCGCCGACGTCGACGCCTTCGCGGCCGTCTTCTTCGACCCCCGCGTGGACGGGAAGGAGATGCAGCCGATCCTCGACCGCGTCGTCGGCCGATGGCGCCAGCGCGACGAGGAGGAGCGGGAGGCCTTCCGCAGCGCGCTCCAGTCGTTCGCACGCCTCTACGGCTACGTCTCCCAGCTCGTCACCTTCGTCGACACCGACCTCGAAAAGGAGTACGCGTTCGCGCGGGCGCTCAACCGCAAGCTCGACAAGCGGACGGGCGGCGGCCTCCCCCAGGGCCTCACCGACGCCGTCGACCTCGACTCCTTCCGCCTCCAGATGACCCACGAGGGCGCCGTGGAGCTGGAGGCCGAGGACGCCCGCCTCCCTGGCATCCGCGCCGAGGGCGCCGCCACCGTCGCCGACCCCGAGTTCGAGTACCTCTCCGTCATCGTCGACGCCCTCAACGACACGTTCGGCCTCGACCTCGACGAGAAGGACCGCGTCCGCGTCGAGGAGATCGTCCGCGAGGTCCGCGAGGACGAGGCCGTCCGCGCCGTCATGTCGGGCAACAACTCCGTCTCGAACAAGCGGCACAAGGTCCACGCCGTCGTCGAGGACCGCGTCCGCGCCCAGGTCGACCACAGCATCGGCCTCTACCGCCGCCTCAGCGAGAAGCGGGTCAAGGACCGCCTGAAGAGCCAGCTCTTCGACCTCCTCCTCCGCGAGTTCGCCGATTCCGCCTGACCCGAACCCTTGCTCCTCCTATGTCACGAACGCTCATTGCCCTCGTCGCCGCGCTTGCCTTCGGAGCACTCGCTGCCTGCACGAGCGACGATCCCGTTCCACTAGCTCAAGAGCCAGAAGTGGAAGCGGACACGTCCTCTACAAGCCTAGAAGCGTTCTCCTCGCGGTCTGGCGTCGTGATCGTGAAGGACTTCGAAAGGATCGGCACAGTCAGCGGTCGGTACGGTTCGTCGGTCGAAGTCCAGAGTATGAGACTCACGGACGTAGCGAGCGGGGAGGCCGAATACGGGATGGTCGTCAGAACTTCTGAGGGGAGAGGTGGGCTCGACCGATCAGGCCGTTCCTTCGTGGACGCCGACGAACTCGGGGCTATAGCCGAAGGCATCCAGTACCTCCGCGCCCTTGACCCCACCGACCGACCGCTTGGTGACTTCGAGGCCAACTTCCTCACGAGAGGCAGGCTTGAGATCTCCGTGTTCACCTCGAGCGACGGCGCGACTCTTGCGTCGGTCGAAAGCGGAGCGCCCTTCGGAGTCTCAGCGTTCCTAACACTGGAAGCACTCGCTGAAATGGAGGCGCTGGTGTCTAGCGCACGTACACAACTCGACTCGCTTCAGTCGGAGTGAGCGAGCCCACCTTCCGCTACCAGCGACCGCCACTCGCCATGTCAAACCGATGAGCGACATCAAGCTGTTCCGCACCTCTGGCGATACCGTCTCCGAGTTGGAGCCCGAGGGATTCCACCTTGAGAAGAGCCTACAGGCGCTCATCGAACGCCACCTCGAGACCTTCGTTGGCGTCCGATTCCTCGCCACCGAGTACTCCACGGGCGCTCGCCACGCGGGGCGGATCGATACCCTCGGCCTCGACGAGAACGGGTGTCCCGTCATCATCGAGTACAAGCGCTCCTCGAACGAGAACGTCATCAACCAGGGCCTCTTCTACCTCGACTGGCTCCTCGATCACAAGGCCGAATTCCAGCTCCTCGTCATGCGCGAACTGAGGCGGGACGCCTCCGAGGCCATCGAGTGGTCGAGCCCGCGGCTGCTCTGCATCGCCCAAGACTTTACGCGCTACGACGAGCACGCCGTCCAGCAGATCAACCGCAACATCGAGCTCATCCGCTACCGCCGCTACGGCGACGACCTCCTTCTGCTCGATCTCGTCAACCAGACGCGAACGGCCTCGACCGTAGGGGCGACCTCTTCCCCTGTCACTTCTGGTACGTACTACAAGAGCGTCACCGAGTACATCGCCGACGCCGACGAGGAGCTCACCGACCGCTACGAGGCCCTCCGCGCCTTTTGCCTTTCCCTCGGTGACGACGTGCAGGAAAAGACGCTGAAGCACTACGTCGCCTTCAAGCGGCTCAAGAACTTCGCCTGCGTCGAGGTGCACACCAAGACACGAAACATCATGGTCTTCCTCAAGGTGCCGCCCGAGGAGGTGGACACCGAGGACGACCCCATGCTCCGCGATATGCGAGGCATCGGGCACTACGGCACGGGCGACCTCGAGCTGACCGTTGGGAGCATGGAAGACCTCCGCCGCGCCGAGCCCCTCATCCAGCGGAGTTACGAGTTGAGCTGACATCCATGATTGGACGCCTCCAGCGCCTTCCTCTCCGCACCGTCTGGCCCCACGAGGCCCACGACTTCACCGTCTGGATGGAGGACAACATCGACGCCCTCGACGACGAGCTCGGCCTCGGCATCGCCGCAGTCCAGCGCGAGCAGTCGTCGGGCGTGTTCTCGGTCGACCTCCTCTGCGAGACGGAGGGTGGGGGCCGCGTCGTCGTCGAGAACCAGCTCGAGCCGAGCGACCACCGCCACCTCGGCCAGATCGTCACCTACCTCGCCGCCTTCGACGCCGAGGCCGCGGTCTGGGTCGTGGCCAACGCGCGCCCCGAGCACGTCCAGGCCGTCGCGTGGCTGAACGAGTCGACGGCGGCCTCGTTCTACCTCGTGAAGGTGGAGGCCGTGCGGATCGGGGACTCCGCGCCCGCCCCCGTGTTCACGCTCGTCGTCGGCCCCAGCGAGGGGGCCCGCCAGATCGGCGAGCGGAAGCAGGAGCTCGACGAGCGGCAGCGGATGTTCAAGAGGTTCTGGGCGGGCGTCATCGAGCGCGACCCCGAGGCGCCCGCGGGCGCGCCGCACTTCTACTGGATGCGGACGGGCCCGCACCACGTGCCTGGCGCGGTGTTCACGCACGTCGTACTCAAGGCGGCCTCCCGAGCCGAGCTCTACCTCAACGCCACCCCCGAGGCGAACGCCGAGCTCTACCACCGCCTCCACTCCCAGTCGGCCGCCATAGAGGCGGCGTTCGGTGAGCCCCTCGACTGGGACTTCGACGAGTCCCGACGCGCCCAACGCGTCGCCTCCCACCTCCCGATCGGGTGGGGCGACGAGGAGCGCTGGCCCGAGCTGCAGGAGCGGCTGGTCGCGCTCATGGCGCGGTTCCGCGGGGCCCTGCTCCCCTTCCTCTCGTAGCCCCCGCTCCCGTGAACCTGTTCGGCGACCTCGAGGGGCTGAAGGGCGAGCAGCTCGCCACGGCGGGGCTCCGCCTCCTCGTGCTCCGCTCACCCTCGTGCCGCGCCGCCCTCGTCAAGCTCCTGGACGAGGCGTCCTCGCACGGCCCCCTCGTCACGGACTCCCACTTCTCGTGCTACACCGAGTACGCCACCGACGACGACGACCACGGGCGGGGGCGGATCGACCTCACGGTCGAGACCGACGACGCGGTGGTAGGGATCGAGGTCAAGCTGGGTGCGGCCTTCCAGGCGGGCCAGCCAGGCAAGTACCTCGCAGAGCTCGGGCGGGTGGCGCGCCACCTCTCCGCGATCCGACGCCGCCCCGTCCGTCCCGTGCTGGCGGTCGTCGCGCCAGAGAACCGAAGAGCGGAGACGGGAAGGGCGATGGACGCGAGAGCGCTCTTCATCGCTTGGGAGGACCTCGTCGAGGCGCTCGAGGGCGCGGCGGGGGGCGACCCCTTCGTCTCCGTGCTCACCGCGGAGTACGCGCGCTACCTCCGCGACCGCATCGGCTTCCTCCCTGGGTTCTTGAGGTGGGCCCGCTCCCTCACGAACGCGTGGGAGCCAGGGGGGACGGCATACCAGCGGCAGTTCCTGAGGGCGCTGTGGTCCGAGCTGCCTGGAGAGGGCGGCCGCCTCGGGAGCGGGGAGAGCTGGGCGGGGTACTACTTCTCGCCAGACGGCTCCGACGGCCCGCGCTCTTGGATCGGGTTCTTGTCCACATCAAGAGCGGGACAGGCGGGGGGAGCCGCGGTGCTGGTCATCGCCAGCCCCCGAGCGGACGTCCCCGAC